>NZ_JARBDB010000030.1:0-324225 GCF_036577605.1 Paenibacillus sp. GYB004
ACTTTGACGAACTGCGAAATCTCCGCCTTCAGCTCGTCGCTCGGCTCGAATCCGGCGCGCAGCGAGATGAACGCTTTGATGATCTCTCCGCGCAGCGGGTCCGGCTTGCCGATGACGCCGGCTTCCGCAACCGCCGGATGCTCGACCAGCTTGCTCTCGACCTCGAACGGTCCGACGCGCTCGCCGGACGTGTTGATGACGTCGTCGACGCGGCCCTGGAACCAGAAGTAGCCGTCCTCGTCCATATAAGCCGAGTCGCCCGATACGTACCAGCCCTTCAGGCGGAAATATTCTTCGTATTTCGCCGGGTTGTTCCAGATCTTGCGCATCATCGACGGCCAAGGCGTCTTGATCGCCAGGTTGCCCATCCGGTTCGGAGGCAGCACGTTGCCGCTGTCGTCGACGATCGCCGCGTCCGTGCCCGGAATCGGCTTGCCCATCGAACCCGGACGGATGTCCATGCTCGGGTAGTTGCAGATGAGCTGGCCGCCGGTCTCCGTCATCCACCACGTATCGTGAATCCGGTGGTTGTATACTTTCATCCCCCAGCGCACGACTTCCGGGTTAAGCGGTTCACCGACACTGAGCACGTGGCGCAGGCTGCTGAGGTCGAACTGCTTCACCGTGTCGTCGCCGGCTCCCATAAGCATGCGGAACGCCGTCGGCGCGCTGTACCAGACGGATACTTTGTAGCGCTGAATCGTATTGTACCAATCCTGCGGGCTGAACCGCCCGCCGCGGATGACGTTGGTCACTTTGTTGAGGAACGGAGCGAACACCCCGTAGCTCGTACCGGTTACCCAGCCCGGGTCGGCCGTACACCAGTAGACATCGTTTTCTTTCAGATCAAGCACGATCTGTCCCGTATACAGGTGCTGAATCATCGCATTGTGAACGTGAAGCACGCCCTTCGGCTTGCCCGTCGAACCGGACGTGTAATGAAGCAGCATGCCGTCCTCGCGGTCGACCCACTCGATATCGAGCTGCTCCGACGCTTGCGCCATCTCGCTTTTGAAATCGACCTGTTTCGGTCCGTCCGGAATGTCGTCGCCGACAAGAATCACATGCTTCAGGTTCGGCAGGCTGCTCACCGGCACGCGCCCCAGAAGGGCCGGCGTCGTCACGATCGCGGCAGCTTCCGCGTCCTCCAGCCGGTCTCGGACCGCCTGCTCCATGAACGCTTCGAACAAAGGTCCGGCGATCGCGGCTCGTCGGCCAGCAGCAGCGACGGCGAGCCTGCAAGCGCTCTGGCGATTGCCACGCGCTGCTGCTGGCCCCCGGACAGCTGACTCGGCTTGTGGCCGATGCGCGCTCCCATGCCAAGCGATTCCAGCATCCGGACCGCTTTCTCTCTCCGCTCGCTTCTTGCCATCCCGCCGTAGATTAACGGCAGCTCTACATTTTCGATCGCCGTCAACCGGGGCAGCAGGTTGAACTGCTGAAAGATAAAGCCGATCTTTTTGTTCCTCAGCACCGCCATTTGGCTGTCATTCAGTTTCTCGGTAGAGGTCCCGTCGAGCTTGTATGTACCGGATGTCGGAGTGTCCAGCAGGCCGATCGTATTCATCATCGTCGATTTACCCGAACCGCTGGGACCGACGATCGCTACGAAATCGCCTGTGTGGACGGTAAGCGAAACGTTTTTCAGCACATGCACCTGTTCGTCTCCGCGGCCATACGTTTTGCAAATATCCGTCAGTTCGATGATGTTCATGCTTATCGGCCTCCTCCGCCTCCGCCGGCACTGCCGCCGCCCTGGAATCCGCCGCCTCCTCCGCCTTGCGGAATCTGGATCATCACGCCTCCGCCTCCAGCGCCGCCCCCGCCTTGCGGGAACGCTCCGCCCTGGAACTGCTGGCGCAAAGCGTCGATCTGCTGCTGGGTTCCGTTCTGCGTGCGCTGACGTGTCGGCACGACGACCTCGTCGCCTTCCTGCAACCCTTCGGTCACTTCTACGCTGGTCTTGCTGCGGATGCCGATCTTGATCGGAACGTTCTCCTCGACCGTGCCGTCGGCTTTCTTGACCGATACGCTGGCTCCGCCGCGCTGCATCCGGAGCGCCTCGAGCGGCAGCGTGAGCACATCCTTTTTATCCTGTATCAAAATTTCAGCCGTACCCGTCATCCCGTACTTGAGCAACTGGTCTTTATTCTCGACGCCGACTACGGCATCGTAATACGTCACGCCGTTCGTCGTCGTGCCGACTGTCGATACCGTAAGCACCTCGCCGGCAAACTTCCGTCCGGAGAAGGCGTCCACGCTGACCTCGACCTTCAGTCCCGGCTTGATGCTCGTCAAATCCAACTCGTCCACCTGAACCGGCAGCGTCATGACGTCCAGGCTCGCCACGCCCCCGAACAGATCGCCTGATTTCACGGCGGCTCCGACCGGGAATTTGGCCAGCACGTTCGCCCGCTGATTGGCGAAATCGGTAGAAAATACGCCGTCGAACGGAGCTTTTACAGTCAGATCGTCGACCCGCTTCTGCGCTTCCTGAACTGTGAATTGCTGTCTCTCCAGGCTGGCTTGCTTGGAAGCAATCGAATCTTTCAAGGAATCGTTCACGATGACCGCGATCACGTCTCCCGCCTTGACGGTATCCCCCGTCTTGTAGCGCAGCTCCGACACCGTTCCCGCCGTCTCCGACAGGAAGGCGACCGTCTTTTGCGGCTCCAGCTTCGCCGTGCTTTTCGCCCTAATCTCCCTGCCGTTCAAAAGTACGCTGCCGGATACGTCCATGCCGGCGTCGATCGTACCGTCGTTGTCCACCGTCACTTCCACATCCACCATCCGGTTGCCCGACGCATCGGCCTTCATTTCCTTGCCGACCGACTTCACCGTTCCGGTCTTCGTAAGCGAGAATCCGGTAATCGTCAAATCAACCGCATCTCCGGCTTGAAACTGGATCGCCTCTTCCATCGGAAAGGGCAGCTTCACTGTTAATACCGAGTTGACCGAGACGGTCCCGATCTTCATCGATTTGCTTACCGTCGAACCGACGTCAAAGTTGGCGCCCAGTGTCAGCTTGCCGTCGCTCGGCGCGACGATGCGCAAATTTTGCTGCTGGCGGATCAAATCGTCCAGTTCCTTTTGCAAATTGGCCAGGTTCGTTTGGCCGTCCTTCAAGGACGCTTCAATCGTCGGGTTCGAAACGGCAACCAGAATGTCCCCTTTTTTGACCGGCTGGCTCCTGGTTACATTAAGCAGCGAAATCGTACCGTCCGCCGGAGCGGTAATGTTCTGCAAATTTTGCGTCTGGAACTGCGACGTCCCGGATACGGACAGCCGGATATTTCCTTTTTGTACTTGTACGGTGGATATTTGGGTTTGGGCGGATACTTTCGGCCGTTCGGATGTGCTGATAAAAAAATACGTTCCCGCTCCTCCGCAAACGACGACAACCGCCAAAACGACCGCCCATTTCGCACCGCGTTTCATGGCCATGACCATCTTCCTTCCCATCTACTCTATGGACTTGAAATGTATAGGTTGGCTGTTCAGCCGGCACTTCCGTATGTAATAGCTGTAATTCCTCCTCCTGCCTTTTTCTGGATACGCTTACATTGCTGTAGGGACAACTAGTTCAGCCTGAAGGAATTATAGGCGCCGAATATGAACCATTTATGAACAAAACCTTAAATCCAGGTAAAATTGCAGGCCGTTCCGGCAATGGGAACGGCCCTGACGGTTAATTCCGCAATTAAGCCAGCAGCTCCAGCAGGCTGGAGGCATACTCGGCTTTCAACCGCGCGCTCTCTTCCGTCGTCATTCGACCGTCGGCGGCCAGGTCGTTAATCTCCTGATTAGCCGAGCGAAGCAGATTGTAAATCAGACTGTCCTTGTCCGAATGCGCGGCGGCCGAAAGCGGATAACCCCGCGAAAGCGACTCAAGCAGCTCGGCTTCGTCCGCTCCGACCGCCTCCGCCGTCTGCTCCAGCATCCGGCTCGCCAGCTCGCTGCCGTACAGCGAGGCATCCACTTTGCCTGCATATCCCGTCGTTTGAATAGCAGCGCGGATAAGCGAATGGGCTTCCTCGCGGGTCGCCTCCTCCGCAGAACGGTCCAATCTGCCGCTTCGCACCGCACCGGAGATGTAGGAATCGGCTCCCGATTGAAGCGCGCCAAGCAGCTCGGCTTCGGTTAGTCCGGTTGCCTGTACGAGCGTCTGACCGGCGGCTAGCGCCTCCTTCAGCTCCTCGTCCGATTTGCCGGCATACGAGGCGCTGTTCTTCACGATATTCCGCGTGCTCCCTAGAGCGATCGCTGCATCGGCTTGCGGCGACCCGTCCGGCGTTTCACCGCGAATTAGCCGGTTTATCGCTTCGTCCGCCTTCGCTTTCCACTGCTCCGCTGCCTGCCAGGACGAGCTGCCGTCAAGCCAAGTGGCATCGATCGCCTGACGGATCGAGGCCCCCAGCTGTTCCGACAGCTCGGAATCCGAAAGTCCGGTAGCTTCTGCGAGCGTGCTCCCTTGCTCCAGCGCCTCCAGAACGTCGGAGTAGTCCTTGCTCGACAGGACGGCGGCCAATCGTTCCGCCGAGTCGAGCTGACGGACGACGAGCCGCTCGCCGAACCGGTCCATCCAAACGGTGCTCGCCCTGTCGTATGCCGGAGTCGATACGGCTTCCCGGATCGCATTCGCCCCTTCCGTCTTCCGCGCCTCGGCATCTTCCGCACGCAGCTTGCCGGACCGGACGGCTTGGTCCAGATCGGCGGACAGCTGCGACTCGAGCTGGGCGGACAATGAATCCGCGCTTAAGCCGGTTGCTTCCGCCAAGCTTTGGCCCGCTTGCACCGCCTGAAGCAACCCGGTCGACGAGCCTTCGATATAAATCGCGGCGTTCGGCACGATCCGGTTCACATGCAGCTGCACGAGATCTTGCCCGGCGTCCGTAACGGACAATCGGGAATCTTGATCCCAACTGCCGGATACCGCAGCGGATACGGCGGACGATAAAGCCTGGACCGCCTGATCGCCTTCCGTTCCGCTCAAGTAACCGGCGGCGACTTCCGCCTCGACGGTTTGCCGGTAGGAGGCCATCAGCTGGTCATACAGGTCGCCCGGCGAAATCCCGGCCGCTTCGGCAAGCGATTTTCCCGAATACACCGACTCCAGATAAGCGCTATAACCGATATCCGGGTCGGCATACGCGGACGACAGCGTGACGATTTGGGACAGCTGCTTTCGTACTAACAGATCGGCGTAAGTGATCGGGTCTGCCGTTTGGCCGGACACGGCCACCTCCCGAATCGTACCTTCATTCGAGACCGAAACCGTCTCCGTCTTCACCGTATCCGCATAGGCCGGATGCAGCGGTCCGGCGAAGCCGCCCGCCGCCGCGAATACGACCGCCCCCATCAGCACGGCAAAACGTTTCTTCATCGTAGTTCCTTTTTGGTTGCTCAATTCCATCTCCATCCTCTCGTCTCTATGTATCCTTGACTCCTACGCCTTGAAGAGGTTGTTCAAAAAGTCCACTTTTGATCACGAAGCCGATCAGGAAGCCTGCTCGACATCGAATATGGAATTCAGCCGGAACTTCCGGTGCTCACGTAGGTCCCACTACGCTCTGCTCCTCATTTCCTAGCTTCATCCCATCTTCTCGGTGCTGAAAACCGGACTTTTTGAACTCGCACTTGAAGTATAGGCCTTCTATATGACCTGCCCGTGAACGGAGGCTTAATGCAAGCTGAAAATAAACTAAATTGTTGCTTAAAGTGCGAGTGCGGCACCCCTGTGGTCGGTCGGACGGCGATTCCGGACAAAGAAGACTTATACTTCTATGCGATCCCGCCATGCAAAAAAAGCCGCCCCTCCTTCACACAGAAGGAAAGGCGGCTGCTGACGCAGGAAGATTCACTGCGAAGAACGTTTCAACTACAAGCTTTTTTTATTCTCTTTCGGAAAATCGATCCGTATGCTCGTTCCTTCGTGCAGCCGGCTGGTCAGCGTAAGCTTGCCTTTGTGCAGCCCGACGATTTTCTGAACGATCGCGAG
Source organism: Paenibacillus sp. GYB004 (assembly GCF_036577605.1). Lineage (NCBI taxonomy): Bacteria > Bacillati > Bacillota > Bacilli > Caryophanales > Paenibacillaceae > Paenibacillus > Paenibacillus sp. GYB004. The sequence goes on from NZ_JARBDB010000030.1 coordinate 5,999, forward strand.
CCCGAGCCCGCTGCCGCTCCATCCGGAATTGTGCCGGGAGCTGTCGGCTTTATAAAACCGACGGAATATGTTCTGTTGATCCTCGGGCGAGATCCCGATCCCGGTATCGGCTACCGTTACCGACACCTGCCTCTCGTCCTCGTGCAAAGTGACGGTAATCTGCCCTCCGGAAGGCGTAAACTTGATCGCATTATGCAGCAGATTCGTCCATACCTGACCGAGCGAATCTTCGTCCGCCGATAACTGGACGGGCGGCAGATCCAGCTCGATATCGAGCTGTTTCGCCGACCAGAGCGGCTCCGCCGCTACGACGCATCGGCGCAATTGCTCGTCCAGCTGCAGCGGCCTGGGCTGGTGCGGATACTGATCGGCGTCGAGCGAGGCGAGCTTCAGCAAATTCTCGCTCAAGCGGGATAACCGTTCGGACTCGCTCTCGATCAGCTTCAGGTAGCTGATTTTCTCATGCGCATCTAGTCCGTCCTGCTGCAGCAGCTTGGAAAACCCGCGGATCGACGTAAGCGGCGTCTGAATGTCGTGGGAGACGTTGGAGACGAACTCCTGCCGCATTTTCTCCATCTTGTTCAGCTCTTGGGCCATATGCGTAATGCTGGAGGCGAGCTGGCCGAGCTCGTCCTTTTGCCGGATATTCAGCTGGACGTTAAAATCGCCGCCGGCGATTTTGCGGGTCGCTTTCGTAATCTTCTTAAGCGGACGGACGAGATATATCGCCGCGAGTGCGATCAGAAACGAACTGATCAACAAAATCGTCGACAAGTTGCGGAAATCGAGAAACTCGATACGGCGGATCGGAGCCGGTCCGCTCGGAGAGACGAACAGCGCGTAGCGCTTGCCGCTGTATTCGAACGACGTCCCCACGCTGCCCTGCGGGCAGTCTTCCCTTTCTTCCCCCTGGAAGCTGCTGTAGGACCCACCATTTATCACTTCGTTAACGATCGCGGGAGGAATGACGCATTTGGTTTTGGCACCGGGGACTGAGGAGGAGAACCGCTCGTCCGAGTCGGAGAACAGCTGCAGCTCCTGTCCGCGATTCAGCTTGCCGGCGATGCTGACCGTCTGGCCGAGCTGCTGCGGCTCGGTTTCCTGGATAAGCCGGACGACCAGCTTGGCGGCGTTCTGCAGCAGCTCCTCCACCCGGTCGTTCAGCTGGACACGGAAATAATGCGAGAACATCAGGCTCGACAAGGCCAGACTGCACCAGACGACGATAAAAATGACGATGGCGATGCGCAGGTACAACGTGCGGATCACGGCAGCACCTCGAGCCGGTAGCCGAGGTTGCGGATCGTCACGATCGATACTTTCTCCGATTGCTGCTGCTCCAGCCTCTCCCGCAGCCTTTTGACGTGAACGTCCACGGTGCGCGGATCGCCCTCGTAGTCGATGCCCCATATTTGTTCGATCAATTGGGTCCGGGTAAAGATGTGGCCGGGATTGCTCGCGAATTTGAACAGCAGCTCGAATTCTTTGGGCGGAATCATCGAGCTGTGTCCGCTCACCGTTAATTCGAACGTTCGCCGGTCAATCGTCAGATCGCCTACCTGAGCCGTCTCGGAATGCTCGATCCGGTACCGTTTCAGCAGCGCCTTGACACGCATAACGAGCTCCATCGGATCGAACGGCTTGACCATATAATCGTCGGTTCCCAGCTGGAATCCTCTCAGCCTCTCCGAGATGTCTCCTTTGGCGGTTACGATAATGACCGGCAGGTCCATCGTTTTTTTGAGATCGCGGCAAAAATCCCAGCCGTCCATCACCGGCATCATAATATCGAGCACGACCAGGTCGATCTTGACGTTGCCGAGCACGTCCATCGCCTCCTGACCGTCGGAAGCTTCGAAGATCGCGAATCCTTCCTTTTGCAAAAAAGCTTTGACCAGCTTGCGTATCGCTAAGTCGTCGTCTACGATCAAAATTTTGCTCATGGGCTTGCGCTGTTCCTTTCGGCTTCGAATGGCGTCCGAACCCATCGTATCATCCGTTGCTTAAGATGAACTTAAAACATTGTGGGAAATTGTAAAAGTGCCGGGAGCCTCCGGCTCAGCCCCGTTCCGGTTCCGTCAGCCGGGTCATCACGGCCGAGAACGAATCGTTCACGATATGCGTGGCGTAGCTGTCGTACTTCGTCTCCGATTTGTTGATCAACAGCAGCGTGCGCCCGCTAAAATATCGGATAAGTCCCGCCGCAGGGTATACGCTTAGCGAGGTGCCTGCGACGATCAGCATATCCGCCTGGGTCACCGCTTCCTCGGCCCGGTTGAACACCCCGGTATTTAACGGCTCCTGGTATAAAACGACGTCCGGCTTCACGGTCCCTCCGCAGCTCTGGCACTTCGGAACCGGGCCTTCCAGGGTGAGCAGCTCGCCGAGCGTATACGATTGTTCGCATACGGTGCAGAAGTTCCGGTGAACCGAGCCGTGCAGCTCGAGTACGTTGCGGCTGCCCGCGAGCTGGTGCAGTCCGTCGATATTTTGCGTAATGAGCGCCTTCAGCTTGCCTGCCGCTTCCAGATCGGCAAGTGCTTTGTGACCGTCATTAGGCAGGGCGGCCCTGTGAATCATCTTCTCCTTGTAAAACCGGTAAAACTCAGCCGGATACCGGTCGAAAAAATCCCGGCTCAGCATCACCTCCGGCGGATGCGACGTTCCGTGCGCCGTGCGGAACAATCCGGTAGACGAGCGGAAATCCGGAATGCCGCTCTCCGTCGACGTTCCCGCCCCTCCGAAAAAAGCGATGCTGCGGCTGTCCCGCACGAGTTCTTGAAGCTCCCTATGGTCCATGCTTACTCCTCCTTTGTCCCGATTCGCAACTTGTCCGCCAGCAGCTCGTAAGAGCGTATTCTCGCTTCATAAGTCGGTGCCAGCGTAACGATCATGAACTCATCCGTCCCGTAAAGTTCGCTCAGCTCGCTTAGCTTCGCCGCTACGCCCTCCGGCGATCCGACGAGCGCCCGGCCCGGGAACGGCTGCTGCGCAGCCGGTCCGCCGCCGGACGTGCCGAACAGCTGCTTCAACCCCTGTTCCGCATACGCTGCGGCTTTCTCCTCCGTCTCCGCACAGACGGCCCGAACCGCTACGATGACTTTCGGCTCCGTATCCCGCCCCGATGCGCGATAATCTTCACGGTACCTCTGAATGATCGCCGGGCCGTCCTGGTCGCTCATAAAATGGCCGAATACATAGCCCGCACCGAACCTGGAAGCGAACTGCGCGCTTTTCTCGTTAGTGCCCAGCAGCCACAGCTCGGGCGGTATTGGAGGAAGCGGACGTGCCGATACTTTCTCGCCTTCGATCCGGTAATCGTCCTTCAGCAGCGCAGTCAGCGCTTCAAGCGACTCGGGCATACGGCGGACTCCTTCGAGGAAGTTGTCGCCAAGCGCCAGCGAGACATGAGCCGAGCCGCCCGGCGCACGTCCGATCCCCAGATCGATCCGTCCCGGATACAGCGACGCCAGCATATGGAACGATTCCGCCACCTTGTAAGGCTTGTAATAAGGCAACAGCACGGCGCCCGAGCCGAGCCGGATACGTTCCGTCCTCGCCCCGACATGGGCCAGCAGCACCTCCGGACTTGACGAAACGACCGCTTGCATATCGTGATGCTCGGCCAGCCAGTAGCGTGTATAACCGAGCTTCTCCGCCGCCTGTGCAAGCTTGACGGCCTCGCCAAGCGCCGCTGCTGCATCCTCCGTTCCAATCAGCGGAACGAGATCCAATACGCTTAACCGAATACGTGACATGAGCACTCCCCTTTGCTACCCATCATTATAGCCTACTCGACAAACGAACGGAACACGGTTCCGGCAGGCTGCTTCTGTCGCGAATAGACCGGGGCACCCTCCTCTGACCCGGCATGGCAAAAAGGCCCGGCGCTGCGCGCGGACCTCTCTCCTTCTTTCATATGGCGGTTCATGCTGTCGCTACCGGTTCCGCCAACGGCGCAAATCGGGCAAGTCGAAGTAGCGCAGCATTCCCGGCAAAATCGTGCTTAATAAATCGAACGGATCGTAATGACGCGACCGGACCCATGAGGCAACGCTCTCCGGGCCGTTCTCGATATGGAGCCCGCCAATTCGCTCGTCGAGTGCGGCGGCAAGCTCCGCATACAACGCATAACGTCCCTCGGCGTACAGTTCCACACGTTCCGCCGCCGCATCCGGCAGCTGCTTCGCCATATCCAGCGCCCGAATGACGTCATAGGCGCGGACGGCGGCCAGACTGTCGTCCAGCCAGAACAAGTCGGCGGTCAGCTTATGCAGCGTGCCGAACCTGTTCCAGATGGAGTATGGGCTGATCGGGCTCGGCGCGCAGATCCCGTCGCCGGACACGTCAAGGACGAAGGCGATGTACCCCTTCGCGCACGTCTCCTTAATCCAGGACAGCTTCTCGCTGGCGACGGTCGTCCCACGCTCCCACAATCCGATCGATACGGGCAGCGTCTTGCCGTCGAACCGCTCGTCCCGGAACGCTACCCCATGATTGAACAAGCCTTCCTGGCTCCACCACAAATAGCTTTCCGGAGCCAAGCTCTCCACATTTTTCAGCCTCAGGAAGCGGGGATTCAGCTCACATCGCTCGCGTCCTCCGTATACACGTTCCTTCAACCATCCGAGTGCCTCGCTTTTCTGCGTATCCTCGGAAAGCGCTGCCCGCCGGCGTTCCAGCTCGTCCAGCCGCGCTCCGTTTTCTTCATATACGGCGCGGGCATCGGCGTAGTCTCCGCGGACTTGACCGGATTTCGTGCAGTCCAGCTCCGCTTGGCCCAGCAGTTCAATCTGGATCTCCTTGCGGGTGTCTCTTCCAGGCACAGACAGATGCTTGGCGAAAAACTCAGCCGCCGCATCGGCGAGCGGACGCGTATACGCATGGGTAGACCGGTCCTCGGCGATGCCCGGACTATGGCTCGCGCCATACATCTCCCAAAAACGTTTCGTGCGGGCGACCGTACGCCGGGTGCCTTCGATCGGGAAAAAGTCGGAAGTGACCGCAAGCACCAGCACCGGACGCGGCGCCATCGCGAGCAGCAGATCCTCATGATCGAACCCGAGCTTGCTCATTCCGCGCCATACTTGCTCCGCGTCCTGTGCCTGGCCGGAGTACAAATAACTGGAACGGTTCATGATAAACGTTCCCGGAGCCGCCGCCGCGATACGCGGCTCGCACAACATGACGAGACTCGTCTGCAGTCCCCCGCCGGAATTGCCTGTCACCCCGATCCGGGCCGGATCGATCTCGGGCCGGGTGCACAGATAATCGACGGCACGGATCGCATCGTGAATAAAATAACGGGCAAGTCCGTCTCCGAGCGGAATGCTCTGGCTTCCGGCATATTCGTGATCGCTTGTGCCGGGCCCGATCTCCGCTTTGCCGGTTGCAGGATCGTAATAGCTTAACCGCTCGCCTTGACCGATCGGGTCGATCGCGAAAACGATCAAGCCTTCGGCGACCAGACGCTGGCATACGGTCTGATAGGTATTGTACTGTTTTCCGTTGTCGGAATGGCCGCACAGGAATAATACCGCGGCCGACGGACCGGTTAGACCGTCCGGGATGTACATATTCGAGGTCACATAGGTGGACGGCCTGGATTGAAAGATGATTTTCTCGATCCGGTAGCCGTCCCGGTTTATCGTGCCGGTAATGACCGGGCTGAGCGGATGATCGGATGACGGCAGCCCGCCGGCCGACTCCAGCCATTTCTCCCGCATGAACGTTCGCCTTGCTTCCAGCTCCTGGGTGGTACGGATCTCGTCGCGCGCCCGGTCGCCGGCCTCGAACGCCGCTTCGGAGCGATCGTATACCCACTGTCTCAGCTGATCCTTGACATGATAGATGCCCAGCCCGAACTTCTGCAGATCCTCGATAGACGACATAGTCGGTTATCCCCTCTCTCCCCGCACATCCCTGAAACGAAACGTGCGTGATTGCACTCGATTTGTAACGAATTACAGGCTGCCAGCTTAGTATAGTAATCGATTTCCTAAGTAGTCAACCTCATTATAGTGGGCGGTTTTCATTCAGTCAACGAATGATTTTCAAGCTCACCCGAGGTTTTTGTAAAGGCTGCTACAAACTTCTGTAAAGCAGATACAAACTTCCGATCCGTTTTAAGAATCTACTTGAACATGGTGAAAAAGGCTCGATACAGCCGGATAACGGCTGCTGAGTCCGCTTGCCCGGCGATAAGGGTGTATTGTCACGAGTAAGGTCATCCCGGTCTCTATTGTCAGCCATGCAACCCATCCCCCCGCTTCCCGGATAAAACCTGCGCCTACGAAGAACGGTCACCGGCAGGAGCCGCTGCGCTGCATCGGAAGCAAGGATAGTCGTTTTGTTTAAACGCTATGGATTGAGCCGTTGAAGTCTCTTGAAGTACGACCTGGAGTGACGTTGTTGAAGTCATGTTGTCTTCTTTAGGCGGAATGGCTAACGAACCGGGGCATCGTTATTAGAGCTGAATGCGGACGTTTGCATTTGTAACGAACTCTTATATCGTTATTTCCGCGAATCGGACCGTTTTTTCCACTTTCGGCCCGATAACGAGGTCCGGATTCGTTAGCCTGGCTAAAGATCGTTTTTCAGCCCATAAGCACGTCACGATTCGATAGCCGTCGAACCCACTGGATCGCTACGGGGCCGCGGAACCAAAAAACTCCCCTGAACGGTGATCGGGGAGCAGTCTTGAGCAAAGCTTTCTATTTCGACAAATCGAAGTCGATGCCGGTCCTCCGTAGCACCGAGCGGAACAACGTCGGAAGCGGCGCCGTAAATGTCCGGCCGTCCGCTAGGACAATCTTCCAGGCATGCAGCAATTGATGGCGGACGTCCTCAAACGGTTTGCCGCCATACTTGACGTCTCCGAGTAGCGGATGGCCGATACTTTGCATATGCGTCCGGATCTGGTGCGTCCGGCCGCTGATCAGCTCGACTTCGATCAACGTATACCCTCTGCCGGTTTGGATCGGCGTGTAGCGCGTAACCGCGTCTTTCTCCTCCTGCTCCCGGCCACTGCCGGCGGCAGCCGCTCCGTCCTTCACGACTCTCGTCCGGTTGCCCCGCTCGTCCCGGATCAGCCGGGCGTCCACCGTACCGCCTTCGGCAATCGTTCCTTCAACGATCGTCATATACAATTTGTCCAGCTCCCGCTTGCGGATCAAATCGTTCAACTGGTGCAGCATCCCCGCCGTCTTGCCGACCAGCACGAGTCCGCTCGTATTGCGGTCCAGCCGGTTCGCCGTCGCGGGGAGGAACATCCGGCTGTCCAGCTCCTCCTTTTTGTGCAGGTAAGCGTGAACGCGGGTGATCAACGTATCCTTTTGTTCCGTCTGATCGGGGTGAGTGAGCAGTCCCGCCGGCTTGTTCACGATCAGCAGCTCCGCATCCTCGTAGATAACGTCGATCTTCGAGATGACGCCGGCGAATTTCACTTTTTTATCGACCGCTCCGATCGCAGCCTCCTTGAACGTTTCCTCTTCGATCCATATCGTCAGCTCGTCGCCGGCCGCCAGCTCGTAAGTATCTTTTTTCCGTTTGCCGTTTACTTTCACTTTGCCTTGATCGATCATCTTATAGATCTGGCCGAGCGGATAGTTGGGCATCAAGGATCTTATATATCGGTGCAGGCGTTTGCCGCTTTCGGATGGGGTCACGATGCGGGTAATCATAATTTTCTACACTCCCGGTCCGGAGCGTGCTCCGGTTCATATTCGCCAATAGCTTCTCCATCTTACCATGATTGTCTGCAAACCGGGAATGCCATCCGTTACACTTTGAATTTGCGGATCGTAACGTTCAACTCGGCGGCCATCTCCTGAAGCGACCCGGTCGATCGCTTCAACTGCTCGATCGAGGACTGCTGCGTCTCCGAGTAGTCGGCGGCGCTGCGGTAATGCTTGGCCGCCTCCTGGGAGATGACGGCCATCTCGTCGATCGCCGCGCTTACCTGCTCCGAGCCTGCGGCGATTTCTTCGGAGACCGCAGACACGTCCTGCACTTGAGCCGCTACGCGCTCCACTTCACTCAGGATGGAGCGGAATGCGGCGTCCGCCTGCCGGACGGCTTCCAGCCCGTCCAGCACTTCCTTGGAGCCGGCACGGATCGACCCCGCTACGCGGCTCGTCTCTTCGGCTATCGTATCCACCAGCTGCGAGATGTGGCGGGAAGACTCTTCGGCTTGCGACGCCAGCTTGCGAACCTGATCTGCTACGACGGCGAACCCTCTGCCGTGCTCTCCCGCCCGGGCCGCCTCGATCGCGGCGTTCAGCGCAAGCAGGTTCGTTTGCGAGGAAATATCCGCGATCGCCACCACGATCTGTCCGATCTCAGCCGTTCGCTGCTCCAGCCGCTTCATATCCTCGACGTTTGATTCACTGGTTTCGGCAATAAACGTCATTTGTTCCATGGCGCGTTCCGCACGGATATTGCCGAGTCTGGCCTGATCGGCCGCGATGAGCGACGCTTCCGCCGATACGGAACTCGATTCCGCAATTCGCTGTACCCCGTCGCTGACCTCTTCCACCGATTTGGCCGTTTCCGCTGACCGCTGCACCTGCACACTGGCCCCCGACGCGACTTCGCGGATGCTTTGCGTCATTCGTCTTCCCGTTTCACTCGTCCGCTCGGTATGATCGTTCAACTGAACCGTCGCCTCGTTGAGAAGGACCGCGTTATCCCTGATCGAGCGGATCATCGCGGACAATTCGCCGACCATCTGCTGGAACGCCCGCGAGAGGACTCCGATCTCATCGCTTCGCGACGTCTCGACGCGTACGGTCAAGTCTCCGGCCTGCACCAGCCTCGAAGCGGCGGTCAGCCGTTTGAGCGGACCGAGCAGAATCCGGGCCAGCAACCAGGTCGCCAATACCGCCGCAAGTAAAATAACCCCGGTTACCCACACCATATACCGGCTGTTTTCCTGCAGCCGCTCATACACCGCTGTCGCGTCAAAGTCCGCCCCTACGACGCCGAGCATGTCCCCCGTCGCCGGATCGATAATAGGCACGTAAGCGGTAACGGTCGCTCCATACGAATCGTCGTTGGTCAGCTCGCCGACTTGCTCCTGCTTCTCCGTGAACGCTCGAGCGAGCTCCGCATACGGCTCCTTCTCCACTTGACCGAATTCGGACACGTCCTCCTTGGCATCAAGCGGCGCTCCGTCGACGGAATAGACGTATTCCATTTGCCCGTTCTGCTCCCGGACGGTCATCGTATACAAATATTTCAAGCCGTTCGTTTCTTTCATGTCGTTCAGCAGCAGCCGAAGCTGCTTGTACGCATCGGAGTCGGCCCGCATGGAGCGGAATGCGGCGGTATCGATTTTGCCCGCAGCCTGCGCGGCGATGGTCTTGGCCTGGTCGCCGAGCGATTTCTTGATCAGATCCGCTGACGACGTGTACACGGTATAGCTCAGCACACTGCCTGCAATCAGCATTAAAACGGAGAAAAACAGCACGATGCGAGTCTGTAAACTATTCAACCCGTAACCCTCCCGACCGGTATCCAAATCCCTAGTGACAATTAGTTCCATTGTACTATAACCGGAGGAGCTTTTCGACAAAATCCAATCCGTTTTGTTCATTTGATGGGCAATAAGCAGGTTGTCCGGGCATATACGACAAAAAAGCCCCGGGCATCCAGGGCTGTCATCGCTTTATACAAGCGAGGCTTTCTTGCGGCAAATACACGGTCAACGGGCATCGTCCATCTTCCGCCCGACAGCGGCGAAATGTCCGGGCAGCACGTCGACCGTCGGCTCCAACCGGTCCAGTTCGTCGACTCGCAACAGCCGGAAGCCTGCTTGCATAAAATCGTTGATATACACCGACAAAGGTCGATGATAGGCGCCTAATGTCGATCGGATCGTCCCGTGGCCCCGTGACTTCCAGAACTGTTCGCGGTACTCCGATACGTGGCGCCCTCCGTCTCCGATCGGATGGCTGAACGGCGACTGGAAGCACGGGTGCATAATCACCCATATCAGATAACCGCCCGGCTTCAAGATCCGCCAAGCGGCCGAGAAGACCGAACGATGATCGGGCACGTCCATCAGCATAACGCTCGAAACGGCGAAATCGAACGATTCGTCCTGGATGCTGCTCAAGCTCATCGCATCGTCCCGCACCCAGGCGATCTGTCCGGATTTGTCTTCGGCTGCGGCATACGCCAACTGTTCGGCGCTTAAATCGACACCGGTGACATTCGCTCCCATGGCGGCCAATCGGATGCTAAGCTGTCCCTGGCCGCAGCCGATGTCGCAAATGGACTTGCCGGCCAAATCCCCGAGCCATCCAAGCTGCTCCTCCATATAGCGGAAAGCGGGCTCCGGGCCGCCGGCTCCGCCTTTATTCAAAATTTCCCGGTACTGCATCGCAAACCCGTCATATTGTGGCATCCGAACAACCTCCGTCCGCCGAAGCAGCGAATTTATTTAATGACATTCATATTTCAAATAATTAATCACATTAAGTAATGTGCTTAGTTCAGCTTACCCCTTGCATCCGTCTGCTCTCTCTCATTGTTTTATTCCAGCTTACTTCCGTCCGGCGGCCATAGCTTCCACCTGCTCCAGTCCGACTCGTATCAACGGGTTCGTACCGTCCTTAACGCTTTGCAGCAATGCCTCGGCCTCCCGGCAGGTTTCTTCGTAGTCCTTCTTCGAAATTACTCCTTCCCCCAGCGCAGCGTCCAAATCGTCCTGATCGATCAGAACGGGCTCGTAGGGCAAAAAACAGACGACATCCAAATACATATCGTCCCAATATGGGATTCCGTCCGAGGATAGTCCGACTTCCCTGGCAACATCGTAATACCACTGCCTCACCTGCAGCTTGCGGTCGAGCATGATCGTGAGCGTGTGGCGCCCGCCGTCCGGAAACAACTGCATCCAAACGTACCCGTCGTCGGCTACGCAGCGGCGGACTCTCTGCACCTCCACCTCCAGGGGCTGCTTCACCCGGTCCAGCCACAGCAAAGTTATATACCCGTGAAACCCGGCATGATCCAGCCGCTGTTGCTCGTATCTTTTGCTTAGAATCCGCGGCCAGTCGGCACGGTTCGCATATTTCCTTTTCATCGTTGCAGCGGCCGCCTTTCCGCGAAATTATCGCAGCACATATTTGACGATTGCTTTGTAAACCCCTTCATCCTGGTTGGAAGCCGTCTCGGCGTCCGCTCTCTGTTTAAGCTGCCAAGGGGCGTTCCCCATCGCGATGCCCAATCCGGCATACTGAATCATACTCAGATCGTTATATTGATCCCCGATCGCCGCTACCTCCTGCCGGCCGATCCCCATCGACCGGGCCAACCGCGCCAGCGCCTCGCCCTTGTTTGCGTTCGGATGCATGATGTCCATCGTATAATCTTTCACCGTTTTCCTTAAGGCTGTCCCAATCAATTGCCATCCGCCTATTCTGCGATCGTCCTCCACTTTTAATTTTACTACCGGCTCGCGCTCCGCCAGAACATCTTTCCGGATCGAATAGTCCCTAAGATTTTCGTTGTATGGCCGCTCCACGACCATATCGAATGCCGTATACACACGAAAAGGAATCTCGCGCCCGCGGCAATAGTGAATGAAAGGGGCGACGGCTTCCACCGGAAACGACATCCGGTCCAGTACGGTTCTGCTCCCAATCTCCGACGTGACTGCGCCGTTATGGGTAATAACCGGTCCTTCCAAGCCGAGCTGCCGGATAATGTCGGAGCTTTGCCGCAAACTGCGGCCTGTGCACAATACGACTTGAATGCCTGCCGCTACCGCTTCCTTCACGCCTTCCAGCGTCTTGGCGGATATCCTTTTGTCCAATGTTAACAACGTGCCGTCAATATCCAAAGCAAGCAGCCTGTATACAACGTCCACCTCCCGCCTCCGGATCAGCATATCCGGACATGCACTCGTGACGAAATCCATCCTGTACAGGAACAAAGCTTCATTAAGAGCCGTGCGGCATCTCCTCATACGTATCATACGCGGCTGGCAGCGGCTCCGCGTTCATCTTACTTGTCGGCCATTTCCCCAATCGCCGTGAGCAGCCTGCCGACAAACGAAGGCTTCCCCCACAGGACGAACCGGCTTTTCTTCTCTTCCTCCAAATAAAAATATTGGAACTTCGCCTTGCCTCGGGCCGGATTGTCTTCGTTCATGAACACGATCAACTGCTGCGCAATCCGCGCCGCTTCGTCCTGTCGAATGCTGCAATCGATGACCGAGCAAACCTGGTATTTCTCTCCCTCCTCCGGTTGATGTTCGCTGAGAAACGATTCGATATCCCGTTTCGCCGACTCGTGAATCACTTTCACCGCCTGCCCTGTGAACATCTCAAGCTCCTCCTCCCGGATTCTCCATTCGCCGCCAACCTTGCCTGCGGACAGCTTGCCTTCCCGTATATATCTGCGAATCGTTCTAGGATGCATATCCAATAACTTGGCAACTTCCTCTACGGTGTACACCCGCACCACTCCCACTTATTCCCATCTGACCTTCTCAGTATAAGGGAATCACGAGTCACAAGTCAAGATATAATGTAATTATAGGTAATAACAGGTATCAATTCGGACACTTGAAACCATCTTATTCATTTTCGTTTTGCTTTCCCTTTGATTTATCGTAAAATGAATCGTATTGAAAAATAGAGATGAGACGCGGTGGTGGTGCAAGTGAGAGAATCGGGTCGGCGGTCGAGACAACCGGCGCCAGGCGGCCGGAGCGGCCGGCAAAAGCCGGGGTCCAAAAAAGCGAATCCCTATGACAAATCCAACTCGGCTGCCAAAAACAGCCGTTCCGATAAACAGCTTCCTGTGGGGAAAACGAATCATCGTCACGAGAACCAGCAAGCCCAGGCGAGAACAAACCGGCGTGACGTCCCCGCCGCGTTAACCAAGCCCGGACCAAGCGGCAAACCGGCCCCGAAACAAACGGTCAGTCTGAAATCGGGCCGCCGCAAAGGCGAATGGATGGAGTTTAAGCTCCCGGATTCGCTGGCGTCCGCTCCGCTTGGGGTCATTTTGAAATCGTTCCCGATCCCTGCCAAGGTAGCCGGCCGATTAACCGCTACGAACAGCATTATCAAGCAGGGTCAGTTGCTTCGGATCAAGCTGTTCCCCAGCGAATCTCCCGGCTTTCCCGGCGACTGGGTCGACTTGAACATTTTGTACGAGGACGACTTTACGCTGGTCGTGAACAAGCCGGCCGGTGTCGAAGTCCACCCGAGCACGCAGGGACAACGCGGGACGCTCGCCCATGCGGTAGCCGCCTACTATGAAGCATCCGGGCAAAAATGCCGGGTGCGGCATATCCACCGGTTGGACAAAGAAACGACCGGTCCTGTCCTCTATGCCAAAAACGAGCTGGCTCATTACGAGTTCGATAAGGCGATGCGCGAGAAAACTATCGAACGAATCTATTTGGCGGTGGCCGAAGGCGCCTTCGAGCAGCGGAAAGGGAAAATCGACAAACCGATCGGCCAGGACCGTCATCATTCCACACGCAGACGCGTCAGCGAGACGGGCGATCCGGCCGTGACGTTGTACGAGGTCGTCGAATATCTCGCGGGCCATACGCTTGTCCGTCTCAGGCTGGAGACGGGACGTACCCACCAGATACGCGTTCATTTAACGTCGATCCACCACCCGCTGGCCGGGGACGGCATGTATGGCGGAACGCGCCGGTACATTCACCGGCAGGCGCTGCACGGCGAGAGACTGATCTGGGTTCATCCTTGGACAGGCGAACGGATGGAAGTGCGGGCGCCTTTGCCGGAAGATATGAGCAAGCTGCTGGACGACTTGCGCAATGCCGACTCGGAGTAAACATCCCGGCAATCCCATGGTTTATACGATCGGCGCAGCGTGTCCCTTGTATTCCGGATGCAATTAAATTGCCTCGGCAATATCCGTATGACGACAAAAAACGGCGCGGGATACGCGCCGTTTTTTGCATCTTTCTTTTCTCAAATTCTTCTAAACCCGCTGGGCAGTCTGCCCGTTCTGCGAATCTCCCGAATCTGGGCCAAGGTAAGGCGGACGTTCGAAGAAATAAGAGAATCTGCATCGTTTCCTGCGATAATATCGTCCAGATCGGCGATACTGCGGTTGCCGCGGAATACGCGAAACGCGCCTTGGAAATTTCGGCGCGAGAATAAGACCAGAGTCGCGTTGGAGCTTGTAGAGAAAAAACGAAGGCTCTCCACATCAAACCGGCCGTCGAGATTCCGGATTCCCAAGTTGCCGCGCAGCACGCGAACCCGTCCTCTGAAGTTCTCGTCGGAATAGAGCGACAGCCTAGGGAATGTTTGCAAGATTACAGCTTTGTTCATTCTCTCTATCACCTCCTCTGCATTCAATATATGAGAGGAGAGTAGAGTTGCTTGGACTTGCATCCACGTCTCGAACCTATTTCTACTAGCTGTGATCGCTATGGGAAATACACTCGCCATTTCCCGGGTAAGCGCAAAAGTCGATAAAAGCTACTACCAGTTGACAGCTTTGGCTCTATATTCGACCCGCCCGTGTCGATACCAAAGGTGTGCCTTCAACTACTCGCTTTCGATTGACGGCCGGTGACGGGAACGCCTGATCCTATTTGAAGATGGCGGCCGGCTGCACGAGCCGGTTATCGTTCACGCCGTTGCTCACGATAGTGTCCCTATCAACTACAAAGCACGAAATGCCGCCGTAAACGCCCCTGCCATCCGCGTGTCGATCCCGGGCCGGAACGGTCCTTTCAATCCGTATTCAACGACAGACCCTTCCGCTTCATAGCCGCCCTCCGCGATTATTTGGTCGTCGGGTATATAGGCGGTCGCATCCGCATACCCCCAGAATAGAAGCGTGACATCCGGGAACAGCCGCTCCAGCTTCTGCTTCACTTCGTAACACGGCTCTCCGCCCATGTAGGCGATATAGAGATCGGCACTTAACCGGATAAGTCCGGCGGGCAAGTCGACATAGTCCGGCATGTGGTCATAGCGGTCTAGCACTCGATTCGCCATGCCGACCAACCCCGGCCGCGAGCCTGGATCACTTGCGATTGCAGCGAAATGTTTTTTTGGATAAGGATCTATTTCTAAGTGTACCTTGAATTGACAGGCAGCCACATCCGGTTGCACCTGAACCATCGCCTTCGGATTGGACAAGAGCAGCTTGATCGCTTGAACGATCGAAATCGCCATTTCATTCATTTCGTCATATGTGCAGGTGACGAACATGCCCTTGTACGCCGTCGCCTTCGGTCGGCTGTTTCCGCCCGCGCCCTGGAAGAAAATGCCCATCGCGCCGAAATACTCGGCTTCAAGGAGGTGACAAATCCGGCCGGGGTAGTCCCCCGAAAGGTACAACGTATCCCGGACTGTGACGGGATGGCAGGCGTAATTGAATACAACGACTTTGGTCCGTCCATTTACATCCAACACCCTTAGCACATGCAAGCGATCATCTTTTGCCCCTTCCGGGTTTGGCAAGTTCTGCATTTCTCCGTCTATCAAAAGTCTGCGATTGATATTCCAGTCCCCGTCCACTCCTCCAACCTGCAGCGTCCCTTCAAATGTATTGAGCATCGCCCTGGACACACAGCTCTTAATTCGTTCTAGCAGGAATCGCTCATAGCTAGGCGAATGCTGACTTGCATCGTCATAGCCCACCATTGCCGGACCGCCATGCGTATGACTGTAGGTCAGGAAGAAATGGTCTGCCGGGATATGAAAGGCGGCTTCACTCCACTTCTGCAGCTCCTCGGTCAGGGCAAAATCGTGGAATAACAGATCGAGCGATACGAATATCAGCTTCGTTTCACCGTCTTGCACAAGTAAAGTCCGTACGTACAGATCGTCATGAATCCCCTGAAACGGTTTATTGAAAAAGGAGCCGTATCCCCCCATATACGTGGGTACATCCGGGGTTATCAAATCTTTTGCAACTCCAAAACGCATCATTCTCCCCTGCCTTCGTCTTACTTATGATGGACGGGTTGACCCGGGATTCGATCCGGCCAGTTCGCGACGCAAATGTACTCGAAATCCTCTTCGGAGATGCAGGTCGCTTGGTGCTCTACATCGCGCGGGATATAGACGACGTCCCCGAATTCGACTTCATAAACGGTTTGGTTCAGTCTGAGACTCGCTCGACCACCCATGATGATGTAGACTTCCTCTTCATCGTCGTGATTGCCGACTGTTGTGCTCTGGCCCTTGGAGAGCCTCACATAGTTACTGGAGATCGTCTCGGCTTCGTGCTCTTCCAGAAAGGTGACGCCCTCCCCCTCATAGCCGGGAAGTTGGGAAAGTTTTTTAACGAATGGTTGCACCATAGCTTGTTTCCTCCGTTTATAGTAATATTTTTTTAGCTGCACCACGAGTATACTTTGAAGGGGAAGAAGGCAGTAGCCGGCCAAGCGCCATCTTTTGCAGAAACATGTCACAATAGTGCTATTTCAACTTTCATGGGAGAGTGGGGGGAGGTTATGGAATTCATCGCAGCAACGAATTTTATAATCCAGACCCGGATTGGGAGTTTGATATTCACCATACATATGGATGGAACGTTCCTATCTGACGGCTCGCCGGCGATGCAGAATCAGCACAATCATGCCATGAGTGAACTGCACTTCGTTGAATCGGGTTCCGGGCTGTTAACGTTGAGCGGACAGGAGGAGGAGGAAGCGCTTATCCCTCATACGGCCTACCTGATTCCGTCCGGCCTGTACCACGCCTTCCAATCGGATCGCTTCGCACCGTTACGCAAATACACGTTCCGTTTCGAATATGTCGAAGTGGAGGAGCACTCCAATGGCCCGCCTGAAGAGGCTGGGACGATGATAGCAGCTCTCCTTTCGAAGGAATTCCGCCGTATCCCGAATCAAGAGTGCCTGCTCCCATTGTTTCAACGGATCACCCGGGAATTGCAAGAGCGCCGTCTCGGTTACTACACCATCGTACAGGCCGGCTTCAGTGAGATCCTGGTCGAGCTTATGCGTGCCTTAACCAGCTTCAGTGCTGCAACCGTGCCGGTTCCTTTCCCTAATATTAACGATGCGCGCAGCCAGCTAATCGACGATTACTTCGACCATTATTCCTCTCATTTGACGCTTGAACATTTATCCAGCCTGCTTCATCTCAGCACTCGTCAAACGAACCGAGTCCTGCAACGAATGTACAAGAAAACCTTTAGCGAGAAATTAGCGGACATTCGGATCGAGGCGGCGCGTAAGCAACTCGCGCATACCAAACTCTCTGTCGCCCTCATCGCAGAGCAACTTGGGTTCGCCTCATCCTCATTCTTTTGCAAAACGTTCAAAAAACGGACCGGGACAACTCCGCAGGCCTACCGGAGAATGAATGCAAGGTTAAAGTGACGGATCCGTTTAACCTTCCATCTCCATATCTTCTCTTTGAAAGCGCCAACAACAATCGTTATCCAAAAAAATAGCGGCACTCTGCAAGTGCCGCTTCTCGTCATCTTCTCTTCCCGGCTCCGAATTACCGGGCCGCCGTATCGATCCACACCGTCTTTTCTTGAACCGGCCGTCGCGACTTGGCGGGAGTCGGCATATCCGGATAGCCCAGATAGATCAGTGCGGTTAACTGCTCGTCTCCGGTCAAGCCGAACGCCTGATTCATGATCGGATGATACATCGGCTCGCCGGAACGCCAGATCGCGCCGAGACCGGCGGCATGCGCGGCAAGCAGCATATTTTGCACGGCGGCATGGACGGCGGCGAATTCTTCGCTCCGGTTCACTTGAGGCACTTTGGAAGGCGAGGCGGCGACGGCTATGACGACAGGCGCCCGAAAAGCTTTGGCCCCCTGCTTCGCCCGCAGCTCGGCTTCATCCGATGCATTGCCCGACTTCGCCGTTTCGACGGCGATATCGCCGTACGCTTTGGCCAGCACGCTCCGCCCTTCGCCTCTCATGACATAAAAACGCCAAGGCTCCGTCGCATGATGACTCGGCGCCCAGTTGCCCGCTTCCAAAATTAGTTCGACCGTTTCCCGGCTGATCGCCTCGTCTTTGACCCGGCCGATCGATCTCCGGCTTTTAATCGCTTCATACAAATCCATACGTATCCCTCGTTTCCGGCTGATCGACCTTCTTTGTCTACATAATGGGGTCGACCGCCCCGTTCTAGAGTTCGTCTTTATTAAACGAAAGTACAGGGATCTTCTCCCCCTCATTATAACCGTTGCACCGGCTCAGCGCGAAGGTGTAGCTCGTCCCGCCGTCAATCCGCTCGATCGCACGGCAGACAAACTCCCGCTTCCCTCTGTCGGCCTCGCCGGTCATTCCGTCCCTGGTGTTGTCGATTGTCCATCTGATTTCTTTTCCTTGTGAATGTACGTCATGAATCCAGTAACCTCCGTCCACGACCGGCGGGATCAAGAGAATATAACCCCCTTTTCCTTGCTGAAACCGGTCGGCGAAATCGTTAAACAACTCCAAATCATATCGGTCGAAATGGGTAAGTATAATCGGATGCCGTTCCGCCTTCAACCGGTCGTGAAGCTGCAAATTCAAATATATGGACGCCAGTGCAATCAGAGTTACCGCCAGGAAAGCAATCTTGCCCGGCACACTTCTCTTCATAGCTCTCCCCTCCGGTTCACAATGCCCGCTCTGGCCTGGAATCCCGCACCGGCAAGCTACCGCAGTCTGGACAGCTCGGCGATCCGGATATAACCGGCCCCGTCATAAAGCTCGTCGCTTTCGTATCGTTCGAGCTGATACGGAGTATCCTCCAGCTCGCTTCGTAGCTGCTCCGAAGTAAACCATCGAACGTACCCTTCCCCTAGCGGGAAGGTGTCGCCTCGCTCCAGGATGGAGAACGCCGATGCCGGACTCTGTTCAAAATATTCGTCTCTCGCTTCGTCCAGGCTATCGTCAGGCACAATATTTTGCGTAAGTAGCAGGAGTCAGGTTCATAACAGCGGTAACAGCGCACGGGATATCAGGCCAGCGGGACGGTCCAGTCTGCCTCTCCGATCCAAGAACGCCCGATAAACTCTCTTCCCCTCAGCCGGACCTTATCTTGGAAAACTTGCACGTATAAACCTTGCGACACCTGCTCCCTGTACGGCCTGAACTCGGGGTTCAACACCCGTCCGACGGACGAATTCTGAAACCAATGAAACCTCTCCTTCACGTAATGCTCCCTGCCGTTCTGAAAATCCTGGTGCGTGTGGCCGGAGAACACGAAAACCAGGGAATGTCGTTGCAAAATATCCCGGAATTCGTTCGCCCGGATCATAGCATGATTGCCTCCGTTGCGTCCGGCGGCAGGCAGCGGCTGATGAATCATAATAAAAACCGGTTTGTTGTCGCTCCGCGCCGCCAGCCGCTCCCGAAGCCAAGCCAGCTGCTCGTCGGAATACCACGCGCCTTCCCCGACGTCCGGTTGTTCCTGAACGTAGGCTTCCTGGGACAGAAGCAGCAGCCGGTAACCGTTCACTACCGCTTCCGAATATGGTTTATCCAGACCGAACTGTTCCATGAACAGCTGACGCGACTGCCGATCGGACTTGCCGTTCGGCATCGTTTCCTTGCTCCACGCTCCGTTTGCGTCGATCCAGATGTTGTAATAGTCATGGTTGCCCATATTGGCGTATACCGGCGGGAGCTTGTACGGACTCATCACGTTCCGGAATTCCTTATAGTCGGATTCGGTCGCGGATTCGGTAATATCGCCGGTCATCACGATCGACTCGATCTTCGATTCGAAAGCTTTCATATCTTCAAGCGCGCGGCGCAAATTTTCGCTGGGATACGAAATGCCGCTATTGATATGCAAGTCGCTTAAGATCATAAACGACAGCAGCGCCCCGGACGGATCGTCCTTATTGCCCCATACGATACCTTGCTCTCCGAGCCGGGTGCGTCCGGCCGGTTCGCCTGAGTCCGGCTTGCCCTCGGGGTCCAGCCCGAATGTCCAAGCGCCTCCCGCAGCGGCGGCCGTCAGGAAGCCTGCTGCCAGCATTCTCCGGATAAATGTCCGTCTGTCCATAAGCCGCCTCCTTATCCAGCAACGTTCTCTGTAATTTGATTATAACCAGCCTACCGCCGAAGAGAAACAGCGATATGTGCAGGGAGAACATCGCCCGATTTATTTAATGGCATTAAATGAATTCTTAAGCGGGGTCTATCCCAGACAGAGAAACGCTTCAATGGAAAGAAGCGGTATATGGGGTTTGAACGGTCGCGGTTGACTTTAATAGGGCTCAGGCGAACTTTATTATGACGCAACTATTCTCTTCCTCGATTCATCGGTTTGTGTTGATGGGGAGAAGAGTCGCAGATCGTAATTAATGTGATTAATTAATTCACTTCCCAAGTCGCAGCAGCCGGATCGATCTGCTTCGTTTCCGGTTCCCTCTTCCCCCGCGGACTGACACCTGCTTATATCTGCGAGAAAACCCCGCATGCCTGTTGCGGGCAGTGCGGGGCTTCCGGTGTTACAGCTCGTCGTGGATCGGGTTCAAATTTTCGCTTCCGGTCAAATGATCGATCATATCGACCAGCAGCTCGATCTCCTGCTCGATGTCCCGCAAACTGGCCGTTTCCACAGGAGCGTGCATATAACGGAGCGGCAGCGAGACAAGCGCGATCGGAACGCCCCGGCCTGTCGTACGAATCATATCGGCGTCGGTGCCGGTTTTGCGTGGCGTCAGCTCGTATTGCAGCCGCATGCCCAACCGCTGCGCGCTAAGTTCGAGCAGACGGTTAACTTTCCGGTTGATCGGCGCTCCCTTGGCAAGCACTGGCCCACCGTCCAGCTCGATGATCTCATGCTTGGACGTCGCTCCCGGGTAATCGGTGGCGAACGTAACGTCGACCGCAATCGCCATCGTCGGAGCAACCCCGGCACCGGCGAAATACGCCCCTCCCATATTCGTCTCCTCGTTGACCGTGCTGGCCGCATACACTCCGACCTTCGCCCCCCGTCCGGCAACGCGCCTAAGCGTCTCTGCGGCGATAAACGCCCCCGTGCGGTTATCGAGTCCCCGCCCGCTCAGCCTGTCGTTAAGCAGCAGCTCCGGCTCCCGCTTGTACACGCACAGATCGCCCACCTGCACCAAAGCGGCAACCTCCTCCTTGCTCGCCGCTCCGCAGTCGATGCACAAATCGGAGAATTCAAATTCTTCCTTCAGCCCGCCATGATGCTGGGCGTTCGCCCCGATTACCCCGGTAAGCCGGCCTCCGTAGCCCAATATATCCACCTTCATGCCGACCGCGAGCTTTGGGCTGATTCCTCCCAAGGCGTCGAAGTAAATAAACCCTTTCTCGTCAATCCGGCTGACGATCAGCCCGATCTCGTCGCAGTGTCCGGCGATCAGCACTTTGAACTCCGCCTCCGGGTTCAGAACGGCAATCGCATTGCCCGCCATATCTGTCCGGATTTCCTGCGCATATGGTCTTACGTAATCCATCCATTTCCGCTGTATCTCCCATTCCTGACCGGAGGGGGACGGAGTCGACAGCAAGTCCAGCAAAAACTGCTTGGCCTCAGCCTTCATACGGGAACCTTCCTTTCTTCATTCGCTTGCAATTGATCCAATTTTAACAGAATCGGAAGGTTCCGTTCCACTGTACCGATCCGGCCGATCAATTTGTTCGGTCGCCTGCTGGATTCCACCACGCCGCATCTGGTAAGATATAGCTAAATGTGAAAACAAAAGGTCGTGAACAGCTTATGGGCGTCAGGTTCAATCGCGAATACCGCGACATCGTACGGGATTTGGGACATGCTCTCGGACAAATTGACAATTGCTACGAATCGTTTGCTATGGAGCGGGCGGACTGGGAGGAACTCGATCGCGAGGAGCAGATCGAATATATGTGTACGCTGGCCGACGATATTTTCTACGGGCTCGGGGCCGAGCCTACAATCGAGATCGGCGAAGGTAAAGTACAGTACGATTCCGTCAACCACGTGATCCGGATATGGACGGACGCGCAGGTCGTGCACTTGGTGAAACTCGTATAACCGCTGCCGTTCGAACAAAGCCGGGAGACGCTCGTTGCGTGCTTCCGGTTTTGTTTTTTGTCCCCCAAACCATACGGAATCCGCTGAAGATAATCGGACCGAGGGCGAGACCGTTCTCCGACGTCATGGGATCGCCGCTTTGCTCATACGATAATAAAAGAGTACGAACCGGCCCATGCTGAAAGGAGGCTGCCGTGAGCGAAATCCCCCGCCAATTTTGGAAAAAGCTTCGTTCCCAAGCCGACCGGACGTTGGGCGATCAATTTTGGCAAGATATATCCGGACTGATTCCTACGCAGCAACCGCGCACGGACGTCTACCTGACGGCGGACCGGCTCTTCGTCATCGTCGAGCTTCCGGGCTGCAAGGCGGATGCCGTCAAATTGTCGTTTTACAAAAACTCGCTCCATATCCGGGGAGACCTTTCTTGTCCGTATCCGGTGGAGGAAGACGAGCTGATCGTAGCCGAACGGTTTTTCGGGCCGTTTCACCGCAAGGTCGAGCTTCCTCCCGGCATATCCGGAACCGGTATGAAAGCCCGTATACGCGACGGACTGCTGACCGTCGAATTTCTTCGGAAGCTTGAGGCCGACTCTCCGGTCGATATCGCTATCGATCCGGCGGATCTTGCAGATTCAGACAACGAGCCGAGCAACGATGCTTCGGATTAAGGGAGGGAAAACCGAATGGTACGCATCCGATTCGAATCGATCCGGATCGACGAGTTGACCGACAGCTCGTCGGTTAATACCGGAATCAATGTAATTATCGGGAGAACGAGCCGGGAGGAAGGCAGCGAAAGTATGGGCTCGTTTGACGGAACCCGCAATCAGGCGCATGGCGGCATACATATTCAGAAGAAACGTCCGCAGCGATCCTCATAACAGGGCGATGGGAGGCTCGAGATCATGGCCGCTTCGTTGTTTTCCCCGAACTTCGTGATCGGGCATATCGAGATCGGCAGCGTGGAAGGCGCATCCTGCGTCAATATGGGCAATAACTTTCCGTCCCATTTTCAAAGCAACAAAAAGCATAACCAAGGGTTCGGCGACGTAACCGGAAACAACAACAGGTTGTCCGGAATCCGCTCGGCGCTGGACGATTCGGATTTTATGGACTGGTTGTCCGGCGAAGAAGCCAAGGAGATTCCCGAGCCGATTCGCCGCTGGTTTACCGATCTCGTGCGCGAATCGGCCGGGCAAGCCGACCTTGTCGCCAAATAAGGCTGAACCGCAGGAAGTTCATGCCGGCTGGCTACAGCAATCCCGATTCTCTAAATACGGTCGGCGATCCGCAATCCGAGCAAAACGCCGCATCCTGGCGATTCACCTTCGAGCAGCCCTTGTGCAAAGGGCTTTTCTTTTTGGTGCAGCGATTCATCAGAGGTGCGCCGCAGCGTACGCAATACTTGTCGGCTTTCTCAGGCTGATGTCCGCAGCGGACGCACGGGTCCCTCTCTTTCTCTTCCGCCATGTCCCCCGCCTCCGCTTCCGTGATCCGATTCAACATCCTCGGGATATCGTATGCGGAAGGCGGTCACATGCGCATCAGGAGCCGGGACAGACGAACCCAAATTTCACCTTCGGAACGTTGCTTCGTATGTTTCGAAGCGTAATTTCGATCCGGTGCTTCGTAGTGTTGTTGCCAACCATTGCTTCTTCTAACTGCTGCCATGAACCGCGTTTCGAACAACTTAATGCACAGGCTACCTCTAACCCTAAGAGTCTCTGGCGAGGCTGTCGATACATTGTGTAGAAGTGTTAGCAGGCCGTTCCAAGTGAAAAGTTACCTTCTTCTACCCAAACAGGTTGTCCGGAATCCCTTGAATAAATAAGGATTGAAAGGTAGGGGATTCCAGACAAAACTCGCCAAAAGGTAATCTTTTCCTTTTTCACTAGGTTGTCTAACCGAGTTCGATACCTATATCGCGGACAAAACTTATCCACCCTACCGCGGTATGGGGCTCATGCTCATCATGTCCTCCAACAAAAACAAACTGCCGGGGGATTCCGGCAGCTCGCGGGTGGACCGTTCAGATTTCAGTTTCGCCCGCCCCGTCTCCAGCCGATTCGGTCAGCTGTCACCCATAAACCGGACCGGAATCTCTCTGACGGGCGATTCCGACTCTTTCGGCAGCGTCACCTCCAAAATCTGTTCCTTGCAGATCGCCTTGGCTCCATCGAGCCTTACCGGCACGGGGAGCTTGATCGTTCTTGCCTCTCCTCCGGGCAACCCGGCCAGCCGGAGCTCGTAAGCTGTGCCGAACACCCGGACGTCCCGCGAGGCCGGACCTCCGGACAGCTTCACTCTGACGATGACGGCGCGATGCGTCTCGAATACGTTGCAAGCGACAGCCGTCTGCCGGGTAGGCGCGGCGGAAGGCTTGAAGTTCGCCGCAGCGGAGTCAGGCACCGCTTCCGCCAGGATGCCTTTCACGTACCGGTCGACCCAGGGAATCGTCCCGGATGCGCCGTTCCACGTTTCTTTCCACCCGCCTTCGCCGAAAAAACGGTTCTGAAAGTCGTCCCAGTCAAACGGAGCGCGTCCGGCCGGGGCTTCCTCTTCGTTCGAACGGCGCATATTCATCCCCCCCTTCCGCTCTCAGACGCCGCCGGGAGACCCTGGCTAGCACGCTTTCGCCACCTGCTGCCCGCTTAAGACGACGTCCCGGTCGTCGATCGGCGTGTCGATCATATCGTTATCATAGATCACATTGATGTTGCCCGTAATTTCATGATGATCGCCGGATATGCCCGTAATGCTGGCATTCGTTTTACTGTGGGAGCTCCACGCGTACTGCAGGTTCGTGCCGATAAACACGCCCGAGTTCGTTTCCATCGCATTCACGACGATCCGGTCGAACTGTACGAGAAACTTCGTATCGAGCATGGCCTCCGCCCGCCTCCTCCTTACGATTGAATGCTGCCCCCGCCTTCCTTCTCGAATCCGTCGAAAATAAGCGTATCGAGGAAATCGTTATCCGACAGCAGGTTCAAGTTGCCCGAGAAATTGCCGCCGCCTCCGAAGCCGTTCTTAATCGAGCCTATCGACATCTGGTTTTTATTGTGCGAATCCCAGCCGGGGGCCGCATTTTCGCCGACGAAGATGGCGCCGTTCGTCTCTTGAGCGTTCACATAGATCCCGTTAAAGATAATCGTTCCCGGCATGCCGTTCCCTCCATTCCGTCGTAATAAACCATATATATGACCGGTCTTTGTTGTCCTATTCGTGCTCGCGGCAAAGCGCAAGCATCGTTTCCAGGGTCAGCCCATATACTGTTAAAGACAAGTTGTTAAAATCCCGTACACAAAGGACAAAGGACAATGGCCATGTTCAAATGGTTTGCGCAGCGCGGTAAACCGGCGCCGGACCCCCGGGGAAGTGCGGATCATGAGCTGGCCCGGCTGGAACGACAAATCGAACGGCTTGAACAGACAGTCCGGTCGCTGGCCAACGAAACGAGAAAACAAAATATTGTCGTGCGCCAGCTGAACGTTCATCACCCCGTCGTGGAAAATGTAACGTTCCGGCTCGACGCCCTGGATATCGAGGAACTGAGCGGTTCACTGAATCTCGGCAACAACTTCGACGTCCAATTCGATCCGCAATCGCTGTTTCGGGGCAAAGAGGCGGGAAAGCAGACACCGCCGCAAACTCCCGATTCCGTGAACACCCCGGACGCTCCAAAAAAACGCGCCGGACGACCGGATCGCGAAAACAACCCGGCGGGCGCAGACGGCTTCCGCCGAACGTCCTCGGGTTATTCGTACAAAGCTCCGCAGTGAGATTCGGCCCCATGCGATCATTCGCCCAACCCGCGCTCCCTATTCCCGCGTAAGCTGTAGCTGACCACACATCCGGAGACTCCGGACGAAAGGAGCGGGCAGCGATTCCCCAATCAGCGATCATCTTTAAGGAAATCCGGGTGAATGAGATGGGACCGAACAGCGGCGTCTTTATCGGCAACAACCGGGCGCCGCTCTGGGGCTCGTTCAGCAAGCAGCAGACCGCCTTCAGCAGCGGCAGCGGCAAAGCGACCGGGAACCGGACATACTTCTGGGACCGCGACCGGGTCGACTTCGTCGCCATCGGTCCGTTCAAAACGCAAAAAAAGCGCACGAAGAAAAGCCGGACGCTTCTCCGCAAAGGCGGGAACGTCCGGTCCAAGTCCAAATCTTCCAGATTATAGGTCATGATAACGGTTTCAAACAAATCCGCCAGAACATTCCGTTTGACACGGGCCGGATGCACATCCAAACATTTCCCGTCGTCCGGTCATCTCCCGGCTTCAACAAACCGTCAGTTTACCTGCTTGCGCTCGGCTTTCTTGCTGTCGTCGGCGTTCTCTTGCTCGGCGTCTGCGATCATCTGGCGGCTGCCTTTGCGGAATTCCCGCATCGTATCCCCGATCGCGCGTCCCAATTGGGGAAGCTTCGATGGTCCGAACAGAAGCAATGCGATCAAGACGATAAGAACGATCCCTGTCCAACCAATATTGAATGGCATGCGATTCCCCTCCTTTCTCTTTACGATAACAGACAACCCGGTCCGGAGCAATCCCCGGCCGGGCTATTTTTGCGATTTTTCGCGAATTTACATCTACGCAATATTTACCAGCGATCCGCCCTCCCGGGCAGAGCGCGCTTCCGCTTCGGCGATCGCCAGCGACGCGAGCGTCTCCTCCGGCTTGGCTCTCACAATCGGCCGGTCATGCAGCACCGCATCGGCAAAATATTTAATTTCCCGGTAATAGCCGGGCTCGTCGGGTAACTGCGGCACAATTGCTTTGCCGTCCCCAGGATTGTCGCGAAGCACGCGCTTCTCGTAAACAAGATTGCCGCGCTCGAAATTAACGCGGAACGACATCTCAAAGCCGAATTCTCCGGCCAGCGTTCGGTCGCTCTGCGAACTGACCACCTTCCGGTCGGGATAGACGTACTGGGTGGAAATAATATCGAACGAGCTGCCCGGCAGTACGTCGAGCGCCAACGTCGATACCGAATCCGGCTTACCGAACAGCCAGTTCACCATATCGATATCGTGGATATGAAGGTCATACAGCCCGCCGCCGCTCGTCTCCGTGCGCACCATCCAATCGTTGTGCGTCCATTGCGGCGGATTCCCGCCGCGGAAAAAATGAGCGGACAGCACTTTGCCGTAACGGCCGCTGTCTACCGTCTCCTTCAAATATTCATACTCGGGCCAGAAACGCAACACTTGGGCGACCATCAGCTTTTTGCCGCTCCGCTCCGCCGCTTCCAGCATCCGCCTTCCTTCTGCGGTACTCAGCGCCATCGGCTTCTCGCACAGCACGTGCAGTCCCCGCTCCATCGCTTGCACCGTCATATCCGCATGAAGGTAGCTCGGCATCGCGATGTCGACGATATCCAGCTCCTCCTCCTCGAGCATGCGGCTGTAGTCCGTGTAATGGCGGCTGGCGGACAAAGCGAGGTTGCTCTCGTCGACCTGAATGTTGCCCCCAGCGAAAATGCCTCGAAACTTGTCCTCGTCCGTATCGCAGATCGCCGTCACCCGGATCGGATAGCCTTCCTGCTCCAGGCGCCGGTAATTCGTCAGATGCGCCCGCCCCATAAATCCGAGGCCGACCAAGCCCACTTTCAACATACGTTTCTCTCCCCACATTAAATGATGACCCCGGATCAGACCGGGAACCGGACCGCGTTCGGCCTCGTCCATACGAGATGCTGAACGAACCCTTCCGCATACGTGCAGCCCGCCTGGATGCCCCTTGTCTTCCCAAGAGTCGTAACGAAATCGACGATATCGACGTTATCGTGCTCCTTCAGCCAGACGAGCTGGCTTTGGTGCTTGCGCAGCATCTCCAGCTTCGTCTCCATATGGCCGGTAACGTCGACGTAAAAGGTCGGTTCGAAGCCGAGACCGGATAAATTGTCCATGTAATACAGTCCCGGCACTTTGTCCGCGGCCGGATGATTTGTCTTGAACCAGGGCAATGTAGCAAAAAACGTCGCATGAAACACAAGCTGGCTCACCGCGATATGATCGGGCATATAATCGTTCGGCGCATGCGTAATGACGATATCGGGGCGCGCATACCGGACCAGATCGATGAAAATCATCCGGTTTTCCTGGCTTTCCGCGATCAGCTCGCCGTCCCCGAAGCCAAGCGACAATACTTCGCTGCCGATTACCGCTCCAGCCTCCTGCGCTTCCGCACGACGTATGACGGTCAGCTCCTCGGGCGGGATCGTATAATGTCCCTTGTCTCCTTTGCAGGCGTGGCAAATTACGATATGGTGGCCGTCTTCCTTCAGCTTGGAGAGCGTTCCTGCGCAGGAAATCTCGATATCGTCCGGATGGGCGCCTACTGCCAATATGTTCATTCGGTTTACTCCTCTCGTTCCTCAGACCGGCCTGTCAGCCGGATCAATTCAATTCCGGCACAAGTGGTCCTGCCAGATCGTTCAGGAAAAACAGCTTGCCCGGCAAAGTCGGCATATAACTCGACGGCACCCACGGGTCCGGTCCGTATTTCAGCGTCGTCAGCAGCGACATGCCCTGCCACATCATTCCGCGCCCGAGCAGACCGTCTGCGCCGCCGATCGCATAATCCGCCTGCAAAAACAAGCCCGGACCGATCGTATTGGCGTAACAAGGAACAAGCGTCGTGCGGCTTTTGAAGCTTGTGATCGCGTTCTGCTCGATCGTCAGCGGATGCAGCTTGGCGGCGATCCGGTGCGTATCGGCGCGCCAAAACGACTCGGATTCGTATTCTTCGGCGAAGTGCGGCTCCCAGAAAGCGATATGGAATACGCGGCCGATCCCGTACACGACGGCGAGCTTGGCGCCTTCGCTTCTCAGCTTCGCGATCTTCTCCGCGTACAGCGGCAAGTTTTCCTTGGTTGCGAAATTGCGCTGGTTTTCCGGTACCGTAAGCTCGCCGAGCGGATGGTAGAAGCTGTTTTCCATCGCGTACTGGAACGCGCCGGGGTTCGTCGGGGGCAGCGTGTTGCCCTCCGCGTCGCTCCATTCGTCCATATTGAACCCGTAGACGTGCGAAGCGCTTACGTTCCAGGCTTTCAGGAAGTAGATCGTCCATTTGTACATCCCCATCGGTCCGACCGGCAGGATCAGCGACAGCTTCTCTCCGCGGTCGCGCGTTTGCTTGATCAGCAGGGCGATCTCATGGCCCATGTACGTGTCGAACTGCTCCAGGCTAGCGCACGGTACCGGCTCGAAAGACGCGTTCCAGTGCGCTTCCCGCGCAAGCGCTTCCTGCCGCGGCGATCCGGCGCAGCGGTCGATTTTCTCCAGATCCCAGCCTGCCGGGAAAAATTGTTCCATCAGAGAACCCTTTAATGTCGTAAACAGATTCATATCCGATCTCCTCCCGGCTGATCAGGCCAGCCACGCCTTTAATTGATCGACTGTCGCCCGGATATCCCGGGCTTGCTCCTCGCCGGCTATTTCCCGCTCGATAATCAGCTCCCCGTCGTACCCGATCGAACGAAGCTTGGTCAGCAGAGCCGGGAAATTGACTTTGCCCGTACCGACCAGCACCTCTTTGCCGAGCAAGTCTCCGTTTGTCGGGTACATCCCGTCCTTGACGTGGACATTGCGGACATAAGCGCCGATCACGTCAAGCGCGTCGACGGGGTTACCTTTCCCGTACAGGATCAGGTTGGCGGGGTCGAGGTTAATGCCCAGATTGGAAGTGCCGACACGCTCGATCGTCCGCAGCAGCACAACGGGCGTTTCCTGACCGGTCTCGAACCAGAAGCCGATGCCGAGCTTTTCGCAATAAACGGCCACTTCGCGGATCGCGTCCAAGACGCCTTCGTAGTTCGGATCGGTGACGTTTTCCGGGATGAAGCCGCAATGCGTGACGAGCGCCGGAGCGCCGATCCGTTTGGCGAAATCGGCCCAGCCTTTGAGCGTTTGCACCCGTTCCTCCCGGTATGCCTCAGGAACGAGCCCTAACGTAACGGGTCCTTCCGTAAAGTTCCATTTGCCCGGACCGGCCACCCAGCCCCACATCGCACAAATTCTCACGCCGTGCTTCTCGGACTCGCGGACGACCTGATCGGCGATCTCCGTCGTACACAGTTCCGGATTCCATCCGATCAGCTGGCAGACGTTCAGCCCGAATTGGCTGACATGCTCGAAGCAATTGCCGTTGTTTTTCAAAATATTGACGACGCCGATTTCCATCGTGATGCGCCTCCGTTTCTTGTCGTAGTTTCAACGTAATCATACCTTGGAATCCGACAGCCATCTTTAGACGATGGAGCTTCTTTTTTGCACAAGGTTTTGTACAATCATTCGATTCATTTGCACTTTCTTCCGGCTCGCAATCATTTTTGCAATGGAAGAGGAAATTGCCGATAAATGTGGAAATGAAGAAAAAAAACGTTTTCAGCGGAAGGGGCCATTTCGCCGATGCGATTCCCGCGTTACGAAATCCGAGAAGAACTACACATTCGCAAGTTGATCTCGTGCTACTATTTCGAACTGTCCAAAAACTACAAATATGCCGGCGAGAAGCATGATTTCTGGGAAATATTTTACGTCGACAAAGGGGAGATCGAGCTGGATACGGACTCCGGCCACTTCTGTCTGAAGCAGGGCGATCTGCTCTTTCACGAGCCTGACGAATTTCACAGCCCGCGCAGCAACGGTAAAGTATCCCCCAACGTGTTCGTCGTGACGTTCGAATGCGATTCCGAGCCGATGTCGTTTTTTTTGCGGAACAAAATGTTTCATCTGACCGATAAGGAACGGTTCGTACTCGCCCAGTTGATCGAGGAAGGGTGGAATTCGTTCGGCCCGAATCCGACGGGCAGCGGACGCATCCTGACTCCCCGCGAGAACGCCCCCTTCGGAAGCGAGCAGCTGTTCAAAGTGCATCTCGAGACGCTGCTCATCCACCTGATCCGCTCCGGCCACGCCGACAAGGAGCTCCCGGCTGCTCCCGTTCCGCGCGAGAAGCAGGAAATCGGGATGGCCGACAAAATCATCACTTACATGAACGAGCATATCGGCGAAAATTTGACGCTGGATCATCTGTGTAACCATTTTGCGATCGGACGGACGCAAATCAGCATCCTGTTCAAAAAACGGGTCGGCTGCGGCGTCATGGAATATTTGAACCAGCTCAAGATCGACCGGGCGAAAATGTATATCCGCGAGGATGTTTACAATTTGACGGAAATTTCCGAGCTGCTCGGCTACAGCAGCGTCCACTATT
The DNA here is from genome assembly GCF_036577605.1 of Paenibacillus sp. GYB004. NCBI lineage: Bacteria > Bacillati > Bacillota > Bacilli > Caryophanales > Paenibacillaceae > Paenibacillus > Paenibacillus sp. GYB004. The sequence continues at coordinate 37,213 of NZ_JARBDB010000030.1, forward strand.
TTTCCCGGCATTTCAAGAAGTCGACCGATATGACGCCTTCCGAATATGCCAAGACGCTGTCCGGGGGATATCGGATTATCAAGTAAACCGGCTCACCCCGGGACAGCGCCCCCGTTACATCAAAATAATTTCCCGATGACTTCGCTGCGACTCGTAAGATCCAAGGATAATTCCTAGCGATCGTTTGCCGTCGTGTCCCGTTACGACGGGCGGCCGGTCTTCCCGTATGGCGAGCGCCATATCGCGGATTTGAACGGCATGTCCGTCCGGCACGACGGAGAACGGCTCGAAAGCGGGAATGTGCACCGTTTCCCCGATCACATCCAGCGCCGTAATCTCGTCGCCGGTCAGCTCTATCGTCCCTTTGTCCCCGTGAATGACGATCCGGTGGTCCGGCTGCTTGAAGGCCGTCGTCGTCGCTTCGATCGAACCGAGCGCCCCGTTCTTGAACTGCATCGAGACGACGGCCGTATCCTCCACTTCGATATCGCGCAGCACGTTCCGGGCGTAGCCGTGCAGCGTCTCGACCGGCCCGGCCAGCCATTGCAGCAGATCGATCGTATGAATGCCCTGATTCATCATCGCCCCGCCGCCGTCCATCGCCCACGTCCCCCTCCATCCGGCGCTGTCGTAATAGGCCTGGTCCCGGTAAAACTTGACATAGCCGCTACATAGGCTCAGCCGTCCAAGCTTGCCTTCATCGAGCAGCTTCTTGACGAACTGCGAAGCCGGCGACATGCGCCTGGGAAAGATCGTCGCCAGCTTGACGCCCATCACCTCGCAAGCTTCGATCATCCGGTCGGCATCCGATAGCGAGATCGCCATCGGTTTCTCGACGACGACATGTTTGCCCGCCTCCGCCGCCTCGATCGTCTGTTCGGCATGCATGCCGCTCGGCGTGCACAAGCAGACCGCCTCCACGTCCGGGTCGGCGAGCAGCTTGCCGTAATCGGTATACGCTTTAACCCCGTATTTGCTGCCGTATTCCGCCGCCCGGCTCTCGTTTGTGTCGCAAATGGCAGCCAATTCCGCTTCGGGAGCCCGCTCGATCCCGATAAAATGGCTGAACGAAATGCCTCCGCAGCCGACGACGGCAAATTTCACCTTGCCTCTCTCCATACCCATCGTTTAACCCTCGATTCTAAGATTCATTTGAATGTCTTCATTCCCTATTCCACCAGACCGGTCCGCTCGACCCCTTCGACAAACCACCGCTGGGCGATCATGTAGACGATCAGCGGCGGCATAATGATCAGAAAGCTGGCCGCCATCCGGATCGTTTCGTTCAGATCGAAGCTGCCGCCCTCGGCATCCGGGTACAGTCCCGTCAATACTTTGTTCAGGCTGTACAAGCTGAGCGACAGCGGCATATCGTTGCCCCCGAGCATCATCCCGGTGATGAACGTCTCGTTCCAATGCCAGACGAAGGAAAACAGGAATACGACGACGATCGCCGGCTTCGCCAGCGGGATCATCACCCGCCAGTACACCCGGAACGGTCCGGCGCCGTCGATCAGCGCGGCATCCTCCAGCTCTTTGGGCAGCGTCATGAAAAACTGACGGAATATAATGACGAACAGCGCTCCCCGGATGCCGTGCCCGAGCAGGGCGGGCAAGATAATGCCCCAATGGGTGCCGAGCAGTCCCAAATTTTTGAACAGGACGTACAGCGGAATAATCAGCGTTTGCGGTGGGATCAGGAAGCTGAAAATAAGCAGCGCGAACAAAATATTTTTGCCCGGAAACTTCAGTCTGGCGAACGCATAACCGGCGAGCGAGCAAAATAACACTTGCCCGATCGCCGAGCTGCCGGACAAAAGCAGCGAGTTTTTGAGCGCTTCGGGAAATTTCAGCCCCTCCCACGCCAGTCTCAGATTGCTCCATTCGAACGATGTCGGCACCCACCGGATCGTCGGATCGAGCAGATCGGCCGTCGTCTTGAACATCGTCGACAGCATATACAGAAACGGCGTCAAATACATCAGCGCGATGTCCAGCAGAACGAGATACAAGATGACGAGCACGATCATTCCTTTCCGTTCCCGGTCGCCGAGCAGCAAGGTGCGCGCCCGGTCCGCCCAATGTCTCCCTATCATGGCGCTCCCCTACCTTTCCCCGGAATAATGAACGAATCTGCGCGACAGCCCCAGCACCACCAGCAGCAGGGCGAACACGACGGAGAAATAAATCCAGCCTTGCGCGCTGGCGTAGCCGTAGCCGAGATTAGGCGCGGACATATTCGTAACGATCATGTTCAGCACCGGATTGAGCAGAGGCACCGTGAACATGTCGACGACCGTATAGATGACGTTAAGCAGGATGAACGGAGTCAGCGCGGGAAGCGTAATTTTCCAGAACATCTCCCAGGCCGTCGCCCCGTCGATCAGCGACGCTTCGTACACACTGGAGCCGATCGTCTGCAAGCCGGCCAGGTAGATCAGAATTTGCACGCCCGAGTACCAGAGAATGACGACGAACAAATTCAGCACGGTTAAGATCGGGTCGGCCCAAAAGGTCGGCACGTTGGCCGAGACGAAGCCGGCGATATCGTATTTGTTCAGCATGTCGAGACTTCCGGCCTTCTGGTTGAATATTTCCGATAACACCTGTCCCGTGCTGAAGATGACCGGAAGGAAAAAGATCGCGCGGAACGACATCCGGCCGCGAAACTTCATATTCAGCAAAATCGCCACGAACAAGGAAAACAGGACGATAATCGGGATGACGAGCATCGTATTTTTGACGATATTGATCAGTGCCGTGACGAACGTATTGTCCGACAAAAAAGCGTATGAGTAGTTCTCCCAGCCCTTGTATTCGAACTTCATCCCGTCTCCCGTAAAACGGACTTTCTGAAAGCTCATGTACAGGGAAAATCCGAGCGGGAACAGGACGAACAATCCAAGCCCGACGAGCCACGGGATGAGAAACAGATAGCCGGATATCGCCTGCTGCGTCTCGATCGAAAGCCGGGAACGTTTGTTGCGCGTTGCTGCTGCCGGTAACATCTTATCCCCCCAAGCCGCTGTAGACGGCAAAGTTTTGAGCCGGCACGCTGACGCCTTTGCCGGCATACGGCGTGTCGTTGTAATTGACGACGATGGAAGTCCCGTTCTCATAACGGGTTTCGAAGACACCTGGCGCCAGCTCCCGGTGATCTGTAATAAAGACGCTGCGAACCGGACCTAACGCTTCGTTCCACCTTTTGTATTCGGTTGCGATCGTTTCTTTCCATTCGTCATACTTGCTGCTGAGGATAAACTCGCCCGACGTCTTGCGCAAGGTTACCGGATCTTCATAAGTCAGCAAATATTGCGGAAGCGCGCCGAATTCGATCGAGCGCAGCCGTTCGGACGTCCCCGTCTCCCGCATATTGCCCCAGCCCCCGGAATAATCGACCAGACCGTGGATCGCGACCGGCAGAAACGGGACGGACTTCGTCGCAACGAGATCGTAGCTCGCTCCGAGCGGAAGCCTCTGGATGAAGTCGGTATGGCCCAGCAAATAACCGCTGCCTTCCGACGTGCCGGCCGAACCGAGCCGCTCCTTGGCCAGCGCCAGCAGCTTCCGGTAATCCGCCGCCGCATCGGCCCGGGAGGCGCGGTGGCTCGCGCGATAGTCGGAATAGACGCTCTCCAGACCGGTAAATGATAGTCCGTCGATGCCGAGCGCTTCGTACTTCCCGACCTGTTCGCCGAACAGCCGGAGCGCGACGGCTGCAGGGTTCACATATTCGTTCTCGCCCAGCCATTTGCTGAACGGGGCCTTGTTGTTAATGTCTTTCATCGCATCGCGCGAGACGACGAAGCTGTCGTTTTGCCGCGAGCGGGTATAGTCCGCCTGCAAATAGACACGGTCGCCCAGCCGCTGCGCTTCCCGGATGAAGGCGGTCAAGCCTTGATTGCCGCCCAGCTCTTTCTCCGCAGGCGATACTTCGGGAAGAACGCTCCGGTCTCCGCCCGCCGACCAGCCGGCGTACAGTACGTGGATCGGGCCGATTCCCGCCCTGTGCAGCCCTTGTAAAATGTCGCCGCCTTGACTGAACGTAGTGGCAGGGACGAATCTCGGCGAGAACAGCCCTTTCTCTTCTGCGCCTCCGTACAAGGTCAGCAGCAGCGGCAACGCTTCGGAAACCGGCTTGATCCGGTTCATCCCTTCGGTTTCCATCAGATAGCTGCGATAATCCGCAGCCATTCCGGCATAATCCGCCTGGTCGCCCGATTGGAAATAATACCGGATGCGCCTGTTGTCGGCGGTCCTCGTCTTCTCGACCGTCTTGTAGCCTGCCCCGAGCTTGCTCGTCTGGCGGAAATACTCGTTCCTGTACACGAACTGCGGGGCGATCCAATGGTAGGACGTATACAATCCCGCAGGAGTGGCGTGTACGGTCGACGTGTATTCCCCCTCTTCGACGATCGCGACGAACGAATGCGAATCCCGCTTCATCCCGAACGCCGGGAAGATCGAATTCGATCCCGGCTGGCCCGGGATCGCCCGGTCGCTGCCATACAACTTGGCGGATACGCGGGAGAGCAGCTGATGCTCCTCCTTCATCGGGACGATGGCGCCCATCTCCAGCGGCACGAGCATATAGCCGTCCTGTTCGATGTCGCCTTTCTGCGCCGCGCCAAAAAACGGGAACGGCCAGATCGACACGACCTGTTTGGCCGTCTTCTCGACGATGCCGCTATCCGGAATCGTTACCTCCACGTAGTCGTCCTTTAAGCGGATTTCGGTCTTGAATTCGATGCCCAGCGTCTGCAAGTCAAACGTAATATTCGCACCGCCGGCCGCCGGCTCGACCGTCGTTTTCGTTTTGGCGTCGCTCAGATTGGCGGTCTGGATCAGGACGCCGGTCGTTTGCTTCGAGCTGTCCGCATAATCCAGCAAAAACGGCGAATCGGCGTTGCTCTTCCAGATCCCCCTCAAGTCCGGCTCCTTGGACGTATCGGGGTCGCTCTGCCAGACGAAGCGTCCGCCCGGCTTGTCGAACACCCGGATATGCCCGGCATCGTTTACGTGAAGTTCCAGCTTGCTGTTCTCCGCGACTTTCCGGTAGCTGGCAGGCTCGTATTCCATCCTTGCGAAGGAAGCGGGATTCGCCGCAGTCGCCGCAGTCGCCGGCTCGCCCCCGCTATCCGGCGCCGCCGGGCCGAACGGCACGCCAAACACTACGATATATATGGCGACAACCAGCACTGCGGCTATAAGCAAACCCGTCGCAGCACGTCTAACCACGGTACGACACCTCCTTCACAATCTGGGAGACGAAGTCGTACAGCTGGAACGTAAGTCCTGCCAGAATAAACAGCAGAATCCAGATGGCGATCATAAACAGCACGGACAGGATGACATTAAGCACCGTCTCCCCGATGTCGTAATTATGGATTTCTTTTGCCATGACGAAAAATAAGAATAGCGTCCAACACACCATCGCCACATTGCCGAAATCGTATACGACCCTCTCGTTCAGCGTTAAAATGTTGGACAAAATCGCGAGCGGCAAAGAGAGGAGCAGAAACGGCATCAGCGCATAAGCGCTGCCGACGAACACCTCGGTCCAGCGGCCCTGGCCTTTCATAATCGAGCCGATCAAATAATTGGCGAACACCCAGGTAACCCACGGCAGAAGCGATTGCAGCAGCAGCGTAAGCGGGTTCACCATATCGTCGCCTGACGGGTTAAACAAATAAGAAGTCGCCAGCTGCGACAGCACATGTACCGAGTAGCCGGCCGCCAGCAGCAGCACCGCCGCCCACATGCTGCCTTCGGGACGATAGCGGATTTCCCAGAACACTTCGAAAGGGTGCTTCAGCACCCGGAACGATTGCTTGAGCTGATAGCCGACATCCCTGGCCAGCTGCGCCCAGAAACCGGACGATAGCAGGTCCGGTGTGTAACCCGATGCTCCGAACAGGGCAACGGACGGTATACGGAACGGAAGTCTTCTCCGCTTCGCTTCGTTGTCGTTAAGCTGCAGATTCAATGCGTTCACCGTCCTTCCTTCGGGCCCGTTTCGTTTTCAGCTTCCATCCGGCGAATGCGATCAGCAGAACGACTGCCCCGATAGCCGCCATTTGCGTAAAATGCCGCTGCATCCAGAGCAGCCGCAGCTGCCAGAACGCGTCGGAATATCCTCCGGTATCGCCGCCTTCGCGGAACGCCCGCATCGCCTCGGCATATTCTCCGTTTTTGTAATACGATTTGGCCAGACCGAGATGCGCCCTGACGTATTTACTGTTCAGATGCAGCACTTCCCGCCACGGGCCTGCGCTTTCGTCATAATGCCCCTGCAGGTGCAGATCCGTCGCCTTCTGGACGAGCGCTCCGAATTCGGTACGCTTGAACGTCTGGATCATATGGGCCGTCCGGTCCAGCACGTATAGCGTTCCCGCCGAGTCGACCGCCAGCGCGGACGGATATTGGAACAGCCCGAGCTTGCCGTAGCCTTCGTCCTTGCTGCCGAATGCAAACATCAGCTCTCCCGCCGAGTTGTATTGGAACAACAAGCCGAACAACGCGTCGACGGCGGTCATGTTGCCGAGAGAATCGACCGCTACGTCGGTGAATTGCTTTTGCTGGCCGGCCAGCAACCGTCTGACGCCGTAGTTTTGCTCGCCGAGCAGATCTTTGCCGTCGTAGTTCAGCTTTTTGATTTGCCCTCTCGTCACCTTCATCGAGGTCGTGTACAACAGGCCGTCCGGGCCTGCCGTGACGTTGGAGACGGTGCCGGGCAGCTTGAGCAGCTCCTTTTGCATTTGCTCCTTCGTAAAAAATACGCGTTTCAGCGCGTCGGACATTTGGAAATCAACCTTGTTCGCGCCGAAAAATCCTTCAAACGCTCCGTCCTGATCAAGCAGCAGCAATCCCTGATATCCGTTGCGCGTCGCGACATACATATATCCCCGTTCGTCGACGACGAGCTTGGTAGGCTCGAACACGAAATCCGGCGGGATCATGGGAGCTTGCGGCCTGCCGATGGAACGAAGGAAGCCGCCTGTCTCGTCGAACACGGCGATTCGCTTATTTTTCGTATCCGCGACGTAAATCGTCCCGTCCGGACTGACGAACACGCCGCCCGGCTCGTTCAGCTTGCCCGCCCCTTCCGGCTGGATGACGCGTCGGGTCTCGCCCCGCAAGTCCATCTGCACGATCCGGTTATTTCCCGTATCGGCTACGAACAGCCGGTCTTTGGCATCGATGAACAAATCTTCGGGATTTTTCAATCCGCCGTGAAAAAACGTCTCCGGCACATAGGCCGGCTGAACCGGGATTTCCCGGCCGCTCAAGTCGTATATAAACGTTCCGTACGGTACTTCGGCACGCGCGCTTGCGCCGCTCCCCAATCCGCAGACAACTAGCGCGAGCAGCGCAAGCAAGCAACTGTTGCGAACTAATGCACACGCTTTTTGGCGTCGAGAGCTTGCCGGCTTTGACAAGTTATTCGCCAAACAGAGCGGCAATTTCGCAAAAGTTAGCAAGCTTCGTCTGACCAACTTCCCACTCATCGCTCTTTCCATCCCCTTTCCTGTATTCACGCTGCCTGTGCCGGTCATTTCAGTCCGGAGTGCGCCATCGTCGAGATGACCTTGCGCTGGAGGAAGAGGAACAGCACGAAGCTCGGAACGAACATAAGTAGTCCGGCCGCCGCAGCCACTCCTTGACGGGCTACGTTATTGGCGAGTCCGCTCGTCAGCGAGCTGACATAAAACGGCAATGTTTTCATCGTCTCGTCCTCGATATACAGCGTCGACGTCTCCATATTGCCCCACGACGACTGGAACAGCAAAATGCCCGCCGTCGCCACCGCCGGCATGCACAGCGGCAGGATGATCCGGCCGAACAAAACAAACTCGCTCGCTCCTTCCATCCGCGCAGCCTCCAGCAGCTCATCCGGCAACAAATCGATAAATTGCTTGAACAGAAACACGATGACCGGCAGTGCAATCACCGGCAAAATATGCGCCCAATACGTGTTCATAATGCCCAGCGTGCTGATCACATAATATCGCGGTATTTGCACCGTCTCCGGCGCGAACATCAGGGAGACGATAATCACCGAGAACATCCACTTTTTGCCGATAAACTGATGTTTGGACAAAGCGTACGCGCACATCGCGCAAAGAAGAGCTCCGAGAAAAATCGTAGCCAGGGAGACGATCACCCCGTTGAAAATATAACGGCTGACAGGTACGATTGCCGTTTTGGTGACAAGGAGCAGGTCGTAAAAATTATCAAGCGTCGGCTGCCTCGCCAGAAAGGTCGGCGGGTACAAAAACAGCTCGTGATACGGCTTCAGCGCGTGATTGAACAAATACACCATCGGCAGCAGCATAAAGACGGCCAGCAGCGTAAGCAGCGCCGTCAGCACCCACTGGAATGCGGAAGTCCGATGCAACCTCCGGCGCCTTCGGAACGGAATCATCGCCATATGTTACTCCCCCTTCGAACCGAACAGCTTCCAGCACAGCTTGCTGGACAAATAGATGATGATCAGCAGAACGACGGATATCGCCGATGCATACCCCATCTCATAGCGGATAAAACCGTAATCGTCGATATGGTTGATCATCAGGTGCCCCGCATAATTGGGAGACGGGTTCGAGCCGGTCAACTCGACGCTGATCGAGCCCGCTTTCAGCGTGCCTACCACCGCCATGACGGCCCCGAACAGCATCTGCGGCTTCATCGCAGGTATCGTAATGTACCAGATCTCCTGCAGCCTGGAACGGATTCCGTCGATCCGCCCCGCCTCGTAGAGCAGCTTGTCGACGTTCTGGATGCCGGCCAGCATCGCCAGAAAACCGACGCCCATGCTGGCCCATAACGAGACGACGATCATAATCTTCATAATGTACTCCGGCGACGTGGTCCACAGCTTCGGCTCGTTAATGTAACCGATCGACAGCAGAAAGTTGTTCAGATAACCGATCCGGTCGCCGCTGAACAAAATGAGCCATACGACCGACATGGCGATTCCGGCGGTCATCGACGGCGCGTACATGGCGAGCGTATAAAACGCCCGGATTTTGTCCGGCAGTTGGGCGATCAGCCAAGCGAGCATAAACGAAAGCACATAACCGACCGGGCCTACGATCAAGGCGAACAAAAACGTATTCGGCAGCGCATACTGCCAGAAGACGAGATCCTGCGTAAACAACACCTGGTAATTAAACAGTCCGACAAAGGTTGGCGGCTCGATGGCATTAAAGCTCGTAAAGGAGAGTACAACCGCCGCTACCGTCGGCAGCGCGATAAACAGCACAAACAGCAGAAAGAAGGGGCCAACGAACAAATAGGACACCCAGCTCTTCCTCAATTCGGAAAGCAGACTGCGCCATTTCTCCTGTAACGGGACGGCCCGGCGTCCGCCCAACCGTGTGCCTGTCGTCGACGGAACCACCTGCGGACCGCCTTGTTGTGAACGAATCGTCATCGTTTGCCCGCCTCCTCCCATGGTATCGTCACATCGGGCACCTGCAGTTTTCGCACCGTGTCTCCCTGATTGTTTACGAAGCCGAATTCCCGCTGCTTGCGTTTCAGCTCGCTGTCGATCTGGAACACCGCTTTTTCGAGCATTTCGCGGTAGTTGCCGTTTTGCAGCACCGTCCGCGTCCAGGCAAACGTCAGCTCGCGTGAAGTGAAGTACCCGCCCGGCACGTTCGGCACTTCCTTGTACCACTTCCACTGGCTAAGAATCGTATCCCGGTCTTTCTCCGGCCAAGGCAGCGTCTGAAAAGCCGCCACATTCGCCGTATTCCAGCGAAACTCGACGCCGTTCTGCAGCTCGATCTCGTTGCCGAACCGGGACTGCGTCTCCGTCGACGTCCACCATTTCAGAAACTCCCAGGAATCGTTCTGCCGCTTCGACGACTTGAAGATCATCCCGGACGTCATGTTGCCGCCGGACCAGCGGGCTACGGTCCCGTCCTGCTGCTTCATGCCGGGAATCGGCGCGATCTCCCAAGAGCCCGCCAGCTCCGGAGCCGCCACAAGCAGCTGCATGTAGGCGTTGTAATCGGCGATCCCGACAGGCATATCGCCGCGGCGGAAATGCATATAAAAGCTCGGCACCTCGGTCGGAAATCCGTATACCGTAAACAGCTCCGTCCACATCTTGAACGAGTTGAACGCCTCCCTCGAGTTCAAGGCGGAGCTTAACCCGTCATTTGTATAAAAGGACGCACCGTTCTGCAAGAAGAGAGGCACATAATTTTGTCTGGCGAAAAAGAAATCGTACCCTTTCTGCTGCAGCGTCGGCAGCATTTTGTACATCTCTTCCCACGTGTCCGGCGGCTTCAAGCCGATCCGCTGCAAAATATCGGTGCGGTAAAACAGCACGTTCAGCGCAACCGTCTCGGGCAGCGCATAGACGCTGCCGTCATACGTGAACGGGATCAGCGTACCCGGTACGAACCGCGGAGCCACGGCCGCATAGTCCGGAAAGTCGCTCAGCTTCGTCAAAGAGCCGCGCATCGCGAAATCGACCGGAGTGCCTTCGGCGATCCCGAGCGCCACATCCGGCTCGCGTCCCGCGGAGTTGCTCAGGATGAGCTGTCCGGGGTTCGGCATCAGATTAATGTTGACCTTGATTCCCGTCTTCGCCGTGAACGACTCGTCCGCCAGCTGCTGCATCAGCGCTACGTAATCGCGTCCGCGGTTGACCCATACGTCGATTCCTTCCGGATCGCGGCGGCCGTAATAGTGGTAGTCCGGCGAGAACGTACGGAAAAAGTTTTGCACCAGATCGCCTAGAACAGCCAGCGTACCCGGCGGCTTGGCAGGCTGTTCCGGGGACGAGGTAACGTAGATCCGGTCGAGCGTCAGCGGCTGCCGGGCCAATGCGTCGATAAACATCGTCATTTTCTCCAGGTTTTGCGCATGCAGCTCGGGCGGCCGCTTCGACAGCAGATCCGGCTGTGCAGCCATCTTGCGCAGATCGAAGATGACCGAGCGCAGCCCTTCCGCCCCCTGCAGCGAATTGCCGTACAGCTGCTGGAGCTTGTCGACCTGCCGCTGCAGACGGTCGGCGAGCGAGCCCACCTGCGTCTCGATACCCGGCATCGACTCCGACAAGTTCCAATCCCGGTTCTGATCCACCATGCTGCGGTTTTTGACGCCGGTCACCATCGCCACTTGACGATTCAGCTCCTGATAAGCATCCACAATCGCCTGAATCGACTCGCGGATCGGGGTGGTCGGAGACGGATTGGCTGTCAGTCCCATCGTGTGGCTTCCTTTTTTCAGATAGATGGCGTACGGCTTGCCTTGTTCATCCTTCAGATGGTCCACATTCCAGTTGCGCGAATACGGGAAAGGATACGATTGCAGCTCGCGGAACGGCACTTCGCCGTCGATGCGGATTTCCCGGAAACTGATCGCGTCCTTCGTAAAGTTTTGCAAATATTTGAAATGGATATAGTACAGGCCGTCGCTTGGAACGTCGAACGTCCATTCCGCCGATTGCCCGCCCCTGCTCCATCTGTAGCCGCCCATCGTATTGTAGATCATCTTGCCGTTCGATACGGGATCGGCAAGGTTGTCGTTGCTTGCCTGCACCTGTACGGAAGGGTCCGACTTGGCGCTCATCTGTTCCGCTTCAATCACGGATGTCCAGCCGGGCTGGACGTTATCCGGCAGCGACTGCCAGCTTGCCGCGACTTGCCCGTAAGCCGGCAGTTGGCGGGGAGCCCTGACGGCCAGCTCCGCCAACGCGAACGGCTCCAGCACCGATTCCAGCCGGATCGTATGCTTGCCCTTGGACAGCTTCCAGCGAAGTGGACCCGGGCTGGATAATTTGGCGTCCGTCAGCGGCCGCACGCTCCATTCGGACGTTTCCTGCTGCGACGGACGGATCTGATCCCCATGCTCATTGACGGCAGGCGGATACACCGATTCCGTCCACGTGCGCGGCAATTGGATGTTTCTCGCCTCCGCAAAAGGAAATGCACCGTCGATTTTCACCCCGATCTGAACGGGGCCAAGCGTCCCTTCCAGCGGCAAAACCGTCAAATCGATCGTATATAAGCCGTCCTGCGGCACATCGATCTCGAATTCAGCCCAATCCTTGGATTGCGTAAATTGGAGCACGCCCGTTTTGCCCAGCAAGCGGTCCGACCGGACCGAGACGCCGGAAGACGCCGCCGAGAAGCGGTTAGCCGCTGCACGGGGGGCGTCGGCTAGCGCATCCTTCCACCCTTTCTCGATCCACTCGAGAAGCGTCTGCGAGTATAACGACGCATACGCTTCGGACAACCGTTCGACCGGCGGTCTGACCGTACGGCCGTCCTGCCGGGAATCGGCTGCGGTGCCGCCGGCGAACAGGCTGCCGCACGGCACCAGGAGCAGCGCTCCCGCCAGCGCGAGCTTCACGGCACTTCCAGATTTCGTTCCCATCGACAATCCTCTCCACCCTTGTGCCTTATGAAGCAGCTCCCCTATAGCGGGGCCGATTTACGGTATTCTCCGCTTTCTTGTCAGGGGAACCCCTTAAACGATCAACTGCTGTGTGTCCCGATTGAAAAACAGCGTGTAGTTCGGATTAAACGTTAAAAGGAGCTTCGTCCCTTCTGCGACCCGATCGTAAGCGGCTGCTCTGGCCACGATTTTGTCGTCGCCGGCCTTCACGCGGATGAACCGGTCCGCCCCGACCAGCTCGCTGAAATAAGCTTCTCCGCGGATCGGCGCCTCCCCGGGCTGGCTCTCGCCGGCATCCGCTTCCTGCCATTGCACATATTCGGCCCGGATGCCGAGCACGACCGCTTTATCCAGATACCCCATCTCCAGCAGCCGCCTGCTCTTCTCCAGAGACACCGGCAGCGCGAAGCGGGGCGTATCGAAGATGAGACCGCCGCTCTTGCCCGGCTTCAGCCGTCCGTCCATAAAATTGATCGGCGGCGAACCGATAAAGTTCGCCACGAACATATTGGCCGGCCGCATATATACTTCTTCCGGCACACCCACCTGCTGGATGACGCCGTCCTTCATAATGCAGATCCGGCTTCCCATCGTCATCGCTTCCGTCTGATCGTGGGTGACGTAGATCATCGTCGTCCCCAGTCTCCGGTGCAGCTCGACGATCTCCGTCCTCATCTGCACGCGCAGACGGGCGTCGAGGTTGGACAGCGGCTCGTCCATAAGGAATACTTGCGGGTGCCGGACGATCGCCCTCCCCAGTGCGACGCGCTGACGCTGGCCGCCGGACAGCTGCCGGGGCTTCCGCTCCAGCAGATGCTCGATTTCCAGCGTCCGTGCGTTTTGCTTCACCGACGAATCGATCAGATGCTTCTCCGTTTTGCGGAGCCGCAAGCCGAACGCCATATTTTCGAAGACGCTCATATTCGGATACAGCGCATAGTTTTGAAACACCATCGCGATATCTCTCCGCTTCGGAGGCACATGATTCATCAGCTCGTCGCCGATATAGATTTCGCCTTGGCTTACCCGCTCCAGACCGGCCACCATGCGCAGCGTCGTTGATTTCCCGCAGCCGGACGGTCCGACGAATACCATAAATTCCCCGTCCTCGATATCCAGACTGACGTCCTTTACGACATACGGGCTGTTTTTGCCATACGTTTTATACAGATTGCGCAGGGATACTCCTGCCATAGGGAGCGACTCCTTCCTTACACGTTGATGATGCCGAAATCCCGCATCGCCTGCTTCAGCGCGTTCAGCTCCGTTTCGAGCTGGCCGACGGACAGCCCCGACGTATCGGCGATAGCGGGCAGCTTACCGGTATGGCCGAACGGCTCGTATACCGGCGGAACGTACAGTACGGCGCTGGGAGACGCCACGGCGACGGAGAGCGGCGCATTGATCCGGAGCTCGTTGCCGGCGATCCGGTTAATCCGGCGCGTCTGGTCTCCTGTGGCAATCTTGATCCATTGCCCGACCCGAAGCTGGGACGAATCGTTCACCGTTACTTTGTACGAGCCCGCCGTCCCGGTCGCCGTTACGCCGGTTAGCGTGCCGAACGTGCCCCCGTTCAAGATGCGGTAGCCCGCCGGTGTCAGACCCGGAACGATAGTACTGCCTGTCGCCAGCACGACGGTCCCCGGCTGATACGTCGTACCTGCCGGCAGCAGCGGGTCGTCGAAAGCGCGATCCGTAAATTTCAGATGTTTCTCGGCGCTGTTCGTACGAACCGAGGCGTGCAGATCGAGCCATAAGCCGCCTTGAACCGACGTAATGACATTGTCGGTCACTTCCACGTCCGCAAAGGTTCCGTCTGCGGCGTTCAGCCGGATCGAGTACAGACCGCGCGACGTCGCATACGTTTCGCGGATCGTATTGCCGGATATTTTCGCTCCGGCCACGGTCGAACGAAGCAGAATCGCCGCTTTGTACGCTTCGTTGCCCGCCGGATAATGACCTGCGTTCACGATCATATTGTCCGTAATCTGAATGTTCGACATCGTGCCGAACTTCGGCGTATTGCCGATATGGATCGCCGCGATCGGCGCGTTTTTAATGATATTGCCCGCGATGACGATATGTTTGACGTCGGTTTCGCGGACGAAGCCGATGCCGTAGCAGAATCCCTCCAGCACGTTATCCCGCTTGACGAACTCCTCCTCGCAGATGATCGTATTGCCGGTTATCGCAATGTTCTCGAACGTTCCCGTGTGATCCGGGGGCAACGCGCCGGGGAACGCCCCGATCCCGACCATCATGCTGCGCTGCTGTCTCGCGTTGGCCAAACTGACCGTATTGCCCGTCACCGTCACATTTTTGAGCGAATACTGCTTATACGGCCAAAACTGGATCGCATGCACGGCGTTCGTAAACGTGTTGCCCGAGACGGTAATGTCCGCCCCGTCGCCGCTCGTCTCGCTCGACTGGATATGGACGCCGGTAACGTATCCGTCCGAGACGTTGCCCGAGACGACGCTTTTGCCGCTATGCGTCTCGATGGCGCCCATCGCTTTTTCTCCGGGAGCGGCATAGAAGCGGCAGTTCGTGACGACATGCGACCAGCCGTTCATATAAACGGCCGAATTATCGTAACCGTCATAGCCTCTCGCATGGACGAAGCGGAACGTGCAGTTGTTGACGATCGCGTTGCGCGAAGCGGCATTGTTAAGCACGACCGTATTCCAGCCGCAGATCGGATCGAAGGTGCAATCCTCGATCGCGATGTTTTCGTAATCGAACAGGCTGATGCAAAATTGCGTCCAATAGTAGTCCGTCCGGCGATGATCGATATTGCACGTCGTATTGCCGCTCGGGTTTTGATCGAACTTCAGGCCGCGGATCGATACATTGCTCACCTTGGGCCAAGTCTGGAAATTGCCGATGATCGTCCAATAGTCGCCGGTGTCGTCCTTCACCTTAATGACCGAGTTCGTCCCTTCGCCGAGCAGATGAACGTTGCTTTTCGGGACGATCCGCCGCGTCTGCAGCAGCGGAGAGACGATGTACGTGCCTTTCGGAAAATAAACCGTCCCGCCGCCCAGCGCATAAACGACGTCGATGGCCGCCTGAATCACGTCCAGATCGTCGGTGACTCCGTCGCCCTTCGCTCCGAACCATCTGACGTTATAGCGGCCATCCTCGACAATCCGCTTGAAGCGGGCTCCGGAGGAGGAGACGACCACAAGCCCCGTATTGTCCGCCGACGTGGTGTCGGACGGATCGTACAGCAACGAGCCTTCCATCCCCGGGTCGGTCATATAATAAACCACGTCAGGGCTGGGAGAGCTTAAGGCGCGAAGCCCGGCAAGCGTCGTTTTTACAAAATCGCAGCAGGCCAGCTCCTGCGGGGGAACCGAAGGTTTCGGAGGTTTGGGCGGCCTCGGGTTGATCCGGCTCTCTCCGTATACGGCATCAATTACACCCGGGTCGTCCTTCCCGCCTCTGCCTGCGTTGGCCATTCCATATGTCGTTCCGTATACGACGGCGGCGGCGCCGGCCGCCCCGATCGAGGCGAGCAGCCTGCGCCGGCTCAGCTTCTGCGCCGCGATATGGCCGGGGTCCGTCCAATCGGCGTTCTCCTTCGTGAACGCCTCCTGCTGCAGCTTCTCCGGTTGATCCTTACTGTGGCGATCGGCTTGGCTCATGATCGTTCCTCCTCCAGAATCGTTGAAAGATCGGCGAACGGCTCCGTTTCATGGGAACCGTCCGCTCGTACCGCCTTACTTCTTCTTGCTTGCGTAGAAATCGTCGATCCGCTTCTGCACTTCCTTGTTGACATGGTCCATCATTTCTTTGGCCGTAATTTTGCCGGCCTGGAAGTCCGGGAACAGCTTTCTGTATTCCGTGTCGTAAGCGACCGGGAACTGCGGAATCCATTTTTTCGCTTGAGCGTTAATCTCAAGGAACACTTTCAGATCCGGATCGTTTTTGCTTTGCTCCGTCAAAAATTTGCTCGTTTTCATTGGCGTCAGTAAGCCAAGCCGGTTATACAACGATTCCGCCCCCTCCTCCGAAGAGGTCATCCATTTGATGAACGTCCACGCAGCGTCCTTGTCCTTGCCGGCCTTCACGATCGCAAGGTTGGAGCCGCCGTTCCACAAGCTCGCCTGAGGAGCCGGAAGCACTGTAATATCCAGATCGGGCTTCGCCTTGCGGAAATCTTTCACCTGATTGGACGTGACGACCATCATCGCTTGTTTCTCCGCGACGAATGGATGCGTATTTTTCGGCAGTTGGGCTTTCAGTTGGGTGTACGCCTGCTGATTGATCGTGTCCCGGTTGAATGTATACAGCCAGTCGAGGGCGTCGACGATTTTCGGATCGTTGAAATTGACTTTTTTCGTCTCCGGATTCCAGAACGTGGACGGGTCGGCTCCGTTCAAGTAAGCGACGAAGAACAGCCCGGACAGGATGCCGTAATAAAACAGCGGATTTTCACCTGTCATTTCGTATTCGCCGTTTTTCATGATCCAGAACTTTTTGAAAAATTCGTCGGTATCCTTCAGCCCCTGCAGCTTCGGAATCGATTTCTCCCCGTACTGGCTCATAATTTTGTTGTTGACGATCAGGGCGTAAGTCGGATTCGAATACATCGGGAGGCCGTATTGGCCTTTCTCAAATTGCGGGATCTCGTAAAGCACTTGATGGAACAGGCTTTCCGGCTTGTAGGTGGGATCTTTCTTGATGTAAGGCGTCAATTCCTCAAACAGCCCGTCCATAATCCAGTTCGCTTCCAGACGGTTGTTCGTCGCCACGTTCGGCGGGTTGCCGGCGGCAATCATCGGCTCCAGCGGACCGAGCACCGGCTTCACGGAAATGTTCGGATACTTTTTGTTGAAGTCGGCGATCATGTTTTTGATGTCGGCTTCGGGCCAAGTCGTGTTCGGGTATTGCCAGATAACCTCGCCCTTGAGCGATGCCGGATCTTCGGCTTTCGGCTTAACCGTCTCCGGCGTCGTTCCCGCCGGCGGTGCCGCTTCCTTGCCCGCTCCACCGCAGGCCGACATAAGGAGGGTTACCAGCATTACCGCGATCAGACCGATCATGGAAAAGCTTCTTCGTGCTGCGTTGTTCATCTTTTTCTTAGACTCCTTTGTGATAAGGTTCATGCTCTCCCTCTTTTCGCAAACGCTTACAACTCGCGTTGTTACCGTAATTTTATCGCGGGAGCCGGGCGAAAAGCTTTGGAGGATAAATCGTTCTTTTTGCACTTCGTGTTGGATAATCGTTCATTTTTTTTGCACTCCGGCACTCGGCCGGGAAACATAGAAAAGAACCCTGCCTATTCAGGTCAGGGTTCGCTCAGGTTAGATGGGATAAGCTTCCGGCAGCAGGTGCGCAGCAATCGCTACGGCTGCAAATTTTGGATCATGTCCATCGTTTCGTTAATTTTATTGACGGTCTGGACGATATTGGAATTTTGCAGGCTGGTAACGCCATTTTGGATTTGCGCCAAATAACCGTTAATATCGGTCAGCAGCGTATCGTTCAGTCCGACAAGCTTCTCATGAATCGTCTTCGCAAAAGCCGGAGCCTCGATTCCTTTAAACTCCGTGATCCGCGCCTTCATCGCTTCCAGTTCCTGTGTCAGCTTCTCCTTCGCCTCCGTGCTGGCGGCCGCCTGCTGCGCAAGCTCCTGGACCGAGCCGCCGAACTGCGAGGCTTCCTGGATAAAGGTGCCGGCTTCTTTCGTATAATCCAACGACTGATTCACGCTGTCCAGCAAGGAGCAGCCGGAGAGGACGCCTAGTATAAGTGAAAATAACAGCAGTCTTTTGAACATTTCTCACCCTCCTGTCTACGTTACACGGTTCTCACTGTTGTATACGTAAACACTTGGAGAATGGTTTTATTTTTTTCACATCGCTCGCTCTTCCGTCCGAACCGCCCGTACCGACTGAATGAACAAACAGCTGACGAATGCGATGAGCGTCATCCAGAACCCGTACATCAGCAATTGATGAATGCCGGTCATCGTTTCGGGCGCCTTGGTTAGAAACGCCCCCATCAGTGTAGTGCCGACAGCCGCCCCGATGTTGCGGGAGAAAAACTGCATCGAGGTCGATATGCCTTTCTGATGAGGGCCGACCAGCTCCTGAGCCCCGATCGTCGTTACGGTAAAAATAAGGCCGAATGCCAAACCTTCTACGAACATGAATGAAAAAACGTACCAAAATCCGCTGTTCTCGTTCAAGAAAACAGCCAGGATTCCGCATCCGACCAGCAGCGCGTTGCCATAAATCAGCAGCTTGCGGTACCCGTACTTGATGACCCAGCGTCCGGCCGGCACCGAGACGAGCATCCAGCCGATCGCTTCGCCAAGCAGCGGAAGCCCGCTTTCGAACAAGCTGTACCCGCCCACTTCCTGCATAAACAGCGGGACGTAGCTGGAGGTGCCGAATAACGAAGCGCAGGCGAGAAACGAATTCGCGATCATCCATGCCACGTTGCGGTTGCGGAATAACGTCATCGGGATAAGCGGCGACGGATGCTTCCTCTCCCAAGCGGCAAATCCGATCAACAGGATTATTCCGCCCGCAGCATAGATGACCAGGTTCGTTTCGACAACCGTCAGAAGCAGCAGCAGGCTGATGCTCCCTGTAAATAACGCCGCTCCCCAATAATCGATCTGAGCGCGCTTCGGCTCATATTTTTCCTTATACGGGATAAGCAGCAGCAACGCCAATAGACAAACCGGGATGTTCACGTAGAAAATCCATCTCCAGCTCGCATATTCCACGAATACGGCACCGAGAAGCGGCGCAATGACGGCGGAAATGCCCCACATGCCGGAGAACAGCGCCTGTACCGTCCCCCGCTTCTCTACGGTCAGCAGATCGCCTGCAATGATCGCCGGAAACGGGTTCATAATGCCGGCTCCGATCCCCTGAACGGCGCGGAACAGCACCAGCTGCAGCATCGTATCCGCGCTGCCGCACAACGTCGAGCCGATCAGGAAGACGGCAATGCCGGTGGCGAACACTTTTTTCCGTCCGAATATATCCGAGAGCCGGCCTGCAATCGGGGTCAGCACCGTAGAAGTAATCATATAAGCGACGAAGCTCCACGCGTACAGCTCGAATCCGCCCAGTTCCTTAACGATATGGGGAACGGTCGTGTTCGTAATCGTCGAGTCGATCGAAGAAACCAGCACAGCCAAGACGATGCTGGCCATAACAAACCATTTGCTTTTCATGTTAGACCTCATTCCAATAACGCCAATTCCAGCTTATGTTGCGCGGCCGGTATCGATCGTTCTGTTCAGCAGCTGTCCGATCATCCGCCAGCCTTCTTCGCATTTCTCGTTCTCAAATACCGGGATAAATCCGTAGTTCAAGTACATGCCTACCGCTTTATAACTTGTCGTTTGCGTCGTTAGATACGCCTGCTCGTGAAACCTCGCCATCGTTCTCAGCGCCTGCGACAGCAGCGGCTTCGACAGCTTCTTCCCCTGATGCTCGGGGACGACCGCTACCCAATGAATCCGGCCGATGACCGCCCCTTGAAACTCTCCGTACCAGGCCGTAGTCGTCCCGATCGGGTCGCCGTGTTCATCTGCAATGAACAGGCAGCGCTCCTCCATCCCGGCAAGATGTTCGCCAAATTCTTTGCGGAAATGTTGAAGCGCCTCCTCTTCGGTTTTGAATTCCCCGGCGGCACATTCGATCCGCGCCCAAGCCGTCTCGTCCCCGCGTCTGAATGTGCGCACCTCGTAACCGGCAGGCAGCGGCGCGTCCGGAATCTCTGCTAAATTCGGACGCTGCATCGTAAGCGGAATATACGGAATCGCTTCAGGTCGTTCTTGGTTCATCTTCTAGCACACTCCGTTCTCTGATTAGCAACTACGATTATTGTCATATAGTTTGGTTGCGGAAATCTTATCCGTTCGGATTACTCCTCGCAGATCATCCTGCGGGTCACTGCCTCTTCCCTCGCCCCGTCGCTTCATACGAAATGGTTCCTTCCTCTCTACTCCGCCCCGATAGTCTGGTATACTTATCGTGCATCGGAAACTATCAACGTGACTAAGGAGTTGGTCCTCATGCGTATTCCGTTCGAACAAATGACCGAACGATTTCGTTCTGTGCTGATCAAAAACGGCTTTCCCCCCGAGCGGGCCGGGCTCTGCGCGAGCCTGTTCGCCGAGGCGAGTCGGGACGGCGTTTATTCCCACGGCTTGAACCGTTTTCCGCTATTCATCGATTTTATCCGGAAGGGTTATGTTCAGCCGGGAGCGGAACCGGAGCTGCTGGAGCGGATCGGTATCGTAGAAAGATGGGACGGCCGATCCGGTCCCGGCAACCTGAACGCCCACTTCTCGATGGGAAGGGCGGTCGAGCTCGCGCAGGAACACGGGATCGGCTGCGTGGCGATCCGCAACACGAACCATTGGATGCGTGCGGGCAGCTACGGCTGGCAGGCGGCGGAGGCCGGCTGCGTCGGCATATGCTGGACGAATACGATCCCGAACATGCCTCCGTGGGGCAGCAAGGATAATAAGCTAGGCAACAATCCCGTCGTCATCGCCGTGCCCCGCGAAGAAGGACCGGTCGTGCTGGATATTGCCATGTCCCAATTTTCCTACGGCAAGATGAGTATCCACGCCAAAAGCGGCGAGCCTCTTCCCGTAGACGGCGGCTTCGACCGCGACGGCCACGCGACGAGAGATGCGGCCGCTATTATGGAGACCCGCAGAGCGATGCCGATCGGCTTCTGGAAAGGCTCGGCCTTATCGTTCGTACTCGATCTGGTCGTTACGATGTTGTCCGGAGGAAACTCCTCGATGGATATGGGCAAGCTCGGTGCGGAACGCAACCTCTCCCAGCTGTTTCTCGCAATCGATACGCGCAAGCTGCCGGATCAAAGCGCGCTTCGCGATAAAATCAACGAGATGATCGAAGATTTGCATCAGGCGACTCCTGACGAAGGCGGCGGCAAAGCCCGCTACCCTGGCGAAGAGACGCTGCGGGTCCGAGAGCGGAATATGAGAGACGGTATTCCGGTCGACGAAGCGATGTGGCAGCGCGTATTGGAGCTGGACGCTTAATCTCCAGACCGCAGAGCTGGACGGCACCTTTTAAACCCGGCCGCGAATCTTTACATATCCAGCGCTACGTCCCATTTGCCGAATTGTGCGATCACCTGCATCAGATCGTGATGGATCGGAATAATAAACCGCATCTTGCCCAGCGGGAATAACCCGCTCCGGTTATGGAGGGTCGCCTGCTTCACATACACGTTGTAATGCGGGGGACCGTCCGACTCTTGAACGATCTCTTGCTGGGAAGCCTGCTTGTTTACGAATCGCAGATTCGGCGATTGCTTCGATTCGAAGGGCGTAATGCTGACAATATCGCTTAAATGCAAATAATAATTCGCATGAGGCTTGTGAAGCACCACTTCTTTCGTCGAGACCGTGATGCCGAACAGCCTCTTTTTGTGCGACAGCTTTAATTCGCCCTCCAGCGGCTTCAGCTTAATGAAGTCCGGGTTCATCCGCATCTCCTCCTCCGCTGTTTTCTCCTCCGGAACCCCTATCAGAAACGAAACAGAACCGCGGAACGGTCGTCGGGGCGCATTTGTTTCGCCTGCTCGGCTGCTTCCACCTGTTCGACGTAACGGTCAAAGCCCAGTTCCAGCAGCAGCTCCATCGTTTTGTCCAGCGGATAGTCCGGGTGGAACATGCCGTCGGAGATGAGCAGCAGATGCGTCAACCCTTCTTGCGGTACGAGGCCGGTTTGGATGTAATCGGCCGCTTCCGCCATCCCGTTGGCGACGCCGTATCCTTCCGGCGTGTTGGCCATGCCCCGATGATACGCCATACGGTTGTTCAATTCTTCGAAAAAGCTTTCATCTTCAACGTGAAGCCCGTTCTGACGGTCTCGCGCGCGCTTCGCTTTCGCTCTTGCGCTAATTCCGCTTACCCGGTTTTCCGTCAGCACCTTGACGCTGCCGTCCGCATAACGAGCAACCGCCATACTGTCGCCGAGCTGGGCGTATCGAATCCCTTCCCCCGTAACCTGAGCGACGGACAGACAGGTCGACCACAATTCATGCTTAATCCGGACGTTGACTCCGTACGATACCATCTTGCGGTTCAGCTCGCGGTTCGCTTCGGCGATCGCTTCGGTCAAGCTTCCTTCGATATGTTCTCTCTCCAGCGCGGCTTTGAATAAATTGGCGGCGAGATAAGCTCCGTTATGACCGTTCTCGTCGGTAAAAGATGCCATCGGCGTAACTCCGTCAAGCACTCCATAGATGCCGCAGGACGGATTGAGAATCAGTGCGTCTTCTCCCTCACGCTTTTGCGGACTCGGCTTCGAATAGTGAACAATTTCCATGATAGCGCCTCTTCTCTAGAATGTGATGTCAGCTTCGCTTACGAAAAAAAATGGTGCTCTGCGGTAAACTCCCCATCACCAATATGGATCAGGCCGTACGAGTATAACGGCTGACGCCGCTTGTCCGTCGGCGAACCGGGATTGAACAGCAGCACGGAACCCGCTTGCTCCTTCAGCGGAATATGGGAATGACCAAATACGACGATGTCCGGCGGATCTTCGAGAAACGCCCGCCTCGCCCGTTCGGGCGTCGTTCGCCCCGGCCCTTCATGGCCGTGCACGATGCCGATCCGGATGCCCTCGCAGACCGCGACGCGCTTCATGCCGAAATGCCGGATGATCTCTTCGCCGTCGCCGTTGCCGGCTACCCCTTGCACCGGAGCGATTCTGGACAGCTCCTCATATACGTCCAGCGTCATCCAGTCGCCCGCATGCAGGATCGCGTCTGCCAGGCGCAGCCCTTCGATCAGATCGGGAGGCAGCTTGCGGCTGCGTCCGGTCAAGTGCGTGTCGGATACAACTCCGATGATCATAACGCGTCCGCCTTTCCTTAACCCGTGCTTTCCTTCAAATAAACGGTCAGTTGGCGAAAAATGGCCGTAATCTCTTCGGATCTCATGCGGACCAGTCCGCTGGACGACGGGGCGACAAACTCCACGACGTTCGGAACGAGCGATTCCGGTTGCGGCCCCCATTCGATTCCGGTCCTTCCGCTGTACTGCTCGTATACGCCTTTGCCGACGAAACATGCAACCTTGGGCCGGTAACGCTGGATCGTCTCCATCAGCCTCAAGCGTCCGGCCTTGTATTCTTCCTTCGTAATCTCGGCCGCCGTCTTCGTCGGACGCGCGACGATATTCGTGAACCCGTAACCGAGCTTCAGCAGGTCACCGTCTTCCTCCGGCTTATACTTGCGCGGGGTGAGTCCGGCTTCGTGGATCAGTTTCCAGAACCGGTTGCTCGGATTCGCGTAATGATGACCGGTTTCGGAGGAACGTACGCTCGGATTGTAACCGATGAACAAGATCGAAAGGCAGTGGTCCAAATGATCGGGAATCGGTTTCACGTTGGCTGCCGCCTCCTCTGCCGGCCTCAGGCCGGATAAATTCATTCTATTATACCACAATGAACCACGCTTGATTGAAATAAAAGCAAGAAGCTTCACTGGAAGTATGTCTAAAGGCAAGTCCATTTTCCATGAACAGAAAAGGACGGTATTCCTTCCATTGTTCTATTGAACTTCCCCCGGAAGTGTGTATAATGAGAAGCAAGTTCATATTAAGTTTTCTAGGGTTCCGCAGCTTCGTCTGGTCAGGTCCGAGGGAAAACTCGCAGCTTCACCGCTGTGCCACGGAAGGATAAAATCCTGGGAGAATAACTGCATTCGAATTTCGAATGCGGTTATCTCCCGGGTTTTTTGTTTTTCTGGTCTATACTACCATAAGGAGGCGAACAACATGAACAGGAACTGGGTCAAAGTATTTATAGCCGCTTTTTTTGAAGTATTTTGGGTGATCGGATTGAAGCATGCGGACAGCGCGCTGGAATGGGCCGGGACGATCGTCGCGATTATCGTCAGCTTTTATATGATGATCATGGCCGGGCGTCATCTTCCGGTCGGCACCGTATACGCCGTTTTTGTCGGGATGGGAACCGCAGGCACTGTGCTTTCCGAAATCCTTTTTTTCGGCGAGCCGTTTAAAGTGGCCAAAATGATCTTGATCGTCGTGTTATTGGCGGGTGTCATCGGATTGAAGCTGGTAACGGGCGACAGTAAAGAGAAAGGAGCGGATGCCGCATGAACTGGGTATTTCTGATTCTTGCCGGAATTTTTGAGATGTTCGGCGTTGCGATGATCAACAAGCTTCATAAAGATCGCAATGCGGCTGCTTTTATGCTGATGACCGCAGGGTTCGGGGCGAGCTTCCTGTTTCTCGCGATCGCCATGACTACGCTGCCGATGGGGACGGCGTATGCGATCTGGACCGGAATCGGAGCTTCGGGAGGGGCGATTCTCGGAATGATGCTGTACGGGGAGCCGAAAAACTTCAAACGGATCTTATTTATTACAATGGTGCTGGGTGCGGCTGTCGGGCTGAAGCTGGTGTCGTAACGAGGCGATCCGGGACCTAAAAAGTCCGGAGCTGCTGCGAGAATCGGCAGTTTCCGGACTTTTCAGAAGGGACGGTTATTTTCTTACGCTGGCTTCGAGCATCTGATTCACTTGCATCTCCGCATCGCGCAGCGTCGTATTCAGATCCGTACCGTCAAAGTACGACTGAAACGTTTTCTGGACGATCGCGCGCGCCTGGAACTCGTACAACGAAAAGGTTGGTGCCGGGGCCGGCGTGCTTTTGAAGATCGCCTCCAAATGTTTGCCCTTCAGGAAAGCCATGTCCGCGCCAAGCTGCTTCTTCAGCTCGGTATTTTTCAGCGGCGACAGTCTGGCCGTCGTGCGGGTGCTTAGCAGCTGCACTTCATCGGACGTAATTACGCTTAATACTTGCATCGCCTGATCCTTGTATTTGCTCGGCTTCGTTACGGAGAAAATATGCGTATCCACATGACCATATACGTTCGGGCTGTTTTTGTAGCTCGGGTATTGCGCCATATCCCAGTTCAAGCCTTTGGCCGCCGCCGCTTCGAGTCCCAGATTCAAAATATTTTGCACCGGCAGCATAGCGACGTTTTTGTCATTCATAAACTGCGTCCGGCCTGTGGCGTTTAACGTTCCCGGCTTGTTGTTCGGTATCGACCAGATCCGCTTGGCCAGCTCGAACACCGACTTCCAGCCTTCGTTATTAACGGACGCTTTATTCGTCTTGGCATCCACCATCGTAAGCGAGAGCGGCATGGACATCCGATTAATATTTTCCGGGTCCAGCCCGCGGTAAGTCGTTCCGTCCTCGATCCGGGACAGCTTCTCCGCCATCGGAATCAGCTCTTCCCAGGTCAGGCCGTCTTTCGGATAGGCAACGCCGAATTTGTCGAAAATATCTTTGTTATAATACAGCGCGTTAAAGTTAACCGCAAACGGCAGCGCCGCCAGTTCCTTGTTATTCGACATGGAGCGGATCGCATCGAGGACGACCGGCTCAAACCGGTTAATATCGATGCCATGCTTCAAAGAGAGCCCGCTCATATCCTCCAGCAGACCGAGCTCCTTGAACAAGCCGAGATCTCCGTTCCAGGTAAAGACGATGTCCGGCGTGTCCCCTGCGGCAATCAGCTCTTGGATGCTGGTGCCTTGCCCCGGCCTGTACGTCTTGATCGAGATGTACGGAAATTTCTTTTTGACCGGGTCCGCAATGAGGTTTTGAATATCTTTGTCCTCGAACCCTGTGCCGAAAAACACTTTCAGCGTAACCGGGCTCGTATCGACCGCCGGCGCGCCGGGCTTCGTCGTTTGTTCCCCCGCGTTTGGCTGATCTTTGGACGGACCGGCCGGCGCGCCCGCGTCTCCACCGCATCCTGACAATACCAACATGGAAGCGATCACCATAGCCGTCATTCCTCCGACAGCCGCTCTCCCTGTACGATTTCCTCGATTGTTCATTTGCGGACTCCCCTTTTGTTTGATTAATGGATGAACCGATACCCCTTGTGACCGTTCCTCTCGCAACTATTGCGAAGTGGATTCATTTTGAATCTATACCGATTTTACCTGATAAAGAATGCAGGGTTCTGCATGGATTATTGCTTAAATTGCAATAAACCTTGCAATTTTTGTTGTCGTTTCTATGGGAGGGATGCTACAGTAAGAGGAAAGGAGGAGCGGTATTGAACATACAGGCCCAACATTACAAGCTGCAGGAAGCCGAGCTGCTTATCGCCTACTCGCAATATTTCGGAGCATTCGATATGCCGGACAACCATATGCACGACACGTTCGAGCTGTATTACCTCATGTCCGGGGAGCGGAACTATTTCATTAAAGACCGTCTGTACCAGCTCCGGAAAGGCGATATCGTCTTTATTCCGAAATACGAGCTGCATCGGACGTTAGCCGCGGGCACTCCGCATCACGACCGGTTTCTAATTGAATTCAGCGAGCGGCTGTTCCGGGAAACGATCGGCGAGTCCTACGACGAGATCTTGCTCCATCCCTATTTGCGCGGGATACGGACGTTTCGCCCGAAGCCGGAGGAGCAGCTCGTCTTGGACGGGATCGTATACCGGATCATCCGGGACTTGAAACACCCGCAAACCGCGCATGCTTTGCAGGTGAAGCTGCTTGCGATCGACGTGTTGCTGTTTCTGGCCCGTTGTCTGGAACGTTACGCCGAGGACGACTCCGAATCCGATCCGCCCATCCATCGGAAAATATCGGACATTGCCGCCTATATCAGCACGCACTACATGCGCCCTCTTACTTTAGCTCAGTTGTCGGAGACGTTTTCACTCAGTCCGCATTATATCAGCCGGATTTTCAAAGAAAAAACCGGTTTTTCTTTCATCCAATATTTGACCTACGTGCGGATCGGAGAAGCGAAGCGGCTTCTGAGGGAGTCGGACCGGAAAGTGCTCGAGATCGCCGATCAGGTCGGCTTCGAGAACCTGGCCCACTTCAACCGGGTGTTCAAACAAACGGTTCAGCTGTCCCCCTCGCAATATCGCCGGATGTCGGGCAGCCACTTGTCCTCCTGACAAGCAACCGGAACGAAAATAGCTGCCCTTACGGACAGCCGGTTTGCTGACACTTATCGCGGTCAGTCGTCGTCGTTTTCGTCGTCCGGCGAATAGCGGGATTGGACATGCCAGCGGTTAACACCGTTCGACATCAGAGTGACCGATTCGTTTCTCGACTGCAGCTTCATCGACCGGGTCCCGCCTACGGTATCGTGCTCAACAGCCTGAACCGTTACTTTGTTCCGTCCCGGGCTCGCCTTGATGATCAGGAAGGTGCGTCCCGGATGCTCGGACGCTTTCGGCAGCTGGATCACCGACGGTCCGGCCGTTGCGTCGACTTCCATCTGATAGTCGTTAAGGGAAGCGGTGTAGGCCGAACCTGTTATTTGCTTAACCGGCAGCACTTGCCCCCGAGCTTCGGAGTTCGGCAACGTCTGTACGTACACCCGTTGCTCCGTCCAATCGATTCCGGCTATATGCTCAGACCCGGTCGTCAGGCGCACCCAGCAGCTTACAAAATATTCGTCCGGCGCCGTTCCGAGAAGAACGGGATTTTGATTGTACACGATATCGTTTCGTACCCAGCTTCCCGTTGTGGGCATGGCCGATTTGGTCGTCTGAATTGGATCGACCGGTGCACCGGTCAAATTCAACGCCGTATTGTCCGCAACGACCGAACGAGAGAACGCGCTGTCCGGAAGCGGCCGGACGGTTGAAGTGAAGCCGGATATCCGGTTTCCCGCAATAGTCGGCTTCGAGTTGGGCCGGACCATCACGCCGAATCCCCAGCCGCCCGCGCCGCTGAGCCGGTTGCCCGTAATGAGCATGTCCTCTTCCGTCAAATCGATGGCGGATACGTTCACGGTTTCGATCTCCACCTGATTTCCGATTAAAGTAAATCCTTTTTTATTGCCGCCGGTATAGGAGCGGTAAAACGTGCCTTTTGTTTTGGATGATAGATTGCTGATCGTAATGTCCTTGTACAAGTAGTTCATCCCGGCTGTCGTAATAATTCCGGCGTTGCAGTCCGAGATCGTCCCGCCGGTGATCGTCGCCCGTTCCACGTAAGCATCAAGCATAATGCAGGAATGAATGTCCGTCAGGTTCTCGCTGACAATCGACTGAAAGTCGTTTCCTACCGCAGTCGTATCGATCGCTCTGCTCAGAAGCAGTCCTCCCGAGGAGCTTTTTCCTTTCGGCACGTTCCTTATTTTGTTTCCGATGAATAGATTGCCTCGCGCATACCGCTCGATTGTAACTTGCACGCCTGCGTGGTTCAATCCCGTATAAATGACCCCTTGGGCACGCATTGCTATTGTTTGCGGTGTCTCGGAGTCAACCTTGACGCCTTCCAACGGACCCGACATTTTCATAATATCGTTATTTTCAAACCGGTTGTAGGAGCCTCCTTTGTCCGATTCGATGCAGGTGACCGCGTTCGTATCATGGATCGTGCATTGCCGGATCGTATTGTAAATGGTGGCCGGGCCGGCCAACTCGATCACATTAAACGTAAACCCTTCGAAAACGCAATCTTCAACCAGGTTATTTCGGACAAACTTCGTAAATTGATGATCGCTCAAGTTTACGTTCGTAAAATTAGTAAAGTAGCGGACCGCAAAGCCCGACATCCGGGACGGGTCGTCAAACCGGCATTTGCGGATGACGTTGGAGTGACAATCTCCGGTATCCTGTTCGGTTGCTTCGATCGTATAAAAATTGCCGCTTCTGTCGTTGTTTCCGAAATTTCTTATCGTGACATTCTCCACCAGATTGTACTGCGCTTCGTTGCCTAAAAACAGGCAGCCGTTTCCTCGCTGAATATCCGGCCGGTTCTGAATGTTGCCGTCCAGCACCAGGTTACGGATCTGCGCATGTTTACACGTAAACAGCCCCGTATACCCTAATAACATGAATGAAAAGCCTTCTTGTCCCGCCTTGGCCAGAAGAACCGTCGCCTCGCCGTCCCCTTCCAAAACCGTGTTCGAGTATACGTTCAGCGTCCCGCTTATGATGTACGTTCCTTTCGGTATTACAAGCTTGCCGCCGCCGTTGTCCCGAATCGTAAAAAGCGCGCTGCGAATCGCAGCCGTATCGTCGGTTGCTCCGTTTCCTTCCGCTCCGAACCAGGCGGCGTTTAACGCTCCCTCGTACAACCGCTTTAGCCTCATACCTGAAGCGGTTACAACAACAGTCGCTGTATTGTCTACAGAAACGGTATCGGCCGGATCGCACACAAATATTCCCTCATGCCCGTTGTAACGGACCAGATAAACGAGTTCGGGTGATACATTCGTACGGCTTCGCAGCTGTTCGAGCGTTAATGTTACGACATGTTCAGGATTCGGTTCTCCTCCGCCCGTATTGCCGTACACGAGCGACGTCACCGATTGTCCATGCGATTCGGCGGCGCTCAAGCTCATTCCGGCCACTCCTGCAACCCCGGCCATTCCTAGTGCGGCCAGCATTTTACGCCTGCTTATTTGGGCAGCTTGCTTTGACATCATCTCAACCTCCTTTAATAGGTAGGGAACCGCTGAGAGACGACCATCCGGCCTATCGTCTCCCGCTGCAGTGTAACCTTATCCGGTTCGCATTCGTTTGGTTTTGGCTTGGTCTTGGTCTGATCTTATTTCGTCCTGGATTTATACTCGGCGATCGCTTTCACCGACTCCTCCTCAACTTTCCGGAATGCAGTGTTAATATCGATCGTTCCTCGCTCCATTTCGAGTACATATTTGCCATACAGCGTAACAAGGTTCGAGTCGTAGGGCGCTTTCGGCGGAATCGGTGCGAATTTGTTGCGGAATATGGCCTGCAAGTTTTTGCTTTTGAACTCGGAATCCTGGCCAAGTGATTTACGGACGGCGTCATTGGTGACGACCGGGATGATCCCTTTCCTGGCCAGTTCCGTCTGCGCTTCATCGGACGTCATATAGTTCAGCACGTCCATCGCCTGATCTTTGTATTTGCTCATCGCCGTCACGCCGAAGTAACTCGGATACGCTTGCGATCCTATGTTCGGAGCGTCCTTAAAGGTCGGTAGGGAAACCATATCCCAGTTCATCGCCCTCAGTTCCGTAGGGGAGATCATATAATAACTGGACAAATAAGCGAACATCGCAGACGTCTGGGTTTTCATAAACTCGTTCACATTTGACGGCCAAGTAAGTTGGGCCAGTCCGGCGCGGTACCCTTCATCGTTTGCCGGATCGATGAACAGCGTCTGGTACAGTCGTTTCCATTTCTCGTCTTTGTTGATCAGCGGCGTATCGGTCTTCAGGTCCGCCGTACCGAGCGAATACGGATTCATCCGGATCAGATGGATCGGTGAAGTCGTAAAGCCCTGGTACTGTTTGCCTCCCTCGCTTCGCGTCAGCTTTTTGGCGATTTCCAGCGTTTCGTCCCATGTCATGCCGTCCTTCGGGTAGGCGACTCCGAATTTGTCGAAGATGTCTTTGTTGTAATAAAGCACCATGTTGTTGTTAAACACCGGAAGCCCGTAAATTTTGCCTCCGGCCGCTTGGCGGAGCGCATCCACAATCGTCGGCTCGAAACGGTTCATATCGATCTGGTGTTTTTGGATCAGCTCGCTCATGTCGTACTGGATTCCCGTATCGAGCACCCAGCTCTCGAAATTGCCGATCGACTGGAAAAAAATATCGATCTGCTGACCGCTTGCAATCAGATCGGCCAAAGTAGGTCCTTTGTTGGCGCTGCTGATGAACTTGATCGTATGCTCGGGAAACTTTTTGCGGATCGAATCGCCGAACCGGAGGTTGAAGCTTTCCTCGGAGTCGCCGTTGTTCGTATAAAATACGAGCTCGGCCGGTTCGCTTTTTTGGTGCACGGGTGTTGGCGTGCCCGGATTCGAACCCGGTTCTTCCTTGCCCCCGCATCCTGCCAGCACAAGCGTCGACAGCATCATCAAGGAAACGGCCGGCGTGATCGCTTTTTTTTGTCTCATCTGATTGGTATACCTCCCTGTCGGATCTGTTGATTTTCGTATTCATCACTTTTGCTTTCTTGGGTTACGTTGGATTTACTTAGAGGACGTAAGGGAAAAATCATATTTGTCCTCTGCGGTCGAACTCCGCAACCGCTTATTCCCTCCCCTCGGCGAAAGCGCATTCACTGGTTCTTGAATCGATCATACCGTATTAATGATGCATGGTTCTGCGTCAAAAACGGCAATTATTGCATCTACCTATGCAATTTTTGTTGTTGATTCCATTCCATTCTGCTACAGTATTCGTAAAGGAGGAATCGGACCCGCATGATCGTTACCCCCCCGCAGAAACATCACGTTTTACTCGAGGACAACTTGCTTGTCGGTTATTCGCAATATTATGCAACGTTCGACATGCCGGACAACCATATGCACGAAACGTTGGAGCTGTATTACTTGATGTCCGGAAAGCGTCACTTTTTCATCAAAGACCGTCTGTATCCCATTCAAAAAGGAGACCTCGTCTTCGTACCGAAATATGATCTGCACCGGACGATGGCGGCAGGAACCCCGCATCACGACCGGTTCCTCATTCAATTTTCGGACGACCTGTTCGACGGTATGCTTGGCGGAACGTATAGAGAAGTGCTGCTTCGTCCGTACTTGTCCGGCGTTCGGACGCTGCGGCTGAAGTCCGAAGATTTGCTGACACTGGACGGCTTCGTTTTCCGCATCATCCAGGATCTGAAGGAGCAGCCGACCGCCCATTCGCTGCAGGTGAAGCTGCTTGTTACAGAGATGCTGCTGTTCATATCGCGATGCATGGAACGGTACGATCTGGAAATTTCGCCGTTCGATACGCCGATTCACCAAAAAATTACGGAAATCGCCGCGTACATCAATACCCATTACATGAGCCCGGTAACGCTGAAGCAATTGTCCGAAACGTTTTATATGAGCCCGCATTACATCAGCCGGATTTTCAAAGAAAAAACCGGATTTTCATTTATCAAATATTTGACTTACATCCGAATCGGCGAAGCGAAACGGCTTCTGCGCGAAACCGATACAAAGGTGCTTCATATCGCGGAACAGGTCGGATTCGAAAATTTGGCCCACTTCAACCGGGTATTCAAACAGACGGTTTCCTTATCCCCTTCGCAATACCGCCGCATGTCGGGCCGCAAATGATTTTAGGATGGATAGAAACGCCAAAAAGCTGCCTGCGATCGGATCGCAGACAGCCGGAAGCTCAATAATTTTATTCGATGACAAGCTTGCCTTCGTTCAGCTGGCGCCGCTGCTCATCGGTCAGATGTTTGATTTTGTCTGCTCCGGTCACTCCGCTCAGCCGGATACCGTGTTTTTTCTGCACATAGCTGTGCAGCTCCTTCATCTCCTTGGCAGAAAGCTCCGACAGGACGCGCTTATCGTCAAGCCTTGCGAGCAGGATGCCGATCACTTCGCCGGCCAGCGCCGTATTCGGCTGAATTCTGGCGCTTCCGTAAGCGACTGCCGACGCGCCTACGTTTTTGCCAGCCGTTATGACGTTCGAATATCCTTTCGGGATAAACGATCTTAGTGGCATGCCGTATTTGTCGGGGACCCCCTTGCGGCTGCCCCACAGATGATTTTTCGTCCCTTGCAGATCGAGCGCATACCCGGCAATGCTGACGTTATCGTCATACATCGTACCGCTCATCAGATCGGTCGCCTGCAGCACGTATTCAGTCTCGTACCGGTCGTAATCCCGGACATATAAATATTCGGGGTAACCGTTAATCTCCGCCTTCTCCCAGCCCGGAAGCTCCTGGCGCAAATGCGGGAGCACCCGCTCCGTCTCGCGTCTGCCGAGTTCGATCGCTTGGCGCACGCTCTCTTCGCTGGAGGGGTCAACGTCATATAACAGCAGCGCGTTAATCAGCACGTCGCCGTCACGCTGATTTACCGTATTCAGACCGCGCAGAAAAACATCGCTGCTGCTTGGCTTAAACCGCCCTCCCACATTGCCGAATCCCCATGTGAACGTATCGGTTACGGTCGTTTCCGCGCCGTACTTTTCCTCGATCCCTTTTTTGCCGAGCTTGTTCACTTCTTGCTGGAACTTGGCCCAGTCGACGTTGCGGAACTTCATCATGAGCGACGACGCCATGTAATCCTTCGTGCCGCCGAACACCGTCTCGATGCCCGGAATCCGCTGTAACCCCAGCTTGCTCGTCAAGGCGGAAAAGTCGGTGTTTTCCACCCAGTAGCGGGCTGAAACCGTTTTGGTCGTACCGTCCTTTGTCCGGTAGGAGACCGACTCCACGCGCCGCTTGTTCGTCGCCGGATCTTCCTTGATCTCTACGTTCGTAATGGATATCCCGGATTCGATCGGTATGCCGTCGGACAATTGATTGAAGTAGGCGACGAATTCTTCTTTTTTCCGGATGTCTCCCTTTTTGTACGCATCGAAAAGCAGCTTAACTCTTCCCTGCAGAAGCGATTTGCCGCTGCCTTCGAACGCTTCGTCCAAATAATGCATCTCGCCTTGGATCAGCTGGCCGCCGGGCTTCTCCCGGGGATCGATGACGATCACGGACAGCCCTTCGTCCTTGGCCGCTCTCGCCAAATACATCCCTTCCATCTCCGAACCGAAAACGACGACATCGGGCTTCGACGGATCGGACGCTGCACGCTTGGGTTCCGTATCTCGCTCGCAAGCCGCAAATACCCACAAAGCTGCCAGCAACAGGCCGAACCTGGCCAAAGATAACCGCTTCATAATATCCCCCTCTATTCATATACGCTACCAGATATATAGACGAATGGAAGGCCGATTGGTTTCCGTTTTCGGCCAAAAGAGCCCGGTTTATTCCGGCACGGGAAGACGGGCGTAGACGGGTGCAGGCTTCCAGCTCCGCAAACACACATTTTGCGGCGGCGCATACACTGAAGTACAGTTGTAACCCCTTACGTGGAGGTGTACCGCCAAATGGACGTCACACTTATATCGCTGCACTGGGTTTACCTCGCCTT
Organism: Paenibacillus sp. GYB004; assembly: GCF_036577605.1. Classification (NCBI taxonomy): domain Bacteria; kingdom Bacillati; phylum Bacillota; class Bacilli; order Caryophanales; family Paenibacillaceae; genus Paenibacillus; species Paenibacillus sp. GYB004. The sequence goes on from NZ_JARBDB010000030.1 coordinate 71,569, forward strand.
CGTCTTGCTCATTATCGGCTTTATGGTGATGCGGCGCGATACGACGGCCGTGTGCGTCGTCGGCATTTTAGCGCTCGGCCTGATTGCCACCCAGTCTGTCAGCCAATCGGTCGGCGGTGTTTTTTCCGGATTTATTTATGCTATTAAAGAATTAATCGGCACGATTCTGGTCATCTCGCTCATTGTCGCCTTGAGCAAAGTGCTGATCCGTACGGGCATTAATGAAGTGATGATTTCGCCCGTAACCCGGCTGATTCGTTCGCCGGCGCTCGCTTTCTGGGTTATCGGCATCGTGATGATGATCATTTCGTGGTTTTTCTGGCCTTCCCCGGCCGTGGCGCTGATCGGCGCCGTGCTGCTGCCCGTTGCGATTCGCGTAGGCTTGCCCGCGCTGGGAGTCGCGGTGGCAATGAACTTGTTCGGCCACGGCATCGCCCTGTCCGGCGACTTCGTCATACAGGGAGCGCCCAAGCTGACCGCGGATGCGGCAGGCATCCCGGTAGCGGACGTCATTCAAGCCAGCATTCCGCTCGTGATCATCATGGGTGCGGTTACGACCGCCGTAGCCTTCTGGTATATGCGCCGCGACATGCGCAACGGCAGCTTGACGATGGATACGGGCCTTAAAGCGACAACCGTTCCTGAATCCGAGGCGGCCAAAATCGACAGTCCCCTGTCCCCCGCCGTCAGAAAAATTGCCGCAGTCGTGATTCCGCTTCTGTTCGCCCTCGATATCGTCGCCATGTTTAAGCTCGATCTGCAAGGCGGAGACGCAACCGCCCTGATCGGCGGCACCGCGCTGCTCGTCATGATCGTGCTCTCCCTGTTATCGAGCCGCAAGGCAGGCCTGGAGCGTACGACGACGCAATTGATCGACGGCTTTTTGTTCGGGTTTAAAGTGTTTGGTCCGGTTATTCCGATCGCCGCGTTTTTTTATTTGGGCGACTCCGCCTTTGCCGACATTTTCGGCAATACGCTGCCCGACGGCTCCCACGGCATCGTCAACGATCTCGGTCTTGCGCTCGCCCAGACGGTGCCGATCAATACCGGCGTCAGCGCCGCCACGCTGACAGTCGTCGGAGCGATTACGGGCCTGGACGGCTCCGGCTTCTCCGGTATCTCGCTGGCAGGCTCGATCGCCAACCTGTTCGCCGCCGCGATCGGCTCCGGTATCGCTACGTTAACGGCGTTAGGCCAGATCGCTGCGATCTGGGTTGGCGGCGGAACGATCGTACCTTGGGCGCTTATCCCGGCAGCGGCTATCTGCGGCGTAGACCCGTTTGAGCTGGCCAGACGCAATCTGAAGCCGGTCGTTATCGGACTCGTCGTCACGACGATCGCCGCCATGTTCCTGATTTGAGTTGCTATGAAAAAGGCTCCGGTTATATACCGGAGCTTTGGTGCATACAACGTACAAGAGTGGCGGATTACGGCTTCAACTCGTCTTGGATCTGCTTCAACAGGACGCGGCAGCCCGCCTCGACCATCTCATACACTTCGTCAAAATTGCCGGTGTAATAAGGGTCCGGCACGTTCTCCAGCTTGCGCTCCGGCAGTAAATCGAGGAGACGAAACATTTTGGACTTTACTCCGCCGTCTGGTTGCTCCGAGGCTCCGGAACCCTCGCGGGTATGCTGTGCCAACATCTCCTTCAGATTGCTTAAATTGCTATTATCCATGGCGATTACATAATCGAACTGGGCAAAATCTTCCGGCTTAACCTGCCTCGCCGTCATCCCGTTCCATGAGATACGCTTGCTGTCCAGCAGCTTGCGGGTCCCTTCATGCGGGGGATGACCGATGTGCCAATCGCCGGTTCCTGCAGAGTCTATCTGAATCTGCTGCTCCAGACCCGCTTCCTTTACTTGGTGCCGAAGTACCGCTTCCGCCATCGGAGAACGGCAGATGTTGCCCAGACATACGAACAATACGTGAATCATAATCATACTCCTTCCCTCTATCAACATTCCATTATTTTCAAATGACAAGCAAACGATCCGGAAGCACTTCGATCGCGACCGGTGTTCCAGCCGGCGTCTCCCCTCCGAATTCTCCGTCCATATGAATCGTCATCGGCGTGCCGCTCTCCATCCGGATCTTCCTCCCGGCCAACATCCGTACAGCCGGATGCGTCACATGCGTTCCGTCGTACACCCGCGGGAAAAAACGCAGCAATTCCATACGCGATATCCCTTCCACCAGACACAGATGGAGCCATCCGTCGTCATCCTTGGCATCCGGACAAATCTTCATGCCCCCGCCGTAACCCGGCATATTGGCGATCGCCATCAGCCAGACGCCGTCGTGCTCGGAGGTGATCCCATCGACATCCAGACGCACACGGCAGGGCTTGTACGTAATCAACAAACGTAGAACAGTGACAACGTAAGAGATCCGCCCCGCTCGGATTCGATTGAACCAACGTTTGTACCAGGACCGGTTCGTCAGCTTGGCCACTTCGCCGTCAAAACCGATTCCCGCCGATATGGCAAACAGTCTGCCATTGATCAAGCCGGCATCGATCCGGCGGCTGTTAAGCTTCAATACGCGCTCCAGCGCGCCTTCCCATAACAGCGGGTATCCGAGGCTGCGTGCGAAATCGTCTCCGGACCCGGCGGGAATGCAGCCGACCGGCACGCTCGTCCCCGCGACTCCGTTCGCAACCTCATGGACGGTTCCGTCACCGCCTATAGCGACGATCGCGGAGATACCCGGCTTATTAGCCAGTTCCCGGGCGATCTCCTCCGCATGTCCCTGTTTTTGCGTAAACGTTCGGCCGTATTCAATGCCGAGCCTGTCCAGCGCCCGTTCCACTTCCCGCCATACTTTCTTGCCTTTACCGTTTCCGGATAGCCGGTTAATGACGAACCATATCACGGGTCCGGCTGCCTCCCATCGCTTTCAGAATCCGAACCAGCTCCGTACAGATCAATGCTGCGACCGCAAGTAACGCTCCTAAACGATAAACAAGCTTATCCACTTGGAATGACCTTTTGTAAGGGTAGCTTTTCTTGCGGGCAGAAAGGATTCACTTTGGCTGAAAATGTATAATTCAGCTCATAAAAAAAGGGTCACGACGGCAATGATCCGAAGTAACCCCTTGTACACGGTGACGTTTGACCCGTCACTTCGATTAGCAAGTGGACGGGGACGGAAAGGCGATCCGATCAATCGCTGCAGCTGCTGGCGGGTTCGACTGAACCTTCCTCGACCTGTATTTTCTCGGATACCGTATCGCGGATAACGCCAACGACGAGCTGCAGCAAATAATTGATATCTTCCTGGGTCTGCTTGAACTGCGTGACGATCGGATAATCGTCCAGCTTGTCCTGCAGCTCCTCCAGCTCTCCGTTGATCTTGTCGACCATCTTCTGGTTTTGGAATCGCTCGAATGCAACCGCTTCTTTTTGCCGTTTTTTGATCAGCTTGATCAAATCCTGAATTTCGGTGTTGGACTGAACCTGTTTCTCCGCCTTTTGGAACATAAGGACTTCATCCGTCGTAGAAATGAGGTGAGCGAGCTCTTTCGCTTTGGCCATGATATCGTCACGTACGATTAAATCCGTCTTACTGTAGCTCTCCATATCGTGAGGCGGATTGGCGCAAGAATGACCATGCTCGTGATTATGGTCGTGATCGTGGGTATGTGCCCCGTGCTGTCCTGCCATTCTATTCACTCCTACGTTTCTATTCGTATATCGAATTTGGATTAAACGACTTTGGCAGGCTGTGAAGTGACCAGCTCGCCCTTGAGAACCCATGTCTGCGGCTCCGTAATCGTCACTTGGACGAATTGACCGGCTAACTCTTTCGAGCCGCGGAAATGGACTAGCTTATTCGTTCTCGTCCGTCCGGCCAGCACATCCGGGTTCGTCCTGCTCTCGCCTTCGACGAGCACTTCCAGCGTCTGCCCCCGGAGCTGCTCATTCTGCTCGCGGCTGATCACATTCAATAGATCGTTAAGACGCTTCAAGCGGTCTTTCTTGACTTCTTCAGGCACGTTATCCTCCATCGCCGCCGCAGGCGTGCCGTCACGCGGAGAGTAGATGAAGGTGAAAGCCGAATCGTACCGAACCTCGCGAACGAGCGAGAGCGTGTCCTGGAACTGCTCCTCCGTCTCGCCCGGGAATCCGACGATAATGTCCGTGGTCAGCATCGCGTCCGGAATGGCAACGCGTATTTTACGGACGAGGTCCAAATAATGCTCGCGCGAATATTTACGGCTCATCAGCTTGAGCACTTCGGTATTGCCGGATTGGACCGGCAAATGAATATGCTCCACCAGATTGCCCCGCTTCGCCAGCACCTCGATCAGCCGATCGTCGAAATCTCTCGGGTGGGACGTCGTAAAGCGGATACGCGGGATATCGATCTTGCGCACGTCGTCCATCAAATCGCCGAACGAATACGAGATATCGTCAAAGTCTTTGCCGTATGCGTTCACGTTTTGGCCGAGCAGCGTAATTTCTTTAAACCCTTGCCGCGCCAGATCGCGGATCTCCGCCAGCACGTCATGCGGACGACGGCTCCGTTCCTTGCCGCGTGTATACGGCACGATGCAGTACGTACAGAACTTGTCGCAGCCGTACATGATGTTAACCCATGCTTTCATGCCTTCGCGTTTTTTGGGCAAGTTCTCGATGATGTCGCCTTCTTTGGACCATACTTCGACGACCACCTCTTTGCCGTAATACGCTTCCTTCAGAAGCACCGGCAGCCGGTGGATATTGTGCGTGCCGAAGATGATATCAACAAACGCATGCTTTTGCATGATCCGGTTAACCACCGATTCTTCCTGCGACATACAGCCGCATACGCCCAAAATAAGCCCAGGCTTCTGCTGCTTCAGCGTCTTCAGATGGCCGAGCTCGCCGAACACTTTATCTTCGGCGTTCTCCCGGATCGCACACGTATTCAGCAGGATGATATCGGCATCGAGCTTCTCTTCCGTCGACTCGTAGCCCATCTCCTCCAGCATGCCCTTCATAACCTCGGTATCGTGTTCATTCATTTGGCAGCCGTACGTACGGATCAAATATTTCTTGCCGGTGCCGATCGTCTTCATGTCTTCCGGAATAGCCGACTCGTAGTGAACGGCGATATCCTCTTTGCCCCGCTTTTTTGCATCTTTTAATGAAGGCGGTTGGAAATATATCGAATAGTCCTTGTCGGACTTCGTTTGTTTCTCGTCCAAGAGGGTCAATTCCTTTTTCAACAATTCCACTTCCTTTCCGCGTCCAGTCATTATTCCATTATACCATTATTCCTCCCTTTCTGACAAAATAAATGCTGGGGGAGCTAGACAAAAAAACAAAAAGCCGAGTGGGGGAATCCCCTTCGGCTAATCAATCCAATATAACAGCGGTCTCGCCATTTTTGATGCCGGCAGCGTTCGCTTCATCCGTATCAATATGCATATCGAGCGCAAACTGGTCGGAAATTCTGGCGATCACTTCTTCGAAGACTAGAGGACGGGTGCCCCCGACTCTTACCCGCAGCAGCTGCTTGTCCCGGATGCCCCATTCGGCGGCTTCCTTCGTATGAAAATGAATATGTCTGGCTGCGATAATGACGCCGCGTTCAAGCACGACCTCACCCGCAGGGCCTTTCACTGTAATGCCCGGTGTCCCTTCGATATTGCCGGACTCCCTCACGGGAGCATCGATGCCGAGCTGGAACGAATCCGTCTTGGAAATTTCGATTTGCGACGCTTTGCGCGCTGGACCCAAAATCCGGACTTTCTCGAACTTCCCTTTCGGTCCAAATACGGCTACCGTCTCTTCTGCTGCAAACTGGCCCGGCTGGGACAGCGGCTTCATCGGCTTCAGTTCGTAGCCCGCACCAAATAAAGTATCAATATGCTCCTGCGATAAATGAATATGACGGGCGGATACCCCGACCGGAACGATTTTCTCCACGCTCATCGTAAAGCTCCTCTCTGAGATGCGGCTCTGATCTGTATGCGATACTCTAGTATCTCACTTCTCGCTTTCCATTATAAGCTAATGTAGAAAAAAGACATGTGACCGTAATCACATGTCTTTCGTTCACGCTTCTTAACGGAATTCGGCGACAAGCTTGTCGAACTCGGCTTCCGTAATTTTCATATTTTGCTTGGCGAGCGCTTCCGGCTTGAAGCCCGGAACCATTTCCTCGTAGCTTTGCTTTTCTTTGTTTTGATAGATAATCCCGGTCAGCATACCGTTCGTTTCCATAATTTTCGTCATCGCCATAACGCGGTCGTTCGGGTTGTAGTCCGGAATTTCGTCGAGGTCGACGATGTTTTCCTTGAACCACTCATATGTGTTGAACTTGTTGAACGTTACGCATGGGCTGAAAATATTGATGAACGAGAAGCCTTTATGCTGAATGCCCGCTTCGATGACGGCCGTCAACTGCTTCAGGTTGCTGGAGAACGACTGGGCGACATAAGTAGCGCCTGCTGCAAGAGCCATCTCGAGCGGAGCGAGCTCGGACTCGATCGAGCCTTGCGGCGTATATTTCGCATTGACGAACCCTTTCGCGCTGCGCGGGGAGTTTTGCCCTTTGGTCAGCCCGTAAATTTGGTTGTCCATGACGATATAGGTCATATCGATATTGCGGCGGATCGCGTGAACCGTATGGCCAAGACCGATGGCGAAGCCGTCTCCGTCACCGCCGGAAGCGATAACCGTCAGCTCGCGGTTAGCCATCTTGAGCCCTTGTGCGATCGGCAGCGAGCGTCCGTGAATGCCGTGGAAGCCGTAACAGTTAATGTAGCCCGAGATACGGCCGGAACAGCCGATACCGGATACGACAGCCAAGTTTTCAGGCTCCAGACCGACGTTTGCAGCCGCTCTCTGGATCGCAGCTTGTACGGCGAAGTCGCCGCAGCCCGGGCACCAGTTCGGCTTTACGTTATTTCTGAAATCTTTTAATGTCGCCATCTTAGTTCAGCTCCTTGCAATGTTTGTAAACTTCCGAAGGCAGGAACGGCGTTCCGTCGTATTTCAGCATACTCGTAATTTTATCGTGTCCCACATGCAGCTTGATTTGCTCAGCCAGCTGACCTGTGGCGTTGTTTTCAATAACGACGACTTTTTTCGCTTTGGCGATCTGAGCGGCCACTTCGTCCACAGGGAACGGATGGATCAGACGGACGGTCGAATGGTTCGTCTTCATTCCTTCCTTAGCCAATCTTGCTCTCGCCTCGTCGATCGTACCGCCTGTTGATCCCATACCGATGATCAGCAGGTCCGCATTATCGTGCGGAGCGTCGGATACGACTGCGTTCGCAAGCTTCAAACTTTTGAGCTTGGCGAGACGTTTGTCCATCATCTTCTGACGGTTGATCGGGCTTTCCGACGGACGGCCGGTCTCGTCATGCTCTACGCCGGTAACGTGGTGCAAGCCGCCGGGTTCGCCAGGCAGTACGCGAGGGGAAACGCCGTCTTCGGTAAATTCGTACCGTTTGAACAGCTTGCCGTCCTCCTGCTTCGGAACGTCGGTCACCAGGTTGCCGCGATCGATGACGATTTTGTTGTAATCCAGCAGTTCGGAAGATTGCTTGCCGAGAGAGAGCTGCAGGTCGGTCATAATAATTACCGGGCATTGGTATTTCTCCGCCAGGTTGAACGCTTCAATCGTGTCGTAGAAGCAATCTTCAACTGTAGCAGGGGCGATGACGATTTTTGGAATCTCGCCGTGAGTTCCGTATACCATCGCGTTCAAGTCGCTCTGCTCCTGCTTGGTCGGAAGACCCGTGCTCGGACCGCCGCGCTGCGTGTTGACGATAACGACAGGCGTCTCGGTCATGCCGGCAAGGCCGATCGCTTCCATCATCAGCGATAGTCCGGGACCCGCGGAAGCGGTCAGCGCGCGCACGCCGCCGTAGTTGGCGCCGATCGCCATCGTGACGGCTGCGATCTCGTCTTCGGTTTGGATGACAGTGCCGCCGAACTTAGGCAGGCGCTTGATCAAATATTCCATAATCTCGGAAGCCGGTGTGATGGGATATGCCGGCATGAAACGGCAGCCGGCGGCTACCGCGCCAAGTCCGATCGCGTCGTTTCCGATAATGAACAGCTTCTGCGATCCGTCCGCTTCCGCCAGCTTGAACTCTTCCAAAGGACCGCCGGCCAGCTCGATGACGAAGTCCGCCGCGCGTTTAACCGCTTCGACGTTTTTCTCGACAACGGCAGGACCTTTACGGCCGAATTCTTCTTCGACGGCTTTGTTGAACACTTCGAGAGGCAATCCGAGCAATGCCCAAGAGGCACCGGATGCCGCCATATTTTTAAACAGCGCCGTTCCCAAATCTTCCGCAATCGCGGTAATCGGAACTGGGAACAGACGTGCGTCTATACCTTCCGGCAATGTGGGATTAAACTTGGCGTCAGCGACGACAACGCCGCCCGCGCGAAGCTCGTGCGCATTCAAATCGATGGTTTCTTGGTCGAACGCGACCAATATGTCCAGATCGTCGGAAATCGCCCGAATCGGCTTCGTACTGATCCGGATTTTGTTGTTCGTATGTCCGCCCTTAATCCGGGAAGAGAAATGTCTGTAGCCGTACAGATAGTAGCCAAGACGATTTAAGGCGGTGGAGAAGATGCGGTCCGTACTTTCAACGCCTTCCCCTTGCTGCCCTCCGACTTTCCATGACAACTGCTCGATCACAACGTCCACTCCTTTAAACTGTGTCCTTCGGTGATGGGATGATAGATTCGAATCATCGCAAAACCTAACATTTTGAAAGCGCTACACCGTTAATGAGACCTCGGCATTCTTAAAAGATTTTATGCTTTCGGACAGGAAAATGCAAGCGATTTGTACATAATTGAAACATAGCTATATTAGATCGAATCCATCTCGGGATTAGATTGATCTGCCGACTAGCATTCTGATTTTGGCAGGGCCGTCACAAAATATTCATACCAATTGCGAAACATGACCCGCTCCACAAGCTCCGCGGACATCCGTTTCGATAGCGCTTCCTCGAGCCGGGCGTAGCCGGACGGGTCTTCCAAGCCCGGCACCTTTTTGCCGATTCCGTCGAAATCAGCTCCCAGCGCAGCCGCCCGCTCGCCTCCCCATTCGCAAACCGTCTCGATATGCCGGACCACCTCATCGATCGTCGCCGATTCGTTTGCGCTTACAAACGGTGGAAAAAAGTTGATGCCGATCACGCCTCCGCGTTCGGCGATACACGTGATTTGCCGCTTGTTCAGGTTGCGCGCATGCACGCATAACTCGAAAACGTTGGAATGCGAGGCGACGAAAGCCTTCCCGCTTAACTCGGCAACTTCCCAGAAGCTGCGTTCGGCCAAATGAGACACATCTATTATTATTCCCAAGGAATCGCATTCTTTAACAAGGCGCCGCCCTTTTATCGTTAATCCGCCGTTTCGCGGCTCGGATACGCCGTCTGCAGCCCAGTTCGCAAAATTCCAGGTCAACCCGAGCATCCGGACGCCGAGCCGGTACAGCTCCCGGACGTGGTCGACACGGCCGTTCAGCGCATCCGCGCCTTCCAGTGTCAGCAGCGCTCCCGGGCGCCCCGCTCGCACCGCCGCCTGCAAATCTTCGGATGAGCGGACGGCTACCATCCCGGCTTGCTCGATAATCCGACTGTGAAACAGCTCGGCACAAGTCCTTATCTGCTCCATATTCGATTCCGGCAAGCTTTCCGATATCCATATCGCAAAACATTGCATCGCCGAACCTGCCTGCTGCAGCTTATCCTTTGTCACGTCCAGCCGCGAGTCGTTTCCTGCAAAACAGATCGTCGGATCAAGCAGAAGCTTGCTTAAAACGTCGCAATGCGCATCAATAACCGTCATCATGTCCGTCCCCTTCCCGATTTCGGATAATCGACTTTCCGTATGTATGCGAACGCAACCTTTTCGCGGGCCGCAAAAAAAGCCCCTTACAGGAGCTTTATATCAATCGTTTTACTATAGGCTTGCTTGCAAGCTTCGCGTTCTAACGCGGTTCGACAATCAGCTTGATCGCGGTGCGATCTTCGCCGTCAATAACTATATCCGTGAAGGCCGGGATGCAAATCAAATCTACGCCGCTCGGTGCTACGAATCCTCGTGCGATCGCTACAGCCTTGATAGCCTGATTCAACGCTCCAGCGCCAATGGCTTGAAGTTCCGCCCCGCCTCGCTCGCGCAATACGCCGGCCAATGCACCCGCAACGGAGTTGGGATTGGACTTTGCTGAAACTTTTAATACTTCCATGGCTAGACCTCCTCGGGAATGTTGGATGAATTCCACTACTACACTATTCGTGCAGTTCTGGAATAATTCCTTCTTCCGGCAAGTAGTAAACCACATTAAATTTCAAAAGTTTCTGTCAATTCGCGCAATTGTTGGATACATGGCGCTCCCGCACCTCAGACCGCCACCGCATTCACTAGCTGTGTTGCGTCAAGTTACGGAGACGGAGACCGGGAAGGAGGGGCGCCGGCTTCTGCCGGTAATGACTATTCGCCCCGCGTCCCTTTCCCGCTGCTTCCATCTATTCGAAAATCATCTCCGTCTCGAACCGGCGGACCAGCTCGATTTTTTTGGCCATCCCGCTCTCTGCGTCCAGGTCGATCACGACGGCGTGAAGCTGCCATTTGCCTTCATCAGCCGTAAACCGGACAGGCAGCTGGGTTTTGAACTTCTGCAGCACCGCTTCCCGCTCCATGCCGAGCACGCCGTCCCTGGCTCCGGTCATGCCGACATCGGTCACGTAGCCGGTCCCTTGCGGCAGGATTCGCTCGTCGTGGGTCTGCACATGGGTATGTGTCCCGACAACCGCCGACACTTTCCCGTCGAGATGCCAGCCCATGGCGATTTTTTCGGAAGTCGCCTCCGCGTGGAAGTCGACGAATATATGCTTCTGCTTCTTTTTGAGCTTATCGAGGATCGAATCGATCGTCTGAAACGGGCAGTCCAGCGGAGGCAAAAAGGTGCGGCCCATCAAATTGACGATCGCCAGCTCTTTGCCCGCCTTGTTTTTCAGAATCGTCATTCCTTCGCCCGGTGTGCCGGGCGGATAATTGGCCGGACGGACGATCCGGGCCTCCTCCTCGATAAAATTGAAGATGTCTTTGTTGTCCCAAGTATGGTTCCCCATCGTAATGCCATGAACGCCGAGCTCGAACAGCTCTTTGGCGATTTGCGCCGTGATGCCGCGGCCGCCGGCCGCATTCTCACCGTTCACTACGATAAAGGCGGGATCGTATTTGCGCTTCAACTCGGGCAGCTGCGTCTTCACCGCTCTGCGGCCGGAGCCTCCAACAATATCCCCTATAAACAAGATGCGTATGGAACTCTCCTCCTTCATCGGTACCGGGCGGGCCATAACCGTCAGCGGGCCTCTTACGGCCCCCCGGCAAAAGCAAAGGAGAAGTGGCCGGATAGCCACTTCTCGCTTTCGTTTCGGATGCTGGTTGTTCGTCTATTACTTTGCGTACTCGACGGCCCGCGTCTCGCGAATTACCGTCACTTTGATATGACCCGGATAATCGAGCTCGCTTTCGATCTTCTTCGTAATATCGCGTGCCAACCGGAACGCTTCCGTATCGTCGATCTTCTCTGGCTGCACCATAACGCGAACTTCGCGGCCCGCCTGGATGGCGTACGACTTCTCGACGCCGTCGAACGATTCGGTAATCTCCTCCAGCTTCTCGAGCCGCTTGATGTACGTCTCCAGCGTCTCTCTGCGCGCGCCCGGTCTGGCAGCCGACAAGGCGTCCGCCGCGCCGACCAGCATGGCGATCACGGAGGTTGCCTCGCAGTCTCCATGGTGGGAAGCGATGCTGTTTACGACGACCGGGTGTTCCTTGTACTTTTTGCCGATCTCGACGCCGATCTCGACATGAGAGCCTTCGACTTCATGGTCAAGCGCTTTGCCGATGTCGTGAAGAAGCCCGGCCCGTTTCGCCAACGTGACGTCTTCTCCCAGCTCGCCTGCCATCAGTCCGGCCAAATAAGCGACTTCCATCGAATGCTTCAGGACGTTCTGCCCGTAGCTCGTACGGAACTTCAACCGGCCGAGTATTTTGATCAGATCCGGATGCAGTCCGTGAACGCCTGTCTCGAACGTTGCCTGTTCGCCATACTCGCGGATCCGTTCGTCCACTTCCTTGCGCGATTTCTCTACCATCTCTTCGATTCGCGCCGGATGGATTCGTCCGTCCGCTACTAACTTTTCAAGCGAAGTCCGGGCAATTTCTCTCCGGATCGGATCGAAGCCGGACAAGATGACCGCCTCCGGCGTATCGTCGATGATGAGGTCGATCCCCGTCAACGTCTCCAGCGCACGAATGTTGCGGCCTTCGCGTCCGATAATGCGGCCCTTCATCTCTTCGTTTGGAAGCGCCACTACAGATACCGTCGTTTCCGCTACATGGTCTGCGGCACAGCGCTGAATCGCTAGTGTAATGATCTCGCGCGCACGTTTCTCGGCTTCTTCCTTCGCCTGGTTCTCGATGTCTTTGATCAATTGTGCCGTCTCATGCCGCACCTCTTGCTCGACGGAGGACAAAATGAGTTGCTTCGCCTCTTCCATCGTCAGCGCGGATATGCGCTCCAGCTCGGCTACTTGGGAACGGTACAGCTGGTCAATTTGAGATTGCGTCTCGTCAATCCGCTTCTCTTTGTTGGCGACTTGCTCCTCTTTACGCTCGAGGGATTCCATTTTTTTATCCAGCGTTTCCTCTTTTTGCAACAATCGTCTTTCTTGCCGTTGAGTTTCATTCCGACGTTCACGAATGTCTTTTTCAGCTTCGGCGCGAAGTTTATGAATTTCGTCCTTCGCTTCCAGTACAGCTTCCTTCTTCTGAGCTTCGGCTTCTTTCTTAGCCGCTTCGATCAGCTGACGGGCAGCTTCTTCCGCACTGGAGATTTTCGCCTCAGCGAGGGACTTGCGGATAAAATAACCAATCCCAAAGCATATAGCGCCAACAACGAGAGCGATCACGATCGTGATGACAATGTCCATCTTGTTCACCTCCTCGTTGAAGCCTCCAAGGGGTTAGCTTGGGATATTCGGTTTTTTATTCCGGTTGCTTTCCACTTCGTTCAATCCATGACCTCCGGTTGCAAGACCGGTCAAAACGACACGCTTTCCGCGGATTTCCGCCGTAAGGGGCGGCGAAAACCTGCATAAAAGGAAAAAAGGGCGTAATCCGGCGAAAACGGCGTGTACACCCTCATTTTAGCTTTTGCGAAAGAAGCTTGTCAAGCAACTCGGGAGCGCTCCGATGAAACGTTTTCAAAGCGTCAGCCGATCGATCACCATCGCCGCCGCTCCGACCGCCAGCGCGTCGTCCGACAGCTTGCCTCTTGTGAACGTAACCGGGTAGGTCGGATAATACAACGTATTTTTTAACGCTACCTGGGTGCTGATCTGGTAAAACAGCTCGTTGGTCGTAATGAGCGGCCCGCCTAGAATCACTTTCTCCGGGTGCAAAATGTTCAAAAGATTGGATAGTCCAATCCCGAAAAAAGTGGCGGCTTGCGTAAACAGCTCGGTAACCAGCCTGTCGTCGGCCGATAAAGCTTTCAGCAAATGCTGAAATTCAACCTCGTCGGGGTGCTGGACCCAGTCGCCCAACACGCTTCTGCGGCCTTGCTTCAAGCGGACGGCCGCCTGCTTCTCCAACACCGGAATGGAAACGAACGATTCGAGGCAGCCGTATACGTGCGGGCGTTCCGGATGCGGCGGGCCGTCCGTCTGGATAATCATATGCCCGACCGATCCTTCCATATCTACCGCCCCGTATACGAGCTGACCGTTCGACATCATCGCCGAGCGAATGCCGACCCCGGCTCGGACGTACAGCAGATGACGGTACTGCTGCGGAGATCCGGCCCAATATTCGGCCAGTAATGCGGTATTGGCCCCATTATCGAGCAGCACGGGAACGCCCAGCTCCTGCTCGAGTCTCGGGCCGATCGGCACCTGGCTCCATCCTTCCGCCGGAAAGGAATGCGGATTCAGCATCATCCCCTTGGTCCGGTCAACCGGGCCGACTGCGGCGATGCCCAAACCCAAAAAGCGCTCCCGATCGAGCGCATGCTTCTGAATCATCCGTTTGGCAGCGCCGGCAATTTCGCCGAGCAGCAAATCGGGGGTCAGCCGGTCCGTCATCTGCCAGGAGACGGAATCCAGCTTCTCAAGCTGCAAATCGCACAGGACGAGCCGGGTCGAAGCTCTGGAGACGTCCAGCCCGAATACGTATCCGCGATGCTGGTTCAGCCTGTACAGCAGCGGCCGTCTTCCACCGGACGACTCGCCGAGTCCGCTTTCCTCGATCCATCCCGATGTGGCGAGCTCCTCCAACATCCTCGTCAATGTGCTCGACGTCAGTCCGTCCAGCTCCAGCAAATCAAATTTTGAAACGATTCCTTTTCTCCGGATTTCCGCGAAAATCTGTTTTGCCTTCCGGTTCGGAATCCAATCCTCCAAATTAGGCATACACCGCTACACCCACCAGACCGGATACGGCAATTACCGCGAGCGGATGCACCCGAAAGCGCATAAGGGCGATAAAAGCGCCGGCGAATATGGCGAGAAACCAAACCGTATTCCAGTCGAACGCAAAGATGGCGCCGCCGTTCAGAAGCAGCCTGTAGGCCGCATAAAAAATTAGCGCTGCGACTATCGGCCGCAGTCCGTAAAACGCCGATTCCACTATCCCGTGACGGTGAAATTTGGCGAACAGCATGCCCGCCGCAATAACGAGCAGCAGCGATGGCAGCGTCATCCCGATCGCGGAAACGGCTGCACCTGCCCAGCCTTGCGTGTAATAGCCGATCATAATGGCTATATTGGTCGCTATCGGCCCAGGCGATGCTCCCGCTACTGCAATTATACCAGAAAATGTGTCCGCATTCATCCATCCCTGCGTAACCGCTTCGTGCTCGATTACCGAAACCATCGAATAGCCGCCGCCGACCGATACGAATCCGATTAATAAAAATGTGACGAACAGCTCCGCCAGCATCGCGCTATTCCTCCCCTCTCCACCGCCCTATATGCCCTCTCCGATAAAGTAGTCGGGCTCTCTATACGGGCCTTGGGCCGGTCTGCGGCCCCCTCCGTGGCGATTATTCCACAATCCGATCCCGATTCCCGCCAAAGCGCCGAGCAAAATAACGAGTATCGGCGAAACGAACTTGAGCAACAGCACAGCGGCGGCTGCAATCGCGATCAGGGTCGTCCATTTATCGGTTAGAGCGGTCTTCGACACGCGGTATCCGGCGTATACGATCATCGCCACCACTGCAGGCTTCATTCCTTGCAGCGCGGCTGCCACTTTCACGTTATCCTGCAGCGACAGGAGCAGCGTCGCAAGTCCCGTCACGATCAGAAAGGTCGGCAGCATCATCCCAATTACGGCCATAACGGCGCCGCTTATGCCCGCGACCCGGTAACCGATGAACGAGGCGGCGTTTAATGCGACGGCACCGGGTATCGTCTGTGATACGGCCAGCACGTCGCCGATTTCCTCCTGCTTGATCCAGCCCTGTTTATGAACGGCTTCCTTCTCCAAAACCGGGATCATCGCATAGCCGCCCCCGAACGTAACCGGAGCGATTTTAAGAAATGTCCAAAATATGGGCCCAAGCTGCTTCGTAGTACTCCGTAAGTTCCCCATTGTAATCCGTCCTCCCCTAGACAATTTCATTATACCTCACTTTATACCATTTTGGAATAAAGATATTGGCCTTTTTTGAAAAGGTCGCTCGGACACTGGACATCCGCCCAGAATTCATAGAACGTATCGAATAACTTTACACCATATTGAAATAATAAAAATGTGGTTTTCTGAGCTTGAGCCTGGCCGGTCCAAGGTTGTACATGCCGGACAGAAATCGCAGTTCCGCATACAACAAAAAAAGCCATCCAAGGAATCGCTTCCCCGACAGCTTTCTCGGAAATGAGATAAAGTTGAACAACAAGACAAAATCGAGTCGGCATCCGGTCCCGTTCAGCTGCGGATCTTAACGAGCTCATCCATCACTTTGGCGGTCCGCAGCGCGGATTCGCCGGTGCTTGGACAACGTCCCTTGCCCAGCAGCTCGTCTACGATCGTCTGAATGAGCGGCTGTTGGATATGCTCCGGATGCTCCAGCGAATAGTCTCCGATTCCGTCCGCAGTCGTAAGCCGGATCGGTTCGCTGCCGAAGGTGGAGAACGTCAGCTTGCCTTGCGAGCCGACGATTTCATTCATTTCGCCCCCCTGATAAGCGGTAAAGCACCATACTCCCGTTCCCTGCACGCCCGATTCGAACACATACGTCCCGCTTACGACATCTTCCGCCTCATACGCCTTCCCTTGATTGCCGGCTCTTCCGGCCGCATCCCGGATCGGTCCCAGCAAAAAGTCGAGCAGATCCAGCGTATGGCTCGCCAGATCAAAAAAATGGCCGCCCCCGGAAATTTCCGGCCTAACTCTCCACGGCAAGCTGCCGGGATCTTCGGTCAGCTTTTTGGTATGTACGGTCGTAACGAACCGAACTTCCCCGATCGCGCCCATGCTCAGCAGCTGCTTCACTTTGAGAAACCGCGGAAGCGCTCTCCGGTAGTAAGCGACAAACAGCGGTACCCCCGCCTTCCGGCACGCTTCGATCATCTCCTCGCATTCGCCCGCGTTCATCGCCATCGGTTTTTCTACGTATACGGGCTTTCCCGCCCCAGCTGCGGCGAGGACATACTCTTTGTGCGACGCAGGCGGAGTCGCCACGTATACGGCGTCCACCTGCGGGTCTCCGATCAGTCTATCCGCATCGTCATACCATCTGCCTACGCGGTGCCGCCGGGCGTAATCCTCCGCCAGCTCTCCGTTTCGCCTCATCACGGCGACCAGTTCCGACCCCGCCGCCTGCTGAAAGCCCGGCCCGCTTTTGACTTCCGTTACGTTCCCGCAGCCGACAATTCCCCACCGGATCGTATTCTCCATCCTTATTCCTCCGCTCCGTTATCCGCTTTCGCTTAACGTTGATGCTTCCCTGCCTGTAAAGCCGCCGCTTAACCATACTTATTCTTCCGGCCATTCCCACAGCTCCGAGTCTTCACTGCGCTCGTCTTCGTCCGCAGCCTCCTCTACAATACGCCGGATGGCCTTGCCCACAATAGATGCCGAATACCCGCGCCGCATCAGAAAACCAGCGGTCTTCCGCCTTTTGTCCTGAGAGGTTCCGCTCGTCAGCTTCCACTTTTTCAAGCCGAGCTCGAAGCAGATCCGCTCTTCTTCGTCCGGACGAACTTGATCAAGCGCCTCCTGAATCGTTGCAGGGGCGACACCCTTTTGCTGCAGCTCCTGCTTGACCCATCTGCTGCCCTTTTTCTGCGAGTAGATCCGCTGCTCCGTCCATAATACCGCAAAATCGGCGTCGTCGAGATACCTCTGCTCCTTCAGCCGCTGTATAATCCGGTCAATCAGCGGTTCCGTATATTCCTTGCGCTTTAGAAACTGCCGGACCTCCTTCTCCGACCTCGGCCGGCGGCCGACATGCTTCAAGGCGTCAGACCATGCCCTCTGCTGCTCCTCGTCCTCCAGCACGCGGCGCAGCTTGTCCGCCTCGACCCGCTCCCCTTTCAGCAGCCGGTGCTTGATCAGCACTTCCTCGTAGACCGTTAGCGCATGCTGTCCGTCCAGATAGATGAGATACCGGCCGTTCCTCCTCGGATGCCTTTCGACAGCAGTAATGAGGGATTCCGTGTTGTTCATGCTGCCTCCTTCCGATAGCCAAACAGCGCAAAAACCGAAAACGCACCTTATCAAAATTCAAAGGTGCGCATCCGGTTATGCAGTCGTCACATGATGTTATTCGAACGCTGCCAGCTCATCTTCGTCCTCGTCGTCATCCGACGAAACCATCTGAGCGCCAACTTGGTTCATATTGCTTGCCTCACGGATCCTCTGTTCGATAACGGCAGCGATCTGCGGGTTATCTTTAAGGAACTGCTTTGCGTTTTCGCGGCCTTGGCCAAGACGTTCGCCGTCATAGGAATACCAAGCGCCGCTTTTGTTAACGATATCCATCTCCGTTCCGATATCCACAATGCTGCCTTCGCGGGAGATGCCTTCCCCGTACATGATGTCCACCTCGGCTTGCTTAAATGGCGGAGCAACTTTATTTTTAACTACCTTGATCCGCGTCCGGTTGCCGACCATGTCATTGCCTTGCTTGATCGTCTCGACACGGCGCACTTCCAGCCGGACGGAAGAATAGAACTTCAGCGCGCGTCCGCCCGGAGTCGTTTCCGGGTTACCAAACATAACGCCGACCTTCTCACGGAGCTGGTTAATAAAGATCGCGATAACCTTCGACTTGTTGATCGCACCAGACAGCTTCCGGAGCGCCTGGGACATAAGCCGGGCTTGCAGGCCGACGTGGGAGTCGCCCATCTCGCCTTCGATTTCCGCTTTCGGTACGAGAGCGGCTACGGAGTCTATAACAATGATGTCGACCGCACCGCTGCGAACGAGCGCTTCCGCGATCTCAAGCGCCTGCTCGCCGGTATCCGGCTGTGACAACAGCAATTCGTCGATGTTAATACCCAGCTTGCTTGCATACAACGGGTCCAAAGCGTGCTCGGCATCGATAAAGGCGGCTTGGCCTCCGGCCCGCTGCACTTCGGCGATCGCATGCAGCGCCACTGTCGTTTTACCTGACGATTCTGGTCCGTAAACTTCGATGATTCTTCCTCTCGGAAATCCGCCAACCCCAATAGCGATATCGAGCGCAAGCGCTCCGGTAGGGATGGTCTCCACCTGCATGTGGGTGGATTCACCAAGTTTCATAATCGATCCTTTGCCAAATTGCTTCTCAATTTGACGCAGGGCATTTTCCAACGCAGCGCGGCGATCTGACAACCTACTCACTTCCTTTTTATCGTTTCTATAGCTTATGATACCTTCTTTTCGCCCATTTGCCAAGTATTTTTTCGAACATACATTCGCATTTTTTTTGCGAACAGTCGCTGCGGCCATCTCCAGTCCCGCCAAATAGCCGTATTCGCACGTATCCGCCTGATAAGCGTATGACCTTCGAACGGACAAAAAAACACCGCAACAAGGCTACCAGGGCCATGTTACGGTGCTTCCGCTACAATACTGCAAGTATATCGCATGATCTCGTCCCGGGCAACACAAACTTTGCCGGGCCTCCGAGCAGACGACGCTCGCGGCTTACTTTTTAAGACGCTGCCACAGCCGGTATAAAGCGTGCTTGGCCGCCTTCAGCCGAATCGATTCGCGATTGCCCGACAATTGAAGCTTCTCCGCTTCGGCGCCGCGTCCGCGCTCGGCTATGCCGATGTAGACGAGCCCTACCGGCTTGTCTTCCGATTCAGCAGGCCCCGCTACTCCCGTAACCGAGATCGCGTAATCCGAGCCGATTCTCTCCATCACCTGCTCGGCGAGCAGCACAGCTGTCTCGGCACTGACTGCGCCGGGCGCGCCGGCGCCTTCGAGCAGTTCCGCCGGCACACCTAACAGGTTCCGCTTGATTTCGTTCGTATAACAGACAATCCCACCCTTGTAAGCGGCAGAACTGCCGGCTACTTCGGTGATCATCTCGCTGACCAGCCCTCCCGTACAGCTTTCGGCAAGCGCCAGCGTTTTGTCTGCTTCGGCAAGCTGCAATACGATCACACGTTCGATCGGCACATCCGAATCGGCGTAGATGTGATCTCCGACCCGGCTCCGGACTTCCCGTTCGGTTGCCGCCAGCTTCCGCTGCGCTTCCTCGGCCGTCACGGCCCGCGTCGTCAGCCGGATGCTCACTTCGCCTTCCTTCGCATAAGGAGCGATCGTAGGGTCCTGCTGGCCTTCGATCAGGTCGATCAGCCGGTGCTCCAGGTTGGACTCGCCGATCCCGGCGAACTTGAGCATTTTCGAGTGCAGAGGAGCCGCTTCCTCACCCATCACCGAGCTGATCCACGGGATCGCGTACCGGTCGAACATCGGCTTCATTTCCTTCGGCGGGCCGGGAAGCAGCACATAATGCGTCCCCTCATGCGTCAAAGCGACGCCTACCGCAAGCCCGTTGTCGTTGGAGAGTGGCTCGCAGCCTTCGATCAGATTGGCTTGTCTGGCGTTGCTCTCCACCATTTCCGTTCCTCGAGCGCGGAACAGCGAGACGATTTTGTCCATCGACGGTTGATGAATCGATATCGACAATCCAAGAAGTTCCGCAAGAGCATCCTTCGTCAGATCGTCCTGCGTCGGGCCCAGCCCTCCGGTCACGATGACGAAGTCCGCCCGCGAGGCCGCCAGCTCGAACGTCTGCCGCAGCCGCTCCCGGTTATCCCCGACGACCGTCTGGTAATACACATTCAGTCCTATGCCTGCGCAGCCTTGCGCTATGTATTGGGCGTTCGTGTTGACAATCTGGCCGAGCAGCAGCTCCGTGCCTACCGCGATAATCTCCGCTCTCATATCCGTTCTCCCTCTCCTGCCGCCAAGCCTTCCCAGCCGGCCGGCTCCGGTTATCTCCCCAAAAAACAACCCGGTGCGGTAAACCGACCGGTTGTTTGCAAGCCGTTTAATGGTCGAATTGAATTACGTGCCAGTTTTTGGCGAAATAATCGATTCCGGAATAAATCGTAATGATCGCCGCGATCCAGCTCGCAATCAAGTCGAACGGAATATTGAGGAACGCGAACGGAAAATTGTTAATGAGCAAGGCAATAATGGCGGTAATTTGGGCAGCCGTCTTCCATTTCCCAAGTTTGCTGGCCGCCAGCACGATACCTTCCGCCGCGCAAATCGAACGGAGCCCGGTTACGGCAAACTCCCGGCTGATAATGACGATTGCGATCCATGCATCCAGCTTGCCCATATCAACCAGCGATACGAGCACAGCGCTGACGAGCAACTTGTCCGCCAGCGGATCGAGCAGCTTGCCGAGGTTCGTAATCAGCTTGTGCTTGCGCGCGATATAGCCATCGAGACTATCCGTGCTGGCCGCAATAATAAAGATAAGAACCGCGATAATCTGGTTGTACGTAATGCTGAACTGTTCAATCCGGATAGGAGGCAGATCGAGATTCACAAGCAGGAAAAACATAATGACAGGGACGAGAAATATTCTCGCCACTGTTATGCGGTTCGCCAGATTCACGCGATCCCCTCCCCGGACAAATCGAATTCGAAGGAGTGCGTAATCCGCACCTTTTGCATCTCGCCGATCCCGGCGGAGCATTTTGAAACGAACACTTCGCCGTCCACGTCCGGAGCATCGTATTCCGAGCGACCGATGTATACGTCGTTGCGCCCGTCGTACCGTTCAATCAGCACATTCAGTTCTTGCCCGATCCGCTTGCCGTTCTCTTCGCGGGATATTTCACGCTGGATTTCCATCAGCGTCGTCGCCCGGAATTCCTTGACGTCCTCCGGAAGCTGATCCGGCAGTCTGGAAGCCGGAGTGTCCTCCTCCTGCGAGTAGGAGAATACGCCGAGCCGGTCGAACTTCATCTCTTTGACAAACTCGCACAAGTTGGCGAAGTCCTCTTCCGTCTCGCCCGGGAATCCCACGATTACCGATGTGCGGATCGCCACGTCGGGCATGCGGGCACGGATTTTGGCGACCAGTTCCCGAGCGTCGCGCTGACGGCCCGGACGGCGCATCCGTTTCAGGATCGTGTCCTCGCTGTGCTGAAGCGGCATGTCGATATATTTGCAAACTTTAGGATTGGATGCGATCGTTTCGATCAACTCGTCTGTAAAGAAGCCCGGATACGCATAATGAAGCCGTACCCACTCGATGCCGGGCACTTCGCTGACACGGTCCAGCAGGGCCGGGAGCATGAACTTGTCGTACAGGTCGGTTCCGTAGTTGGTAGAATCCTGCGCGATCAGACTGATCTCCCGAACGCCCTGCGACGCTAGCGATTGCGCTTCGGCGACAACCGATTCGATCGAGCGGCTGCGGAACTTGCCACGCATGATCGGAATGCTGCAGAACGTACAGGCGTTATCGCAGCCCTCGGCAATTTTGACATACGCCGTATAACGCGGAGTGGTCACTCTGCGCGGCAACGCCTTCTCGTAATTAAATGCCGGATTGCCGATCAGAATCGGTTTTCTCCCTGCAAGCGCTTCATCGATAATATCGTTAATTTTATCGAAATCGCCGGTTCCGACAATCCCGTCGATCTCCGGCATTTCGTTCATCAGCTCTTTTTTGTAACGCTGGGTCAGGCATCCGGAGACGATCAGCGCCTTCAGACTGGCCGTATCTTTCAATTCGGCCAAGTCAAGGATTGTATTGACGGACTCTTCTTTGGCGGCGTCAATAAATCCGCACGTATTGACGATAATGACGGTTGCGTCTTCCTTATCGTCGACCAGCGAGTAGCCGCGTTCATGAATGAGGCCGGACATGATCTCCGAGTCCACCAAGTTTTTTTCGCAGCCAAGCGTAACGACTTTTACTTTTTCTGTCATGAACTAGTTCCCCCAAGCTCTATTCGAAAGCGTAATCTTTCATTTTGCGGTGCGCGCGCTCGTATCGAAAGCCTGCTATAGCGGACAGTGCTTTTACGGAGCGCAGCAGTAACGTGCCCTGCATAACATACACACAAGTATAATACACTCTGCTTGAAAGTGTCAAAAATAGAAGATACGCCGGTTTTAGGCCGAAAAATCGCATATACGGCAAAAAGCCGTACTTGTAACAGTAAGGCCGGCTGCCATATGCACAAAACTTATCTGAAGTTGACGAACTGCAGGTCGAGATCGATATCGGATTGCCTCAGCAGTTGAATCGCTTTTTGCAGATCGTCCTTGTTTTTGCCGGTAACGCGGATTTGGTCGCCCTGGATCTGGCTTTTGACTTTCAGCTTGGAATCCCGCAGCAGCACATTAATTTTTTTGGCATGTTCCTGACCGATCCCCTGCTTCAGCCCGATCCGCTGACGGATGGTGGAGGAAGCGGCCGGCTCCAGTTTGCCGTATTGCAAGTTTTTAAGAGATATCCCTCTCTTGACCATCTTCGAATGAAGAACGTCCAGCACGCTGTTCAGCTTGTACTCATCGTCAGAGATGACGACCAGTTCGTTTTTGTCAAGCTGGATGCTGCTTTTGGAGCCTTTAAAATCGAAGCGGTTGTCGATTTCCTTTTCGGCTTGTTGTATGGCATTGTTCAATTCCTGCATGTCGATCGCCGAGACGACGTCGAACGAATTCTCGGAGCTCATCTAATCCAATCCCGCCTTCCCATCGTTTCCTCCATTATAACAATCGGTGCTTACGAAAAAAAGACACCTTCGCAGGTGCCCCGGGGATGCCGATCGGCATGAAGATCGTTAACGCGCTCGATCCGGCGTTCGAAACATATCCAATACGCCGAGGATGATATGAGCGACGCCAAAGCCTAATATTCCGTAGCCCCATACGTTCGGGGTCAAGTACCAGCCAACCAGGCTTACGATCACGCCCAAGATGGTGACTACCCAGCTTGTTCCCATTGTCGATTCCCTCGCTTCGCGATAAAGTCGATACGTAATCGTAGGGTTGCCGGAATAAGAGCGGTTTATTCTTCCCCGGGCGCTGCCCGTTACATCGGTTTTTCCAAATCGATCTGCACTTTTTTGGAGGCTTTGACCGTTCCGAGCTGGATCGGGACTCCGTTGACGGTAATCTCGGCAGCAGGAGGAAATCCGATATTCAAGTAGACGCTTTGATCGGACGTCCAATCGCGGGTATCGCCTTTTTTGTAAAGCTTCGACTCGATCGATTGATGCTCCTGCTTACGATCGGCGGTGGCCGGGATAATCTTGCTGATGCTGAGCCAGCACTCTTCTCCGTTAATAACCAGCTTCACATTCAGTTTATCGGCATTCGTCACCGTATAGTAGTCGATATTGCCTACAGAGCGGGTAAACGTAACGACGGGCTCGGGGAGATTGACAGGCGGCGGGGTGACCGAACCTTCGGGAGGCTGGCCGGTGTCCGTTTGGCCACCGGCTGCAGCGTCTCCCGTATTTTGTACGGACGGGGCATTCTTATCCGGAAGCTTGTCCGTAATTTTATCGCTCGGGTCCACTTGTTTTTTAGGATCGTTCCCACTGTAAGACGTCCCGATAAAGTAGTAAATGATGCCCAATATAAGCAGGATGAACGACAGCATCAAAATATTGGACGCCCATTTGCTGAGTTTCTCCGTATTGCGCGTACTGCTCCGCTTCCGGCGGATCGGCTCTACGGCCGGTTCGACCTCCGTCGCCGGCACCGCTTTCCCGTATTGCTCGAGAACTTCATTCGGGTCCAGCCCGACCGTCTCGGCATAGCTTTTGATGAAGGCGCGAACATAAAAATTGCCCGGCAATACTTTGTAATCGCCTTCCTCGATCGCTTCCAAATACCGCTTTCGGATTTTTGTCGTTTCCTCAAGCTGGTCGAGCGATATTCCTTTATCCAGACGCGCTTTTTTCAGCAGCTGTCCCAAATCCGACACTGTTCAATCACCTCCTGGGGTTTGTCATGGTGCGGGAAAGAATGGGCGGGTGTTAAAACCCGTCGTTGTCGAAGTTCGTGAACGACTCGTACGATATTTCCTCTTCCGGCGTATTCCGAAGTTCTACAATAACATTAAACGTATCATAAGTATACTCCGATTCGCGAATGAATATATCCGGATGTTCAATCACTTTGGTCGAAGGCATCGCCATAATCTCGCGGAGCAGCATATGATGCTTCTCGTTGGAGCGCATCGTTGATACGATTCCGTCGATGATGAACACGTTGGAAGGATTCATTTCGTCGTCCGACATTTGACTGCGTACCGTCTGTCTGAGCAGCGTCGAGGATACGAACGTCCATCGCTTCTTGGCGCATACGCTTCCGGCGATGATCGATTCCGTTTTGCCGACGCGCGGCATTCCCCGCAGCCCTATGACCTGATTGCCCTCCTGCTTGCACAGCTCGCCCAGAAAGTCGACCAATAGTCCCAATTCGTCGCGGGTGAACCGGAACGTCTTGCGGTCGTCGGAGTCGCGTTCGATGTATCGGCCGTGACGAACGGCCAAAATATCGACCAGCTTCGGTGCGCGAAGTGCCGATACAGTAATATTATCCACTTTTTTCAACATCTTACCCATCAATTCAATTTTTTCGTCGTCGTTCGTCTGCAGCAGCATACCGCGGGTCCGGTCTTCGACGCCGTTGATGGTTAATATATTGATCTCCAGCATCCCCATCAGAGATGCGATATCGCCAAGCAAACCCGGACGGTTTTTATGTATTTTGTATTCCATGTACCACTGTTTCGTTTCCATCTGCTCTCACCTTTCCGCCAGTTGTCGACCCTTATCAAAACTATTCTACAATATTCGTCATTATCCTCCTAGCCTGTGTCTAAAAAGTTCCGTTACGCGGTAAAAGCCCCCTGCTAGAGGAGGCTTCGGACTTCCAACCGCTGTTCGGTTGTTAGGCGCGAACCAGTTTTACCATCAGGCGGGCAAGCGTCGTTTTCTCTTGATCGTCCGCTACGTCCCACAGTTCCTTCAGCATGCGTTCTTCTTTATTTTCCGGATCGATCTTGTCGGCCAGAAATTCTCCAAGCTGGGCGGCGAGCTTGGCAATCGTTTCGTCGCTCATGCCTGCGCTGTGCGCCTGCTCGACCCGCTCGGACAAAAACTCTTTCCAGCGCTCGAAGTTTTTCAATACAGTTGCCATGATCGGTTTCCTCCTTGTCGCTGTAAGTTACGATGCAACAATTGTAGGATGTGCCGATTGCGGAGTCCGTATACGAACGCTGCTTGTCCAACTTCAGGAAAACGTCCGGCTCAGGTTAGCCAGCCGCCGTTCGGACTGATGATTTGCCCGGTGATATACCCCGATTCGGGAAGAGCGATAAAATAGACCAGCGAAGCGATTTCATCGGGATGCGCAAATCTGCCGGCGGGAATGTCGTTTTGCAGCGCTTCTTTCTCGGCCGTATTCCATTTGTCGTTCATTGATGTCTCTACGACTCCCGGGGCGACAGCGTTGACGGTGACGCCCGAAGGCGCCAGCTCTTTGGCCAGCGCTTTCGTAAATGCGTTCACCCCGCCTTTGGCGGTGGAATAGACGACCTCGCAGGAAGCGCCGGATATGCCCCAGACGGACGAAACATTAATGATTCGCCCGTACTTTTGCTTGATCATCGAATCCATAAACAGCTGGGTGCACATGAACATTCCTTTCAAATTAACGTCCATCACATGCACCCATTCATCCTCGGAAACGTCCTGCAGCAGTCCGTAGTGGGCGACCCCCGCATTGTTGACCAGTATATCCGGCACCATTCCGTGCTTCTCCATCTTTTCCTTCATCCGCTGCAGCTGTTCCTTCGAGCGTACGTCCGCCGTTACCGTCAATACGTTCGCACCGAGATTCAGACAGGCCCGCGCCGTTTCGTTGGCCGTTTCGTGAGAATGTAAGTAATGGATGACGACCTTCATACCGACGGAGGCGAAGCGCTGGGCGATGGCTGCCCCAATGCCCCGGCTCGCGCCAGTAATAAGCACGGTCGTCTCAGAGAACGGCTTAATCATCCTTGCGGGCTCCGCACGATCGATATGGCAAACCGGTCGAAATCGGCATGCTCGCGCAGTCTCTCATTGGCCTCTTCCAGCGTAACCGACTCGTATACGCCAAGCACGTCAAACAGGCTCGTATTTTTAAATTCATACTTCGTAAACTCGTTGGCCATCGCTTCCGGTGAGTTCATCATGCGCAAAAATCCGCCGATTTTCTTTTTTCTACTTCGTTCAAACGACTCTGCACTGATTCCTTCGGACTTGGCGCGTTCCAGAGCCGCCTTCACCCGCTGTACAAGCTCGTCGGGATTTTTCGTATCGCCTCCGATAATGGAGAACGCGTAGTTGGAATTGCAGTTGTATTCGTGACCGAACGTATCGGAGATCAGCCCGTCGTCGTACAAATCGCGGTACAGCTGGGAACTCGGACTAAGCAGGGCGTCCAGCACGAGCTTCGTCGTCATTTCCCGCTTCAGCGGCCCGCCTTTCTCCCCTTCAGTGCTCAGCTCCTTAAAGCCGAACAGGCATTTCGGGAGCGATACGGGGAGCTCGATCACTTTTTCGCGCTCGCTTACCTGACCCGGCTCTTCCTCGAAGAAGCGGCGGATGTCGCCCTGTGACGGGAACGTTTTGGCTGCCTGGTTGTCGCGGACCAGCTGCATAATCGGCTCGACTTCGACGCCTCCGACAACGAACAGGCTCATGTTGCTCGGATGATAAAACGTATGGTAACACTCGTACAACGTATCCTTAGTAATCTGCGCAATCGAATCGATCGTCCCGGCAATGTCGATCCGCACCGGATGCTTGCTGTACAGCGCCTCGATCAGGCCGAAATAAACGCGCCAATCGGGATTGTCCCGGTACATGTTGATCTCTTGGCCGATGATTCCTTTTTCTTTCTCGACGTTTTGCTCGGTAAAGTACGGGTTTTGCACGAAATTGATCAATGTCGTCAGGTTTTCGGTTACCTGCTCGGTTGCCGAGAACAAATAAACCGTTCGGTCGAAACTGGTGAACGCGTTGGCCGAAGCGCCCTGGGAAGCGAACGTGGCGAAAATGTCGCCGGTCGGCTCTTCGAACATCTTATGTTCCAGAAAATGAGCGATTCCGTCCGGAACGGATACTTCCTGCTTGCCCTCGACTTGAAAATGGTTGTCGATCGAACCGTACTTGGTCGAAAACGTCGCGTAAATTTTATGAAATCCGGGCTTCGGCAGGACGTATACTTTGAGTCCGTTCGGCAGTTGCTCGTAATAAAGCGTCTCTTTCAGTCGGGTAAACGGTATCGTTTGCATGCGTCACTCCCCCTTCCGGTCTCTCAAAAAGTATACAGTGTCGAGCTTAACGCCTTGGGCTACGCGGCGAATCGCTTCGACGTCCACCCGCCCGATCTGTTCGATCAACTCGGCTGCCGAGCGCACCTTGCCGGAGAGC
The DNA here is from genome assembly GCF_036577605.1 of Paenibacillus sp. GYB004. NCBI lineage: Bacteria > Bacillati > Bacillota > Bacilli > Caryophanales > Paenibacillaceae > Paenibacillus > Paenibacillus sp. GYB004. The sequence continues at coordinate 99,524 of NZ_JARBDB010000030.1, forward strand.
TGATTGTTGAAGTCCAGCGAGATGGTCTCATACGCCGAATCTTGGCTTTCGCGCAGCTGGTTCGAGATCATGGCGCGCGTCTGCGACAGCTCCAGGTCGCTATATTGGCCTTCGTTCATTTGGGCGATCTGCTTCTGAATAATGTCTACCGCTTTTTCATAGTTGGCGAATTCGATCCCGGACTGAATCGTTAAAATGCCTTTGTGGCCGTCCAGACGGGAAGAAGCGTAATAAGCGAGACTCTCCTTTTCCCTGACGTTTAAGAACAGCTTGGAATGCGGATAACCGCCTAAAATTCCGTTATACATCAGCATCGCCGGATAATCGTCGTCCGAATAAGTTACATAAGTGCGAAGCCCCATATTCAGCTTGCCTTGCGTTACATCTAGACGCTCGACTACCGTGTTGACCTGCTCCACCTGCCGGTGCTCGGGCTTTTGGTTATATGCGACGGATTGCGGACGATTCCACTTAAAAGCCGCTTCGACAAGCGGTTTAACCTCGGCCAGCGTCGTATTGCCCACCACGTATACGTCGATCGGCGATTCCGCAAGCCACTGTTTGTAGGAAGCGTACAAAGATTCGGGCGTAATGGCCGCCAAATCGGCTACTTTGCCGAGCGGGTGGAGCCGGTACGGCTCGTTTTTGCACATCTCCTCCATGCAGCGCTCTGCGGCATAACGGATTTTATCGTTAATGATGGCTTCGATTCGTTTGCGAAGCGTATCTTTCTCCGCTTCCACATATTTGGTTCTGAAGGCGCCGTTCTCCAATACCGGATCGGTAATCGCCTCACCGACGAATTGCAGAGCCTGCTCCAGCATCGAGCCGGAGTCCGAGACAAAGTCGTCATGAATCATATCCATGCGGAACTGGACGATCTGGTAGCCGCCTCTTTTGTAAATATCGAAGCCGAAGCCGGCTCCGTACAGGTCGTCCTGGCGTTCCCGGAACTGCTTGGTTTCGGGCAAGCTGGACGTGCCCCTGCGAAGAACGAACGGCGTGAGCGCTACCGGCGTTACGGACGATTCATTCAACGGACGTCCTATGTATACCGAGATAGCGTACGTCTTAAACTGATCCGTCGGCAGAACGTGCAATCTCACGTTTCCCACGGTATCCCTTTCGAATGCAGACTTATTCAAAGGCAACTTGCTCCCTTCCGCTTGTGATGGATGCCGTGTATCTACTGCCATTGTATCGACCTCTTTTCCATTATATTCTTCTAGAAACAGAAGAAGCAACCTGACCGGTTACTTCTTCTCCAGCTTCCTCGTTTCGGACTAGTTGCAAAAGATATGTTTGCCGATTTTTTTGACCTGCACCCGTGTCCAGATCCATTTAGAGGTGGCGGTCTCCGGGTTGAAGTAATAGAGGCACCCGCCGGAAGGATCGTAGCCGTTCAAAGCGTCCTGTACCGCTTTTTTGGCTGTATCGTTCGGTGTTAGCCAGATCTGTCCGTCCGCTACCGCCGTAAACGCCCCCGGCTGGAAAATAACGCCTGATACGGTGTTCGGAAAACTCGCCGACCGGACCCGGTTTAAAATAACGGCGGCTACGGCAATCTGCCCGACATACGGCTCGCCTCTCGCTTCCCCGTATACGGCGTTTGCCATCAGGTTCAGGTCCTGCTCGGACAACCCGAGATTGTTCGAGCTGGGCAGCTTTTGTCCGGCGCCTGCACCTGCGCCGCCTCCGGCCGCCGTTCCCGGAGCCGGCGCTGCCGGAGCCGCTTGTTCCCCGCCCTTGCGGGGAGTGCGGTCCGGCGACCATTCCTTCGTCGCTTCCCACAGTTTTAATTTGGTCTTGCTGCCAACCAGGCCGTCTACCTTCATTCCGAATTTGTACTGAAAGTTTTTGACCGCTTGCAGCGTACTGTAGCCAAAGTCGCCGTCCACATCGCCATGGTAATACCCGAGCATTTTCAGCCTGCCCTGAAGCTCGTAGACGTCGCCTCCTTTGGCGCCGTACCGAATCTCCCAGTTTCCAAACGTTTGTTCGGAGTAGTATTTGCTCTTGATTTGCATGCCTGCCAGCAAAAACAATACGGTACATATCGTTATGACCACAAGTCGCTTGTTCATGTCCGTCTACCTTCCCTTTGTCATATTGCAGTCGGATTCACGCCTTATTATGACAAAGCTGGTGCCGGATTATGCAATGAAAGGAGTCTAAAAACGTCCCGATGATCCAAACGAAAGGACCTCAGACTTCCACGGTAACGTGGAGGCTGAGGTCCTTTTTCTTAAGGGAACTCGGTTCTAAGCGGGGCTTACAAAATCGTAAAACGACTTAGGAGAACAGCCCTCTTGCATCTAGGACGATATGCGGCTGTGCTGATACTGCTCCAAGGAGACGAGCACTTCTCTCGGCTTGCTGCCTTCATAAGGACCGACAATCCCTTTGGCCTCCATCGAGTCGATCAGCCGGGCCGCCCGCGTATAACCTACGCGCATCCGCCGTTGCAGCAGCGAGACCGAGGCTTGCTTGGCTTCAAGCACGATCTGGACCGCTTGATCGTACAACTCATCCTCGACCTGCTCCTCTTCCGCCGACGCTTCTTCCACCTCGGGAACCATTTCTTCCCGGTAGATCGCTTCTTCCTGGGTTTTGCAGAACGTAACGACGGACTCGACCTCCTGGTCAGACAGAAACGCTCCCTGCACGCGAATCGGCTTGGATGCGCCGACCGGCAGGAACAGCATATCCCCGCGGCCTAGCAGCTTTTCCGCTCCCGCCATATCGAGAATCGTTCTGGAGTCAACCTGCGACGATACGCCGAATGCGATCCGGGAAGGAATGTTGGCCTTGATCAGACCGGTAATAACGTCTACGGATGGCCGCTGGGTCGCGATAATCAGATGGATGCCTGCGGCACGCGCTTTCTGGGCGAGGCGGCAGATCGAATCCTCGACATCACTTGCGGCGACCATCATCAGGTCGGCGAGCTCGTCCAGAATCACGACGATATACGGCAGCGGCTCGCCTTCCCTTTTCTCCTCAGGCATCGTGTTATAACCTTCGATGTTCCGCGTGCCGAACTTGGAGAACAGGTCGTACCGTTTCTCCATCTCGCCGACGATTTTTTTCAGCGCCAGCGACGCTCTTCTCGGATCAGTTACGACCGGTGCGAGCAAATGTGGAATGCCGTTGTACATATTCAGCTCGACCATCTTCGGGTCGATCATCAGAAACTTCACTTCGTCCGGCTTCGCTTTGTACAAAATGCTCGTTATGATCCCGTTGATACAGACCGACTTCCCGGAGCCTGTCGCTCCCGCTACGAGCAAGTGAGGCATCTTGGCCAGATTGCCGACGATCGCTTGTCCGGAAATGTCGCGGCCGAAAGCGATCGACAGCTTCGAGGCCGATTCCTGAAACACCGGACTCTCCATCACTTCCCGCATCGTAACGACGGCGATTTCCGGATTCGGAACCTCGATGCCGATCGCTGATTTGCCGGGAATCGGCGCTTCCATCCGGATATCCTTGGCAGCGAGCGCAAGCGCGATATCATCGGTTAAGCTGACAACCTTGCTTACTTTGACGCCGACATCCGGCTGAATCTCATAACGGGTGACCGACGGCCCTCTGACCACCTCCAGCACCTTCGTGCGGACTCCGAAGCTTTCGAGCGTCGTTTCCAGCTTGCGGGCGATCGTCTTGAAGTCGACGGAGTCCCCTCCTTTGCCCGAACCGCTCGGCTTGGCAAGCAGCGAGAAAGCCGGCAGTTCGTAAGGCTTGGCCGGAGGCCGCTCCGGTTCTTTGTGGAAGGTCATATCTCCGGCCTCGTCTGCCTCCACCGGCAGTTTGATCTTGATCTGATTGGAAGGAGGCTGCATGGCCGTGACGGCAGGCTGCGGCAGCGCCGGGGGCTCCTGGATGGCTGGAGGAAGCCGCTCCGGCGTTTCTTGCTCCGCAATATGCTCTTGAAAATCGCGGATTAACGGAATCGAGGAATCCGCCTCCGTCCCGCGGTTATCCATATCGTCATCATAGTCCGGCTTGGGAACGTTCCCGTCTTCTTTCCCATTGGCCGGATATACGATCTGCCCGTCATCCTCCTCGTCGATATCCGGTCCTGCAGGTGCGGTTTGCTTGCGCTGCAGCATTTGGAAAAAGACCGGCTTTTTCTTCTCCCGGATCACGACAGGTCCGGTAATCTCGTCGTCGAAATCGTCGTCCAGCGGAATTTGCGGCCTGACCGCCTTGCGGGTACGAACCGGCTTCGGTTTCTCCGGGCTTTTGAGCAACTCAAACATATGCGAGAACGTATCCCGCAGCCGGCCTCCGCTGCCGCGGAACAGACGCTTGGCCTTGCTTCCGAGATCGACATAGGAGATACCGGTGATCAGCACGAAGCCGATCGCGAATAAAGCGTACTCGATCAGCCGGGCTCCGAGATTATCGAACAAAAAGTACAAGCAAGCGTACAGAACGGCCCCGACCATACCGCCTCCCACCTGATTGGCAAGCACCGCTTCATTTTGCGGGCTTAGCCCGTCGATCAAGCTGGCCCATGTCTGGCTTACGATCCACGAGGAGGAGAGCTGGTCCCCGTTCGGACTAAGCAATTGAAACATCGTAATATGGTTCATGATCAGGAAGCCGAGAATCACGAGCAAAAATCCCGACTTGCGCGCCGTCCAGCCGCGCGGCCAATTTCTGCGAATCATCACATACAACCCTATGTATACGAAAATGACCGGCACGACCCAATCGAGAACTCCGAGGAAAAATCGAAACAAATACATAAGCGACCTCGCGACGGAGCCTTGGTGAGACAAAGCGATTACCGAGAAGATGAGGATCAGGATGCCGTACAATTCGAACTTCAGCTGTGTCGAGAGCGAGCCGCTCTTTTTTCTTCTTTTGGCCAGTGTCCACACCTCCGTATATCAGCATCAGATGGCAGCAGCTAGCAAGCGGTCATCGTCATAATCCTGACAACGCCAAAAAGATCCCTCCGCGGACAAGCAATCAAGACGGATCAGACAACTTCTCCGGTAGCTATTATATCATACTTTCCAAAAAACGGCGCAAATAAAAACACTTGTTCGCACAAAAAAAAAGAAGCGCATGATAACGCGCTCCTTATCTGGCGGTCTCAAACCGGTTTAAATTCGATCAATTGCCCGGGGGCGTAAGCGGGATTTAAATAATGCATCGGGTCCGGCGATAACAGGCGCACAATCTTTCCTTGGAAGGGCGAGACGGCTTCCACTTGCATCAAAACACCGCCGACGGTCACTTCCTGGGAAGCGGGGCGGGAATCATTCAAGCCGTCCAACACGGTATCGAGTGGAACTTCCGTGTATAAGATCATTGTACGATCCTTCCTTTCATGCTGCGATATTGATCGATTCGCATATTTAATTGCCGGATCGCCTCACCGACGCCTCCGACCGCATCGATCAGCCCGTACTTGACCGCATCGATTCCGATCACGGTCGTCCCGATGTCGCGCGTAAGCTCGCCGGTTTTGAACATTAACTCTTTGAGCTTGTGTTCTGTAATGTTGGAATGACTTGTGATAAAGCGGAGAACCCGTTCCTGCATTTTGTCCAGATACTCGAACGTTTGCGGAACTCCAATCACGAGGCCGTTCAGTCGGATCGGATGAATCGTCATCGTCGCCGTTTCCGCGATTAAGGAATAGTTGGACGAAACCGCGATCGGAACGCCGATACTATGTCCCCCGCCGAGCACTAGGGTTACTGTAGGTTTGGACATCGACGTTATCATTTCCGCTATCGCAAGTCCGGCCTCCACATCGCCGCCGACGGTATTTAATATGATCAGAATACCTTCAATCTTCGGATTTTGTTCCGCCGCGACCAGTTGCGGGATCAGATGCTCGTATTTGGTCGTTTTATTTTGCGGCGGCAGCACGAGATGCCCTTCTACTTGTCCGATGATCGTCATACAATAAATATTCGATTCTGTCCCGGCAGGCGTCGTCGTCTGCCCTAATTGCTGGATCGTTTCGACCGTCGCACTTCTTCTTTTCTCTTCGGCTACGTCCGGCTGCTCTTGCTCATTTATCGGCTTATCCGGCATGGCGAACCCTCCCTTATCGTGTCCTTCATAGTATGATTGGGTCCGGGATTTTTATCCGAAGGAAAAAATACCTTGTTGTTACGGAGTCTCCCTGCAATCGAAGCCGTTGAATAAAAAAAGAAAAGCCATTCCGTCTTAAGCCGGAATAGCTTCGAAAAAATTCGTGTTTCGGGTATCTTCGGGTTCAGTGACTAGATCTGTCGTGTCATTACACTTCCATAATGATCGGCAAAATCATTGGTCTTCTTCGGGTTTGTTCATATAAAAATCGTCCAAGCGCATCTTTTACATGGGTTTTGAGCGAAGCCCATTCGTTTACATTCTCTACCATCAGCCGGTTCAACGTGCTGCTGACAATACGGTTCGCTTCGTCGAGTAATCCTTCGGATTCGCGAACGTACACGAATCCTCTGGAAATAATATCGGGGCCGGACAAGATCGTACCGTCCTGCTTGCTGAGCGTTACGACGACAACCAAAATTCCGTCCTGCGACAGCAGCTTCCGGTCGCGGAGTACGATGTTCCCCACGTCTCCGACGCCAAGACCGTCGATAAGCACGTTTCCGCAGGAAACGCGAGGCCCTCTCCGGGCGACACCGCTTTGAATTTCGATCGTATCGCCAATATCCACGATGAAGATATCTTCCCGATCAATGCCTACCGATTCCGCAAGCAAAGCGTGCTGACGGAGCATCCGGTATTCGCCGTGAATCGGAATGAAATATTTCGGCTTCATAATGTTCAGCATCAGCTTCAGCTCTTCTTGGCTGCCGTGTCCCGAAACGTGTACTCCGGAAACCGATCCTGGACCGTAAATTACGTTTGCTCCGATACGGAACAATTCGTCGACGGTCCGTCCAACATACCGCTCGTTGCCGGGGATCGGTGTCGCCGCGATCACGACGGTATCCCCAGGCAAAATGTCTACCTTGCGGTGATTGGCGCGCGCCATCCGCGTAAGCGCGGACATAGGCTCGCCTTGGCTGCCTGTAGACAAGATGACGACCCGGTCTGCGGCAAGCTTGTTCACTTCTTCCGGCTCAATCAGCATGCCGTCCGGAATATTTAAATAGCCGAGTTCGCTTGCAATGTTTACGACGTTGACCATGCTTCTTCCGATTACCGTCAGCTTCCGGCGGGTAGCTTCCGCCGCGTCGACTACTTGCTGGAGGCGATGCACGTTCGAAGCAAAAGTCGCTACGACTACGCGCTGCTTCGCCTTGCGGAACACTTCCTCCAGTTCGATGCCGACCGTACGTTCGGAGCCCGTAAAGCCAGGACGCTCCGCATTCGTGCTATCCGATAAAAGCGCCAAAACGCCCCGGCTGCCGATCGCTGCCATCTTATGCAAATCGGCATATTGCTGGTTGACCGGAGTCTGGTCAAATTTGAAATCACCGGTATGAACGACGAGCCCTTCGGGTGTATCCAGGCAGACGCCTACCGAGTCCGGTATGCTGTGATTCACTCTGAAGAATGTAGCTTTAATTGCGCCGAGCTGCACTTCCGAATCCGAGTTAATCAGAATTCGTTTCGTTTCACCGAGCAGATTCGCTTCCTTCAGCTTGCCTTCGATCAGTCCGAGCGTAAGCTTCGTCCCATACACAGGTACGTTCAAATGTTTGAGTACATAAGGCAAACCGCCGATATGGTCCTCATGGCCGTGCGTAATCAAGATCCCTCTGACTTTATCGCGGTTCTCCGTTAAATAAGAGATATCGGGGATAACGATATCAATGCCGAGCATATCCTCCTCCGGAAATTTCAAACCGGAATCGATAACGACGATGTCGTTAGCATATTGCACGACATACATATTTTTGCCGATTTCGCCCACGCCGCCCAGAGCGAAAATCGATAATTTATCTATATTTTTCTTAGACAAGACTATACCTCCTAAATTTATATTGACGACGATCTTTATATTCCCGAACCAAAGATAACCCGAACCAGTCACTTGTCATTTATTATACATGAACCGGATGGCGGAATACAAGTCAGGCGAAAACGAATACAACGGGGAGTGCCGCAAGCCGTGCGGGAGGCCGGACGGGCAAGGATCGGGCGTGACCGGGCAGCCTGGAGCGGCACCTTTCGGCTCGATATTTAGCTTACTCCAAAATGAAAAAGCCGTCCGGAAAAGAAGCGTCCGGACGGTATTTTGACGTGAAACCTTACGTATGCGCGTGGAAAATAATGAGCACTCGCACTTTAGCCGCTCGCCTCAGTCGTATTGTCTTGTTTAGACTTGGCGGTAACAACACAACTTCAATTGAGGCCCGAATGTGATTTTGGTCGTGGTTCATGCCAAATTCACACCCAGTGTGATTTTGGTCGTGGTTCATGCCAAATTCACACCCAGTGTGATTTTGGTCGTGGTTCATGCCAAATTCACACCCAGTGTGATTTTGGCTAGCTTCTTTATCTTCATGCGGTGATATGGTGGCTAACGAACCCAGCAATCGTTATCAGAGCCGAATGCAGACGTTTGAATTTGCAACGAACTCTTGTATGGTTATTCCCGCAAATCGGATCGTTTTTTTCCACTTTCGGTTCGATAACGATCCTCGGATTCGTTACGTCTGGAATAATGTCGTTTTCCAGCCATAAGCACGATACGATTCGTTAGTCATCGAACCTGAGTAGCATACTTTCATAAACGCTAAGTAAAGAAACCTCTTCCCTACCCTTTAGCACGGTAAAGAACTTGAACTTCCGGCATATAAAAAAACCGATGCGTATCGGCACCGGTCGAACTTTCGAACATTTATTGGAACAACGCGCGAATGAAACGCTGCTCATCCTCTGTCGCAGACACGAGCGGCAGCCGGACTTCGCCCACCGGCATGCCAAACAGGCTGAGCGCATACTTGACCGGAACCGGATTCGGCACGCGGTGCGGACAGCTGAACAAACCGCCGAAGACGGGGCGCAGCTTCGCATGCAATTGTGCAGCTTTCGACACATTTCCTTCGACGTAAGCTCCTACCATCTCCTGCATCTCTTTGCCGATCACATGACTGGCGACGCTGACGATCCCGTAAGCGCCTACGGACAGCATAGGGAGAGTGAGAATATCGTCACCGCTGTATACCCGGAAGCTTTCCGGCGCATTGGCCGTCAATTCCGAGATCAGATCGAAATCCGAATGCGCTTCTTTCGTAGCCACTACGTTCGGCAGTTGCGCCAGCTTCAAGGTTGTTGCGGCTGACACGGTGATGCCCGTACGGGACGGAATGTTGTACAGCATGACCGGCAGCTTCGTCGCTTGAGCAGCCGCTTTGAAATGTTCGTATATTCCCTCTTGGGATGGGCGATTGTAATAAGGGGCGACAAGCAAAACCCCGTCAACGCCCGCTTTTTCCGCTTCGCGGGTTAGATGAATCGTATGGGCCGTATCGTAGCTGCCGGTTCCTGCAATAATTTTGCAGCGTCCCTTCGCTTGATCAACAGCCAGACGGAACAACTCCAGCTTCTCTTCCTCCGTCAAGGTCGGGGATTCGCCCGTAGTTCCGCATACCACCAGACTGTCGGACTTCTGCTCCTCAATCAAAAAATCGACCAGACGTCTCGCTTGATTCCAATCAACTCGAAGCTCGGAATCGAACGGGGTCACCATGGCGGTAATGACTCTTCCGAAGTTCACTTTATATTCCTCCTAAGAACTTTGCTTTAGCAAAGTTGGCATCGTAAGCATCAGCAGAACTTTGCTTTAGCAAAGTTGGCATCGTAAGCATCAACAGAACTTTGCTTTAGCAAAGTTGGCATCGTAAGCATCAACAGAACTTTGCTTTAGCAAAGTTGGCATCTTAAGCATCAACAGAACTTTGCTTTAGCAAAGTTGGCATCGTAAGCATCAGCAGAACTTTGCTTTAGCAAAGTTGGCATCGTAAGCATCAGCAGAACTTTGCTTTAGCAAAGTTGGCATCGTAAGCATCTGCAAAACTTCGCTTCAGCAAAGCCGGCATCTCAAGCATACTAAGAACACTTAAGGTTTATCAAGCATAAAAGCGTGGTGCAAAGCTTGGATCGCCTGGACCATATCCGTTTCTTTCACAAGAACCCAGATCGTCGCGGTCGAATCCGCCGATTGCAAAATCGGTATGTCACGCTCCGTCAAGGACTCGACAATTCTCGCCATCACTCCCGGAACGCCGTTCATACCTCCGCCGATTACGGACACTTTCGCGCATCCGGTAAAGAACTCGGGCGAATATCCCATCTTGCCCAGAACGTCGAGCGCACGTCCGGCCTCGTGTTCAAATACGGTGTAGGTGACGCCGGAGACGTTCACGTTAATAAAATCAACGCTGATCTGATTCGACGCCATCGCCTTGAACACGTTCAGAGACAAGTCATATTGTCCGTCCTGCGCGGCAACCTTGATCTGGGTCACCGGAGCGACATGGGCGATCCCTGTAACGAACCGGTCCCGGAGCCTCCGATCCGACAGCTCGGTCTCGACTGCCCGGGTGACAAGCGTCCCTTCGTCTTCAGAGAACGTCGACCGTACCCGGATCGGTACGCCGGCTTCCATGGCGATCTCTACGGCGCGCGGATGAATCACTTTGGCACCTTGATAAGCCATATTGCATATTTCGGCATAAGTGACTTTATCGATAGGCTTGGCCTCGGATACGATCCTCGGGTCCGCCGTAAACACGCCTTCAACGTCGGTAAAAATATCGACTCGTTCGGCTCGCAGCGCTGAGCCCAGCGCCGTAGCCGTCGTATCGCTGCCGCCTCTTCCGAGTGTCGTAATATCGCCCTGGGCCGTCTCCCCTTGAAAACCGGGGACGATGACCACTCTGTTTTCGGACAATGCCTGAACGATTCGGGACGGCTGAATGGAATCGATCCGGGCGTCGCCGAACCGATCGTTCGTCCGAATTCCGGCTTGCGCTCCTGTATATACGACGGACGATACGTTTTCCGCTTCCAACAGACTGCATAATACGGCTGCGGATATAATCTCGCCGCAGTGCATTAACAGATCCCTTTCCCTTGCGGGCAGGCAATTTCCATTACTGCGGGCTAGCTCTAGCAATGAATCGGTGGCGTAAGGTTCCCCTTTTCTGCCCATTGCGGATACGACTACGACCAAGTGGAACGATTCGGCTAAGGCTCGCCTGATATGCCGAATGGCATGGCTTCTGGCTCGGGCGTCAGAGAGGGAAGTTCCGCCGAACTTCTGCACCAATATGCGCATTGGTTTCCCTCCAAGCCGGAAATGTTTCGATCTGCTTACAGTCAGATCGAAACATTTCGCTTCGGTATTCCATATTTATTTCATTAATGCTGCTCGATGGCGATGTATTCGGCAATCTGCACCGCATTCCAAGCTGCGCCCTTCAATAAATTGTCGGACACGATCCATAGGTTCAGCCCACGCGGATTGGAGAGATCGCGGCGAACGCGGCCAACGAATGTGTCGAGCTTGCCGGCCGCTTCCGTAGCGAGCGGGTACTGCTGCTGTTGCAAGTTGTCCTGCAGTACGATTCCCGGAGCGGCGGCAAGAAGCGATTTTACTTCTTCCACGTCAAAATCGCTTTTAAGTTCGACATAAACCGACTCCGAGTGACCGTACACAACCGGAATACGGACACAGGTAGCCGTTACCTCAAGCGATTCGTCATCCAACATTTTTTTCGTTTCGTTGATCATTTTCATTTCTTCATAAGTAAAGCCGTTTTCCGTAAACTTGTCGATTTGCGGAATGGCATTAAAAGCGATTTGATGTTTAACCGGCAAAGAACCAACCGGTAAAAGCTCCGGAGCCGCCTCGCGGCCTTCCAGCACTTCCTTGGACTGGCGCAGCATTTCCTGAATCGCTTTCGCTCCGGCCCCCGATACGGCCTGATACGTCGAAACGATAATGCGCGAGATGCCATATCGATCGTACAGCGGTTTCAAGGCGGCCACCATCTGGATCGTCGAACAGTTCGGATTGGCGATAATGCCCCGATGATCGCTGATTTTATCGATATTGACTTCCGGGACGATTAGCGGGGTATCCGGGTCCATCCGGTATGCGCTAGTATTATCGATACATACCGCTCCATGCTCTACCGCATGAGGAATGAGCTCGCGACTGACGTCTCCGCCAGCGCTGAACAAAGCGATGTCGATTCCTTCAAAACTTTCCGGAGTCGCTCCCTCGATCGTAATTTCACGTTCTTTGAACCGGACCTTCTTTCCGGCGGAACGCGCGGACGAGAGCAGTTTCAGCTCATGAAGCGGGAAATTACGTTCGTCCAGCAGGCGGATAATTTGCTCGCCTACCGCACCGGTAGATCCGACTACAGCGACATTGAATCGTTTTTGGCTCGACATGACCTGATTTCTCTCCTTGGGCAGTGTTGGGAAGACAGGATGATCAAGAAATAATGTCCTGGAACCTTTCGATCAATAACGGTTGCAACTGTTTGCCCTGCATCGCAGCCGCACACGTATCCATAATCAGATCCATGCGCGCCACAAGCGAATTCGGTTTCTGCACGGGATTGTCCTGACCGAACGGGACGAAATAAATATTTTTGGCGACCAGCAGCTTGGCGATATTCGCCGCGTTTAATCCAAGTCCGTCATTGGTCGATATCGCAAGCACTAACGGCCTTTGGTTGCGCATTTGCGCTTTGGCGGCCATCAGAACCGCGCTGTCCGTCATCGCATTGGCGAGCCGGCTCGTCGTATTGCCCGTACAAGGCGCAATCAGCATAACATCCAGCAGCTTCGACGGACCCAGAGGCTCGGCATCGACAATCGAAGAGATAATATCATTTCCGGTTATTTCTTTCAATTGTTTCTGCCAATTTTCCGATGTGCCAAATCGGGTATCTGTCGTCATTAAAGTATTGGACGCAATCGGTACGACCTTCGCTCCCGCATCAACGAACCGTTGAATATGCGGCATCGTTTCGGCAAACGTACAATGCGACCCGGTCAAGGCGAAGCCGACCGTTCTCCCATTCCATTCCATCACGCATTCCTCCCGGAGTATACGTCATCCATGATCAGCTGACTTACGGTGTTCGCAATGATGCGTCCAGCTGTTTTCGGTGCGACGATTCCGGGAAGTCCGGGTGCGAGCATTGCCTTCACGCCCCGTTTTTCGGCGAATCGAAAATCGGTCCCGCCAGGCTTCGACGCAAGGTCGATAATGACCGCGCGGTGCGGAATGTTGGCAATAATCTGCGCTGTGACTATCATAGTCGGAATCGTATTAAAAAGCAAGTCGATATTCGTCACCTGATGTGACAATTCAGACAAGTAAAACGGGGTAAAACCCATCTCCCACGCCCGTGCAAAATGCTCCGGTTTGCGGATTCCCACCTTGACGGTAGCGCCTAGTCCCTTCAACGTCCGCGCCATCGTCATCCCGGTCCGTCCGATTCCGAGCACCATACAGATCGAACCGTGGATCGTAATATCGGTGTTCTGAATTGCCATCATCAGGGCGCCTTCCGCCGTCGGAATCGAATTGTAGATCGCCACATCGTCTCTGTCCAGCAGTTCGACCAGTTCGATGCCCTGCTTGGAGCACAGCTCCTTCAAATAACGCTTTGCCATACCGGTGTACACTTTCGCATGCTTGGGCAGCGCCGCGATATGTTCATCGGCCAATAAAAGTTCGGACGTCGAGAAAATCGAATCGACAACGCCGTTATCGTCAGTTCCCACTACCGGTAAAATGACCGCGTCGGATTTTTCCAACGCTTCTACCGTTAGGGCCGATCTTGTAACTCCACTGTGCAGATGCTGCAAGTTGTCAAATCCGATCAGGGTGACGGACGCGTCCAGCTCGGAAAACTTATGAATCACTTCCAATTGGCGCGCATCCCCGCCGATCAAGGTGACTTGAATGCCGGTCAGCATATTTACACCCCTTTCGTGCCGCAAGTATAGAACATCTTATGCGCGGACACAGGAATGGGTTACAGCCCAAGCTGCCTACTGACGTTTCGCGCTTCCGCCCGCCGCCAACAAAAAAATCGCCGCTTCCTTGTTCAGGAGCGACGATCGTTACATCTGGAATGCGTTATTTTGTTCCGGTATGACCGAATCCGCCGGCCCCGCGCGCCGTATCATCCAGATCGTCCACCACTTCCAGCTTGACGGCGGGCACGGTCTGAAACACCATTTGGGCGATCCTTTCGTTCCGTTCGATTGTAAACGGTACTTGTCCAAGATTAATCAGCAACACTTTAATTTCCCCGCGATAGTCCGCATCGATCGTTCCCGGCGTATTCAGGCATGTGATGCCGTGCTTATAGGCAAGTCCGCTGCGCGGACGAATTTGCGCTTCGAGTTCCGGCGGCATAGCAATGGCGATGCCGGTCGGTATAAGAGACCGCTCCCCTGGCTGAAGCGTTACTGGTTCGGCTACGGCGGCATACAGATCGAAGCCGCTGGCGAGCTCGGACATTTTCTGAGGCAGCTGTACATCTTCGCAGTCGGGTTGGCGTTTGACATTAACTAGGTATGACAAGGGAATCCCTCCTGAACGACTGGATCGGTTTGTCCGATTTGCCGACCATCGCCAAGGCGAACGGTTGTCCGAACAGCCGGTTGACCAGCGTACGGATATCTTCCTGCGAGACGGAATCAATTCGGGCCAAAATTTCATCAAGCGTGTAATGTTTGCCGAACATGAGCTCGTTTTTACCGAGTCGGTTCATCCGGCTGCTCGTGCTCTCCAGACTTAGAATAAAGCTTCCTTTCAGCTGCTCTTTTCCTTTGCGAAGCTCCTCGTCGGACAAACCGTTCTGCGCGACGCCTCGCAGTACTTCCATCGTAACATTCAGCACTTCCTGGGTCTGCTTCGGCGCCGTCCCCATATAAATGGTAAACATGCCGCTGTCGACATGCGCCGTATGGTACGAATAGACCGAATAAGCAAGCCCGCGCTTCTCGCGAATTTCCTGGAACAAGTACGAGCTCATTCCGCCGCCGATCATATTGTTAAGCAGAATCATCGGGTACAGCATCGGATCGTGCAGCGAGCAGCCCGGCAATGCGAGACAGATATGATTTTGTTCGGTTTTTTTGGCGTGAAATAAAGATTGGCCGACAAATTGGGGAACGTCCAGCTCATAAGCGGTCCCCTTATTGTGAAACGATCCGAAATGCTTTTCCAGCAAATCGGTAACGCTGTCGTCGATATTTCCAGCCATTCCGATGACCGTATTCGGAATCGAGTAATGTTCCTTCATATACTGCCGCAGATGAGCGGGCTGAATCGCCTTCAAGTTGGCTTCCGTGCCGAGAATCGAATAGGCGAGCGCATGATCGCCGTACGCGGCTTTTGCAATCAGGTCGTGAACCAGATCGTCCGGCGTATCGTCGTACATCGAGATTTCTTCCAGGATGACGTTCCGCTCCTTATCGAGCTCGGCTTGATCGAACTTCGAATTGAAGAACATGTCGGAAAGTACATCCACGGCGATAGGCAGATGCGTATCGAGAACTTTCGCATAATAACACGTGTACTCCTTCGCCGTAAAGGCGTTCACGTTGCCGCCGATCCCGTCGAAAATTTCTGCGATATCTTTAGCCGTATACCGCTCCGTTCCTTTAAACAGCATATGTTCGATAAAATGGGAAATTCCGTTGTTCGGTCCGTCTTCATAACGCGACCCGGTCTTTACCCATACTCCGAACGATACGGAACGGTAGGTCGGGATTTGTTCCATGACGACCCGCAAACCGTTGCTCAGCGTCTTTTTGATCAAGATGGGGCTCCCCCTTAATATGGAAACGTAGTAGATCGATTGCTGCATCATGTGCCGGGGTCCGATAGAACGTAAGTACGGCTGGCGCCTCGTTGGTAGCACGACCGCGTCTTAAGCGGCCGGCAGGTTATGTTGCAATTCGGAAACGGGCAGGCGTTCCGATCTAATCTCTACATTCTTACTCCCATGATCTTATCAAAAATTAATGTTGCGCTCAACCTTTGGTATTCGCTCCGGAGAGATTAGTTCCGAGACTGTTCCCAACACGAGACCTTTTCGCTTGATTTCTTGGATCATGCCGGAAAGCGCTCCGGAGGACGAAGCGGTCGGATGCATCAGGATCAGCGAACCTGGCTCGACGCGCGAGCCGATCTTGCGAACGATGGAATCCGAGGAAGGCTTCTGCCAGTCGACCGTGTCCAGCGTCCACAATATCGTCTGCAAATTCATCTCGAACGCCACTTTCACCGTCAAATCGCTGAAATCCCCGGACGGCGGAGCGAACAATACATTGTCCACCCCTAATTGTTCCTTTAACAAATCTTGTGTCCGACTGATCTCTTTGACCGTCTCTTCCCTGCCGAGCTTGCTCATATCTTTGTGCGAATACGCATGGTTGGACAACTCGTGCCCTTTCTTCTGAATCAGCTTCGCCACATCGATATTTTTACTCAGCCAGGAACCGTCAAAGAAAAAGGTCGCCTTGACGTCCTCTTTCTCCAGAACGTCCAGCATCGGTTCAATAAATTCGTTTCCCCAGGCCACGTTGATCATCAGGGATGCCATCGGCTTGTTAGGATTGCCTTTATAGACGGGATGCGGGCCCAAATCCTTCAAGGTTACGGCAGGCGGGATCGGTTTGAATACGAGCGGAATACCGCCGCTTACATCTTTACCCCTGGCCTGATTGAACGTCTGTTCGATATCGACCTCGACCCCGTTCAGCCCCGGGATCGCCTTCCACACCCGGTCCACTTTGGCATCGATCGGAGCTTCCTTGTAGGTATCCGCTTCCGCTCTGATGCGTTCCATAAGCTGTTCGCCCGATATCGGAGACGTCGAAGTGCTCGTCGTCATATGAAACCCTTCCAGCGGGTCGACCTGACGGTATGCGGTTCCGGAGCGCTCGTCCAACGATGCGACGAAAGCGTCCATGCTGCTTGATTGCACGAGACCCCAAGTGACCAGACCAAGCGCCCCTCCGACAAATAGCCATTTATACTTTTGCATATATCTACCCCGATCCGTCCGATTTGTACCAGCTTATGACGAACGTGCCCTGGATATGTCCAAGTAACAGGGACAAGATATTCCCGCCAAAAGTGAGGCCCCTAATGGCTATACCTCTTCCCTGTCCAGTAAATAAACGCTGTACAGCTGTCTCGCTTAGCTCATTTATATGTTCTGCAGCAATAAAAAAAGAGACAGACTGCTCTGGCTCTTTGTTCAGAGAAGCTTCGGTTCGAAGCTCCTTCGGGTTATTCGATTATCTTGCTTCGCTTGGAAGAAAACCGCATCTTCAGCCCTGCTGCTTGAGGCGCAGGAGGCGCAGCCGATCAGCTTTGCGCCGGTACCTGCGGAGTGGTCAGCGTTGCTTTGCGGGACAAATTAACGCGGCCCTGGTTATCGATCTCGGTTACTTTAACCGTGATTTGATCGCCGATCTTCAAGACGTCTTCCACTTTGGCTACTCGTTCCGTCGAGATTTGCGAGATATGGACAAGCCCGTCCTTACCCGGCAAAATTTCAACAAACGCGCCGAATTTCTCGATCCGCTTGACCGTACCGAGGTACGTCTCGCCTATGACAACTTCCTTGACGATTCCTTCGATGATCGATTTGGCTTTCTCGTTCATCTCGGCATTCGAAGAGGCGATAAATACAGTACCGTCTTGCTCGATATCGATTTTTACGCCGGTTTCTTCAATGATTTTGTTGATGATTTTGCCGCCCGCACCGATGACATCACGGATTTTGTCCGGATTGATGTGCATGATGACGATTTTCGGCGCATAAGGTGAAAGATTTTTGCGCGGTTCTTGAATCGCTTCAAGCATTTTGCCAAGGATGAACATCCGGCCTTCCTTCGCCTGCCCCAACGCTTGATTCAAGATCTCACGGTCGATTCCGTCGATTTTGATATCCATCTGGATCGCGGTAACTCCAGCCGCCGTACCGGCAACTTTAAAGTCCATGTCTCCGAGATGGTCTTCCATCCCTTGAATGTCGGTCAAAATCGAGAAATGTTCGCCGTCCTTGATTAGACCCATCGCTACGCCTGCAACCGGGGCTTTGATCGGTACGCCCGCATCCATCATCGCGAGTGTGCTCGCACATATACTCGCCTGCGAAGTAGAGCCGTTCGACTCGAGAACTTCGGATACAAGACGAATCGTATACGGGAATTCGGATTCCGCCGGCAATACTTTGGCCAGCGCGCGTTCACCGAGTGCACCATGACCGATCTCGCGGCGTCCCGGAGCGCGGAGCGGTCTGGCCTCGCCTACGCTGAACGGCGGGAAGTTGTAATGATGCATAAAACGTTTCGAATCTTCCAGATCAAGCCCGTCCAAAATTTGCACATCGCCGAGCGCACCCAGCGTACAAATGCTTAAAGCCTGGGTTTGACCGCGCGTAAACAGGCCGGAACCGTGTGTACGAGGAAGCAAAGCCGTATCGCATTCGATCGGACGGATTTCTTCCGGCGCGCGTCCGTCAGGCCGCACTTTATCATGCGTGATCAGACGGCGCACTTCTTCTTTGACGATATCGTACAGCACTTCCTTAACATCCTTCAGCTTCTCCGGCTCTTCCGCATATTGCGACGCGAAATGGTCGACCGCTTCTGCATTAATCGCATCGATCGCATCCTGACGCGCATGCTTCTCCGGAATACGGATCGCTTCCACAAGTCGCGCGCTCGCAAACGCCCGAACATCGCTATTCACCGACTCGTTCACGGCGTGCAGCTTCACTTCCATCTTCGGCTTGCCCGCTTCGGCTGCAAATTGTTCCTGGACGGCTACGATTTTTTTGATTTCCTCGTGACCGAACATGATCGCTTCGAGGATGTGCTCCTCCGGAATCTCGTTCGCTTCCGCTTCCACCATCATGATTGCATCCTTCGTACCGGCGACGACGACGTGCATGTCGCTTTTGTCTTCCTGACTGCTGTCCGGATTGATGATGAATTGACCGTCGATGCGGCCTACGATAACGCCGCCGATCGGGCCGTTAAACGGAACGTCGGATACCGTCAGCGCCGCCGAAGTACCGATCATCGCCGCAATTTCCGGCGGACAGTCCTGGTCTACGCTCATAACCATCGCGACGATCTGAACGTCATTGCGGAATCCTTCCGCAAACAAGGGGCGAATCGTACGGTCGGTCAGCCGGCCGGCCAAAATTGCCTTCTCGCTCGGACGTCCTTCCCGCTTAATAAATCCACCCGGAATTTTACCGACGGCATACAATCTTTCTTCGTAATTCACCGTCAATGGAAAAAAGTCGAGATCTTTCGGCTCGCTCGAAGCCGTGACTGTGCATAGTACGACGGTTTCACCGTAACGGACAAGCACAGCGCCGTTCGCCTGTTTGGCCAGCCGACCAGTTTCAAGCGACAGCGGTCGGCCTCCTAGGTCCATGCGCACCTGTTTTTCCATGTACTCCCTCCTGCTCGTATGTAAGTTTTGGTAGCGACATTTCCTTTATTCTGCATAGAGTCTAGTATTTCCTTCTTGCGCACGAAAATTCCCCCGAAGGCGCGGAAAACCGACAAACTGATTCCGGGCTTTCGGGGGAACCCCCGCCTCTATGGATTGTAGAAAAAAACAACCGCGCGGCCTAGCCGGCAGGTTGCTTTGTCCGTAACCATTATCTGCGAAGTCCGAGACGTTCGATCAATGCTGCGTAACGGCTAACTTCTTTGTTTTTCAAGTAAGCCAGCAGTTTACGACGTTGACCGACCATCTTAAGCAGTCCACGACGGGAATGGTGGTCTTTCTTGTGCGTGCGCAGGTGATTCGTCAAGTTTACGATGTTCTCGGTCAGAATCGCGATTTGCACTTCCGGAGACCCCGTGTCGGATTCGTGAGTTTTGTAATCTTGAATCAGTTGCGTTTTGCGTTCTTGAGTCAATGCCATTTCCGTTCACCTCCCTATCTTCATATAAACAATCGCCGTTAGCCCAGAAGACGACGGTGAGATCGGCCAACCGAGCCAAGGTTCCTGAATCGCTGCCAAGCTTTCGCCTAAGCAACGAAACTTAGTATAGCACAATTGCAAATGCAAAGTAAATGCCGGAGGCGATTATTTAACGCCATTCTCGGCTTTTTCCGCGCAATGTCCCGTAATTCGCTTCGCTTGCTCGACATCCCGGCCGATTTGGGCGATCAAGTCATCGATGGAACCGAATTTTTGCTCGTATCGGATGAACTCGATCAGTTCTACCTTGACGGCTTCTCCGTAGATCGTCCGGGAGAAATCGAACAGATGCGCTTCGAGCGTCCGCGTGTCCGTATCTTCAAACGTCGGTTTCGTTCCGATGTTCATAACGCCGGCGAAACTTTCGCCTCCAAGTTCAAGCCGGATCGCATATACGCCGTTTGAAGGGATGACATAAAAATCGTCCAGTTCGATATTCGCCGTCGGAAATCCGATCTGTCTGCCTCTCGCCGCCCCGTGAATGACGGTCCCGGTCATGGCGTAGGAACGGCCAAGCAACTGCTGCACCCGGCTGACCTCTCCCCGCTCCAGATGTTCCCGGATAAGCGTACTGCTGACTTTGATTCCATCCATACAATAAGGGCGCACCACTTCAACGGCAAAACGGCCCGCGGCGAGTTCGCACATCATGTCCGGATTGCCGCTTCCTTTATGACCGAACTTGAAATCGAAGCCGACTACAACCGTATTTACCCGAAGCGGGATCAGCACTTCTTCCACAAACTGCGAAGGGCTGATTTGCGAGAACGGAACGTCGAAGCGCACCAGATAAGCCGTATCAACACCCGCCTGTGCGAACAGATCCAGCTTCTCGCGCACCGGCGTGAGGTGCCGGACGTACTTGTCCTGGCCTAGCACCTCTCGCGGATGCGGATGAAACGTCATAACCGCCGCAGGCGCTCCAAGCTTTCGAGCCGTTTCTGCAGCCCGGCTGATCACCTCGCGGTGACCCAGATGCAGACCGTCGAAATCGCCGATCGCCAGTACTTGTCCGTTGCTTGGACATCCGGGAACCGGATTCGGTATCGGATAGGATAACTTTATGGATTGCATGTCAGCTCTCACCTGCTACTTGGGCACCCGCCTGGACCTGGCCCGCGAACACTTTCTCCGGACGCAGAATCCCGCGTTCCCTGTCTGCCCTGAATATTCCGATAAACAAGCCGGACGGATCGTATACCTTGACAAGCTCATCCTGCTGCGATCGAAGCGCTCCGTCCGGAATCGGAAGTGATTTCCCTTGCACCGCATGTTTCGCCCCGCTTGCCGTCACCGTGACGGAAGGCAGCTGAGTCACGAGCCGATCCGCCTGAATAAGCAGAGACGACAGTTCCCCCGCTCGGTGCTTTTCTTCGATCTGTTCGAAGGTGAAGCATCGGTCGAGCGTGATCGAACCGGTGGAGCTTCGGACGAGCTGCGTCATGACGGCCGGATAACCAAGCGTTCTCCCTATATCGACGCATAACGTGCGGATGTAGGTGCCTTTCGAGCATAACACGCGAAAACGAACCTTCGGATATTCCGCGTCCAAGTCAAGAGCAAGCGTCTCCATTTCATAAATGTCGACTTTTCTCGATTTCCGCTCGACCTCTTTCCCTTCGCGCGCCAATTCGTACAACTTTTTTCCACCGACTTTGACGGCGGAATACATGGGGGGAACTTGGTCGATCGTACCAATAAACGACTGAAGCGCCGAACGGACAGCCGTCTCCGACAGCTTGATGCTGCCGGGCTCCAGCCGCTCGATCGTCTCCCCGGTCCAGTCTTCGGTATCGGTGCTGTACCCGAACGTGAGCTCCGCTTCGTATTGCTTCGGCAGATCCTGTATATATTCAACGAATCGGGTGGCCCGGCCCAGGCATAACGGCAATACGCCGGTTACTTGCGGGTCCAGCGTACCAGTATGCCCGATCCGCTTCATTCCGACAATCCTTCTAAGCTTGGCCACCACGTCGTGCGAGGTAAATCCCGCCGGTTTATGAACCGGCAATACGCCTTCATAGTTCATCGCAGCGATTGTCCTACTTCCTTTACGACTCGCTCCACGACTTCCTGCAGCCCGCCTTTCAGCGTACAGCCGGATGCGCGGACGTGACCGCCGCCGCCGAAACGCTGGGCGATGGCAGCCACGTCTGCTTTTCCGTTGGAGCGGAAGCTGACTTTGACCGTCTGCTCGTCGGTTTGCTTAAACAGAAGTCCGACCTCGACACCTTCTATATTGCGCGGATACAAGATGAGTCCGTCCATGTCTTCCGAGGTCGCTCCCGACATCCGGATATCGTCCTGAGAGACGGTAATCCAGCTGATCTGACGGTCTTCGTTAAACGATAATGTGCTTAAAGCCTGCTTTAATACGGTTATATGGGAATACGTGATTTTCTCGAGTACTAGCTCGGCAAGGCGATGCCCTTCCACTCCGCCGGCAAGAAGCTCCGCCGCGATCCGCATGACCTTCGGCGTCGTATTCGAGTAGCGGAATCCTCCGGTATCCGTCAGCAATCCGCAGTAGATCGCGGTGGCGAGCTCTCCCTCGACAGGCAGCGTCATTTCCTCGGCCAAGTCGTATAGGATCTCAACGGTGGCCGCAGCATCTTCGCGGATCAACTGAACGTCCCCGAAATAATCGTTCGTCGGATGATGATCGATATTCAGCAGCTTCGCGCCCTCCGCAAACCGCTCCTTAACTTTGCCGATCCTTGCTTCATCCGCGCAATCTACGCTGATGATGCACGTATAAAGCTCTTCGGACGGAAGCTCGTCCAGCGCAAGCATACGCTCGAATCCCCACAAAAAACCGAATTTTTTCGGCATTGTTCCTTCATTCACCAAAACAAACCGTTTGCCAAGCCGCTCCAGCATCCATCCGATTGCAGACGTAGAGCTGGCGGCATCGCCATCGGGGTTCACATGGGCAACGACCAGAAAACGGTCGTTGTCCTCGATGAACTTCCGGGCGGCCGCCAATTGCTGTTCATATGGTCGATTGCGGCGGGAGTCCGTCATGCGTCCGGATTCCCTTTGTTGATTTGGTTCAGCAGCGCGTCGATCCGGCTGCCGTATTCAATCGACGTATCGAACTGGAACAAAAGCTCGGGCGTAATGCGCAGCCGGATCCGCTTGCCGAGCTCGGACCGGATAAAGCCGGTAGCCTTTTCGATCGCTTTAAGCGAATCTTCCTTTTGCTGATCCGTGCCCATTACGCTCAAATATACTTTGGCCTGAGACAGATCGTTCGTCACATCGACCCCCGTTACGGTTATAAAACCGACACGGGGATCTTTCAGCTCCGCTTGCAAAATCTGGCTCAACTCTTTTTTAATTTGTTCGCCGACACGGCCGACACGTACTTTTGCCATCCGTCATCACCTTTCTACGGTTTCCATCACGAACGCTTCAATAATGTCCCCTTCTCGGATGTCGTTATACTTCTCGATGGAAATACCGCATTCGTAACCTTGCGCCACTTCACGGACGTCATCCTTAAACCGCTTCAGGGAGTCGACTTTGCCTGTGAATACGACGATGCCGCCGCGAACGAGGCGAAGCTCCGCCGCTCTTGTAATTTTGCCCGAGATGATCATACAGCCGGCGATCGTACCGATTTTGCTCACTTTGAAAATATTGCGAACTTCGGCTTGACCGATTACGACTTCTTTGTATACCGGGTCCAGCATACCTTTCATCGCATGCTCGATTTCTTCGATTACTTTGTAGATGATGCTGTGCTGACGGATATCCACTTTCTCCTGCTCCGCCGTCGCCATCGCGGCAGGCTCCGGACGAACGTTAAATCCGATAATGATCGCGTTCGAAGCCGAAGCGAGAATAATGTCGGATTCGGTAACCGCACCGACGCCGTTGTGGATAATTTTGACGCGGACGCCTTCCACTTCGATTTTCTCGAGCGAGCCTTTAAGCGCCTCGACGGACCCTTGTACGTCGCCTTTAATGATGACATTGAGATCTTTGATCTCGCCATCCTTAATATGTTTGTACAGATCGTCCAGCGTTACTCGGCTGTTCGCGCCCATTGTCGTCTGACGGTGGGACGTCATACGTCTTTCGGCAATCGCCCTTGCTTTGCGCTCGTCCTCGAATGCCATAAACGGATCGCCCGCTTGCGGCACTTCGGTCAAGCCGGTAATCTCGACAGGGGTCGACGGTCCGGCTTCTTTCAAGCGGCGGCCTCTGTCGTTCACCATCGCCCGGACGCGTCCGAAGCAGTTGCCTGCTACGAATGCATCGCCGATTTTAAGCGTACCGTGCTGAACGAGAATCCGCGCAACCGGCCCTTTCCCTTTATCCAGCTCGGCTTCGATTACAGTACCTCTAGCCCGTTTGTTCGGGTTCGCTTTAAACTCCTGAACTTCGGCAACGAGCAGGATCATCTCAAGCAGCTCTTCCAGACCGATTCTTTGCTTGGCCGAAATGTTCGCGAAAATGGTATCTCCGCCCCACTCCTCCGGCACCAGATTGTACTCGGTGAGCTCCTGCTTGATTTTATCCGGATTCGAATCCGGCTTGTCGATTTTATTCACCGCTACGATAATCGGCACGTTTGCCGCTTTCGCGTGGCTAATCGCTTCTACCGTCTGCGGCATAACGCCGTCATCGGCCGCTACGACGATAATCGTAATATCTGTAACTTGAGCACCGCGGGCGCGCATCGATGTGAACGCTTCGTGACCCGGCGTGTCAAGGAACGTAATTTTTTTGTTATTGATTTCGACCTGGTACGCCCCGATATGCTGGGTAATGCCGCCGGCTTCGCCTTCGGACACGTTCGTTTGGCGAATGGCGTCCAGCAGCGTCGTCTTACCGTGGTCGACGTGACCCATAATCGTAACGACCGCCGGACGTTCGATCAGATCAGCCGGATCGTCCTTCTCTTCGATCGTTTCGAAGTTGTCTTCTTCGACTGGCAGCTTGATCTCCACTTCAACCTTAAACTCGTTCGCGACCAACTGGATCGTCTCCAGATCGAGCTCCTGGTTGATGGTAGCCATAACCCCGAGGAAGAGCAGCTTTTTGATAACTTCGGATGCGTCCTTATGGAGCGATTTGCACAATTCTCCAACCGTCATCGTACCGCGTACGATAATCTTCTTCGGCGTGTTGTCGATCTTTTCCTTACGGATCGGCTCCGGCTGATATCTTCCTTTACCGCCTTTGCCACCGCGGGAGTTGTTGCCGCCGCGGTTGTTGCCTTGGGGAGACTTCGGTTTTTTCGAAGTTTTAACCCCTTGCGCTACGGTAATATCATCCAAATCCTCAACGGTCGTCCGGATGACTTCCGCTTTGTTAAAGCGCGGGTCCGCATTTTTGAGCGTTCCGGCGCGATCCCGGTCCTGGTAGCCGCGGTCACGGTCCGTGCGCGTCTGCTGCGGACGGCCAGTAGCCATCGGTGGAGTAGTGGTAGTGCTTTGCGGTCTGCCGCCACCTTGGCCACCCTGGCCTTGCGGTCTGCCGCCACCTTGGCCGCCCTGGCCTTGCGGTCTGCCGCCGCCTTGCGGACGGTCACCGTATGGACGGCCTCCGCCTTGGCCGCCTTGACCTTGCGGACGGTCGCCGTATGGACGGCCTCCGCCTTGGCCGCCTTGGCCTTGCGGACGGTCGCCGTATGGACGGCCTCCGCCTTGGCCGCCTTGACCTTGTGGACGGTCGCCATACGGACGGCCTCCGCCTTGGCCGCCTTGACCTTGCGGAC
Source organism: Paenibacillus sp. GYB004 (assembly GCF_036577605.1). Classification (NCBI taxonomy): domain Bacteria; kingdom Bacillati; phylum Bacillota; class Bacilli; order Caryophanales; family Paenibacillaceae; genus Paenibacillus; species Paenibacillus sp. GYB004. The sequence goes on from NZ_JARBDB010000030.1 coordinate 125,246, forward strand.
GGTCGCCGTATGGACGGCCTCCGCCTTGGCCGCCTTGGCCTTGCGGACGGTCGCCGTATGGACGGCCTCCGCCTTGGCCGCCTTGGCCTTGCGGACGGTCGCCGTATGGACGGCCTCCGCCTTGGCCGCCTTGACCTTGCGGACGGTCGCCGTATGGACGGCCTCCGCCTTGGCCGCCTTGACCTTGCGGACGGTCGCCGTATGGACGGCCTCCGCCTTGGCTGCCTTGACCTTGCGGACGGTCGCCATACGGACGGCCTCCACCTTGGCCGCCTTGACCTTGCGGACGGTCCCCGTATGGACGGCCTCCGCCTTGCGGTCTGCCTCCGCCCTGATTCGGACGGTTATTGTCGTAACGACGCTCGCCTTGTGGACGGTCGCTTTGCTCCGGACGATCTCCGCCCTGCGGACGGTCGCTGCGCTCTGGGCGGTCCCCGCCTTGCGGACGGTCGCCCCCTCTATTTTCCTGAGATCTTTGGGCAGGTTTGGCATCTTGTGCCGGAGCTGCCGTGTTCGATACGCTTCCCTCGCCGGCAGCGCGTTTGGCTGCGGCATTCGCTTTTACGTCGCGAAAAAATTTCTCCACTTTGTCCACTGAATCGTTCTCCATCACACTCATATGGTTATTCACAGGCACATTCAACCTTCTTAATATCGTAATAATTTCTTTGCTGCTCATATTTAATGACTTCGCGTATTCATAGACGCGCAATTTATCTTTGTCTTGATTAGTCAATAGGTTTCACCTCCGGGTTATTTACGAGACACGGCTCGATCAGCCGGGCAAATCCTGCATCTACTACCGCTACAAGCACGCGCGCCTCTTTCCCGATCGCGGCGCCGAGCTCATACCGGTCGAAACATTCTGCCAGCGTAACGCCATAATGCTGGCATTTGTCCTGAAACTTTTTGCGAGTATTGTCCGATGCGTCTTCCGCCATCACGACCAGGCGAGCCTGTCCCGAGCGTACCGCTTTCAGGACGCCTTCTTCACCGATGGCGAGTTTCCCCGCCCGCATCGCGAGCCCCAAGTAAGATAACACCTTATTCGGACTGTTCATCTGGTTTCCCACAACTAACCGATTTGAATTTGTCCTGCACGGAGGAGAAGTCTTGCTCGAGCCGCTCGTACTGTTCCGGTGTCAGGTTCACCTTGAGCGCCCGGTCGAAAGCCTTCGTTTTCCTCGCTTTTTTGAACGCTTCCGCATCCCCGCATATATAAGCGCCGCGTCCGTTTTTCTTGCCGGAAAGATCGAGCTCGACCTCCCCCTCCGGCGTGCGGACGATCCGCAGCATTTCCCGTTTGGATAACGTTTTTTGGCAGACGATACATTTACGCTGCGGTACTTTTCTTGCTTTCACGGCCATCCCCACCTTTATCCCGTTAAAAACCGTTCGACATCCGCTATCGGGACCGCGAACCGCTTCCTAACCGGTTAGTCGATGCTGACCGAGTCTTGAGGCATTTCCACACCCGACGAACGCGGGCGTCCCAGCTCCTGCTCGGCCTGCGATTCGCTTTTGATATCGATCTTCCAGCCCGTAAGTTTGGCGGCCAGACGAGCGTTTTGCCCTTTGATGCCGATCGCAAGCGACAGCTGGTAGTCCGGCACGATAACCCGCGCCATTTTCTCCGCTTCGAATACGTTCACTTCGAGCACCTTGGAAGGACTGAGCGCGTTGGCGACATACTCCTCAACATTTTCCGACCAACGGACGATGTCGATTTTCTCGCCGCGGAGCTCGTTTACGATCGTTTGCACGCGCGTACCTTTCGGACCTACGCAGGAACCGACCGGATCGACCTCATCGTTGCGGGAATGGACCGCAATCTTGGAACGAAAGCCCGCTTCCCTGGCGACGGAACGGATCTCCACGACACCTTCGTAAATTTCCGGAACCTCGAGCTCGAACAGCCGCTTCAGCAGACCGGGGTGTGTGCGGGACAGCATAATTTGCGGTCCTTTTGTCGTGTTCTCCACCTTCGTTATAAACGCTTTGATCCGGTCCTGGTGCTTGAACTTCTCGCCCTGCATCAACTCGCTGAGCGGCAGCACGGCTTCCACCTTGCCGAGGTCCAAATAAATGTTCCGCAAATCTTGACGCTGTACCGTGCCGGTTACAATATCTTCCTCCCGATCGATAAACGCGTCGTAAATAAGTCCCCGCTCCGCTTCGCGGATACGCTGGGTCACGACCTGCTTCGCCGTCTGGGCGGCAATCCGTCCGAAATCGCGCGGAGTGACTTCAATCTCCACGATATCGCCCAGTTGGAAGTTCGGATTAATCTCTCTAGCCGCAGACTGCGATATTTCAAGCCGGAGGTCGAGCACTTCCTCAACGACGGTTTTACGGGCATACACTTTAATTAGTCCAGTATGACGGTTGATGTCAACCCTCACGTTTTGTGCTGTATTGAAGTTGCGTTTATAGCTGGAAATGAGAGCCGCTTCGATCGCATCGATCAAAACGTCCTTCGAAATCCCTTTCTCCCGCTCAATATCCGACAACGCTTCGATAAATTCCATGTTCATGTTTGGTGGATTCCTCCTTTCAAGGGTAAGCCGCTAGAACAAAATCGCAAGACGGGCGCTTGCGACTTTGCCGACCGGAATTTCCGTTTTTTTGTTCGCCGCAAGTACGACAAGCTGGTTCTCGTCGCAGCTCAGCAGCGTCCCTTCGAATTCCTTGGCGCCGTCGACCGGCTCGTACGTCGTTATAAAGACGTGCTTGCCTACCGCCCGGACAAAATCCTGCGGTTTTTTTAGCGGTCTTTCCGCTCCGGGAGACGATACTTCGAGAAAATAGGCGGTTGGAATCGGATCTTTCTCATCCAGCCGCTCACTTAAAAACTCGCTGATGCGGCCGCAATCGTCAATGTCGATGCCGCCCTCTTTATCTACAAATACGCGAAGGAACCAGTTGCTTCCCTCCTTCACATACTCGATATCCACCAACTCGAACCCTTCACGCTCCAAAAAGGGCGCCAGCATTTGCTCCACGGCCGTTTTGATGTGCTGCGCCATGGTCGACCTCCTTCGCTACTTTCGCCGGATAGCTCCGATATGTGCGATAAAACGTAAAGAGTGGGTTTCCCCACTCTCCTGTCGCGTCAATCTATCCGTACTCATTATTGCCAAAAATGATTATACCATAACAGTTGTTTCCTTTCAACCTGAAAACAAGCGGTTTCCTAGCTCAAACGCGGCCGTCCCAGCGGAAAAAATCGATTTAATAGAAGCTTCTGACGAAACCTCTCCACGGTCCCGCGCCGTTAAAACAAGGACAGCTGGTTGGACTCCGGCAAGCCGCGGAAGCAGCCCATTCCGCCTAGTATTTCGATGATCGTTTTGGTTGCTTTGGACTTCGTCTGGAAGTCTTCGATCGACAGGAACGGCCCGTCTTCCCGGGAAGCCGCAATATTGCGGGCCGCGTTTTCCCCTACTCCCTGAATGGAAGAGAAGGGAGGGATGAGAGCTTTGTCGTCGATTATAAACCGCGTCGCGTCGGACCGGTACAGATCGATGCTTTTGAACGAAAATCCGCGGGCCGTCATTTCCAGCGCCATCTCCAGCACCGAGATCATCGCCTTTTCTTTGGGCAGCGCCTGGAACCCTTTCTCCTCGATCTCGATCAGCTTCGCTTTGATCGCGTCGTAGCCTTGGCAGCACAGCTCGATATCGAAATCCTCGGAAGCGCGTACCGAGAAGTACGTAGCATAATAGGCGATCGGGTGATACAGCTTGAAATAGGCGGTACGTACGGCCGATATAACGTAAGCGGCGGCATGCGCCTTCGGAAACATGTATTCGATCTTCAGACACGAATCGATATACCATTTCGGCACGTTATGTTTTTTCATTTCATCGATCCACTCATCCGTCAGCCCCCGGCCCTTACGCACGCTTTCCGTAATCTTAAACGCCAGACCCGCATCCAGTCCCGCTTTATAGATCAGATACAGCATGATATCGTCCCGGCAGCCGATAACGGTTTTAATGTTGCACGTATTGTTCCGGATCAGCTCCTGGGCGTTGCCGAGCCACACTCCCGTACCGTGAGACAGTCCGGAAATTTGCAGCAGGTCGGCAAACGTGGAAGGTTGCGTTTCCTGAAGCATCTGACGGACGAACTTCGTCCCCATCTCCGGCACCCCGTAAGTCGCGACAGACGAACGGATTTGTTCGGGCGTTACGCCCAGCGCCTCGGTAGAGTTAAACAAGCTCATTACTTTCGGATCGTTCATCGGAATCGTCGTCGGGTCTACACCGGTCAAATCCTGCAGCATCCGCATCATCGTCGGATCGTCGTGTCCGAGTATATCGAGCTTGAGCAAGTTTTCCTCAAACGCGTGATAATCGAAATGGGTCGTTTTCCAATCGGCCTTCGTGTCGTCGGCCGGGTATTGAACCGGCGTAACGTCCTCGACTTCGATGTAATCGGGTACGACGACGATTCCGCCCGGATGCTGTCCCGTACTGCGCTTTACTCCGGTACAGCCTTGAGCCAGACGCAGCACCTCGGCCGTCCGCCATTTCTTGCCCTGGTCTTCCTCGTATTTCTTGACATAACCGAATGCGGTCTTCTCCGCAACCGTACCGATCGTTCCTGCACGAAACACACTTTTTTCGCCGAACATCACCTTCGTGAAATTATGCGCCTCAGGCTGGTATTCCCCGGAGAAGTTCAGATCGATATCGGGAACCTTATCGCCCTTAAAGCCGAGGAACGTCTCGAACGGAATATCCTGGCCTTCGCCCTTCAGCTTCGCTCCGCACTCCGGACAATCTTTGTCTGGCAGGTCGAAACCGCTCGGTATGCTGCCGTCGAGAATCCATTCGCTGTGCTTACACGAAGGACACATATAGTGCGGCGGCAGCGGATTAACCTCCGAGATCCCGAGAAACGTGGCGACTACCGACGAGCCTACGGAACCCCGGGAACCGACCAGGTATCCGTCGGCGTTCGACTTTTTGACGAGGCGGGCGGAGATCAGATAGTTGGCGGAGAAGCCGTAATTGATAATCGGCACGAGCTCTTTCTCCAGACGCTTGACGACTACTTCGGGAACGGGATCGCCGTACAGATCTTTGGCTGTATTGTAGCAGGTTGTGCGGATTTCGTCCTCCGCTCCTTCGATAATCGGCGTAAACAGCTTTTTCGGGAACAGATCGTACTCCTCGATCAGATCGGCGAATAAGTTCGTATTCGTGACGACGGCTTCGTACGCTTTCTCTTGGCCCAAATGAGCGAATTCGTCGAGCATTTCCTTGGTCGTGCGGAAATGAACGTCCGGCTTCTTCATATCCTTGAGCGGACTAAACCCGGTGATGCCGTGAATCGTAATGTCGCGGTGTATTTTCTCTCTGGGGCGCAAATAGTGCACGTTACCCGTAGCGATCAGCCACTTGCCCTGCTTCTCCGCAATTTGCGCGACGCGCCGGTTCGCCTCCTCCAGCTCCAGTCTGCTGCCGACGAGCCCTTTGTCCACCAGATGCATATTCACGCCGATCGGCTGCACTTCCAGCACGTCGTAGAACTCTGCAACCTGCTCCGCTTCCTCCATCGACTTGTTAAGCACCGCTTCGAAAAATTCGCCTTTCTCGCAGCCGGATGAAATAAGAAGCCCTTCCCGGAGCTCGATCAGCTTGCTGCGGGGAATACAGGGCACCCGGTTGAAATATTCGGTGTGCGACATCGAAATCAGCTTATACAAGTTCTTTTTCCCATCCGCATTTTTGGCATAAATGCAGCAGTGGAACGGACGGGTGTTGGACAAATTCTTCCCGACCTCATCATTCAACTGTGTGAGCTGCAGCTTGCCGCGATCGGCCGCCTCTTTCAGCAAATGGAACAACACTTGCCCGAGCGCCGCAGAGTCGTCCACCGCCCTGTGGTGATTGTCCAGGCTGACCTTGAACTTGTCGGACAACGTATTAAGCCTATGGTTTTTAAGCGTCGGGTACAGCAGCCGGGCCAATTCCAGCGTATCCAGAACGGGGTTCGGCAAAATCGGCAGCTGCTGTCTTTTGCACGATTCCTGAATAAAGCCCATATCGAATTTGGCGTTATGAGCCACAAGCACCGCATCGCCGACGAACTCGATAAATTTCGGAAGCACATCCTCCAGTTCGGGTGCGCCAACAACCATTTCGTCCGTTATCTGGGTCAATTGGGTGATGTGATAAGGGATTTTTTCGTGCGGATTAACGAAGGTTTCGAACTTGTCGATCACTTTGCCGTCCTGCATCTTAACGCCGGCCAGCTCGATGATCTTGTTGTTGATAACCGAAAGACCGGTCGTCTCGATATCGAATACGACGTACGTCGCTTCGGCAAGCGATAGATCGGCCGCATTCATGACAACCGGCACCGCATCGTTAACGACGTTCGCTTCGAGTCCGTAAATCATTTTGATTCCATGCTTTTTCGCGGCTTTGTTCGCTTCCGGATATGCCTGCACGTTGCCGTGGTCGGTTAGCGCGATCGCTTTGTGCCCCCACTTTGCGGCGGTTTTGATATATTCGTCGATCGGGGTTACGGCATCCATCGTACTGAGCGTCGAATGCAGATGCAGCTCCACCCGTTTCTCGGGCGCGTCGTCCTTTCGCTCCGGGGGCGCCACGACTTCGGTCAGATCGCTTGGAATCATAACCAGCTCCGGAGTCATCATGAACCGGTCGTACTCCACTTTGCCGCGCACACGAATCCATTTGCCGTTTTGAAGCAGGTTTAATATTTTCAAATCTTCCTTGTTGCGGGCAAACGCCTTCAGCATGAGAGAATCGGAAAAGTCGGTCAGCTTGAACTCGAACAACGTGTTGCCGTTTCTCAGTTCCTTTTTGTCCAGTCCGAAAATGAGCCCCTGCACCGTTACTTTTTTCTCTTCCTCAAGCACGTCCTTCAGAGGCACCGGCGGATCTTTGATCTCATAACCGATCATCAGCTTCAGATCGCCTTCCGGAACTTCCGGCAGCTCCGGCTCCGTGTCCACGGACGTCATAATTTCTTGAATAACCGTCCGCTCTTCCTCGACGACCCGCTGCGCAAACTTTTCAAACACTTCGTTGCTGGTCTCGCTTAGCGCCAGTCTGACGTTATAGCGGCGGCCGAAATTTTCCTCGAAAAACCGCTGCACCCAGCCGTCGACGCTTCTTTTGCGGGCCATCTCGAGTCCGATCGGGTCAAGCATCCGCAGCGTAATGACGCCTCCGTTCACCTCATAAGACGCTTTGCTCATCCAGCCGTTGACCGAGGCCGCTTCCCGCTGCACCCAATCGATGAACAGCCCCCAATAATGCTCGAGCAGCTGCTCGTCGGCCACCTCGGCGGAATAGTGGAAGATCATGCGGATTTTGGCGATATGCGCATATTTGTCCCGCACCATTTTATAAAATGAACGGTAAATATCTACCGGGACAACTTTGTTCTTGGCGATGATAAACGTCCATTCCCGGTTGCTCCGGCTGCATTCCACCCTCTCGATATGACCGTCCGTAAAATACGCTTCGACGACGTTGGCCGGCACGGCCGACTGCTCCAGCAGCAGCTCAAACCGCTTCCTTTTGTCCGCCGCGTTGCTCATCCGGTTCCCTCCCAAACTAGCTAGTGATGTCGCATTGGCAGATTGATAGATTCATAGGCAGGGGAATTCCTTCCTGCCGGTTCATGGGCACTCGTCGTCCCTCATGCCGGGACAAAAAATGACCCCAAAAAGCGGATGAAAGCCGGAAGCTCATCCATGTCCCTTCTTGGGGTCATTGCCGAACCGATCAATACGATTTGCCGTAAACGACCGTATGTTCCGCTTTGGAGCCGCACACGATACATGCGGACTTGTGTTCCTTCGGTTCAAACGGCATATTGCGGCTCGTCGCCCCGGTTTCTTCCTTGACTTGACGTTCGCATACGTCCGAACCGCACCAGCCGGCGAGGACGAACCCGCGCTGCGCCTCCAGGAAGCTTCTCATCTCATCCAGCGTGTCGAGCGATTTGAAGTTGCTTTCCATTAACGCCTTGGCGTTGTCATACATCGCCTGATGGACTTCTTCCAGCAGCTTCTGCACTTCGTCTACGATCGCATCGAGCTTCACCGGACGTTTCTCCCCGGTAACGCGGGAGACGAGCACCGCTTGTCCGTTCTCCATATCTCTCGGTCCGAATTCGATGCGGATCGGTACTCCGCGCATTTCGTATTCGTTGAATTTCCAGCCCGGGCTTTGATCCGGGTTATCGTCCAGCTTCACGCGGATACCGGCCCGTTTAAGCTCGTAAAACATCTCTTCGGCGCGCGGCACGACCTGATCGCGCGTCTTCGGAGGGCCGATTGGGATGACGACAGCTTGCGTAGGAGCGACCTTCGGCGGAAGCACCAGTCCGCGATCGTCCCCGTGCACCATAATCAGCGCGCCGATCAGACGTGTACTGACGCCCCAGGACGTCGTATGTACATACTGCTGCTCGTTGCTCCGGTCCAAATATTTGATATCGAACGCCTGTGCGAAATTGGTTCCCAAGTAGTGGGAAGTTCCTGCCTGAACCGCTTTGCCGTCCTTCATCATCGCTTCGATGGAATACGTGTCCACAGCGCCGGCGAACTTCTCCGAAGGCGTCTTCTGTCCGACGATGACCGGAATCGCCAGGAAGTTTTCCGCGAATTCGCGGTATACTTCCAGCATCCGCATCGTTTCTTCGCGGGCGTCCTTCTCGTCCTCATGGGCCGTGTGGCCTTCCTGCCACAAAAATTCCGTCGTCCTCAAAAACGGCAGGGTCCGCTTTTCCCAGCGCACTACATTGGCCCACTGGTTGATCAGTACCGGCAGGTCGCGATACGAGTTGATCCAGTTCGAGTACATATGGCCGATCATCGTCTCCGAGGTCGGACGGATGGCAAGCCGCTCTTCAAGCTTCTCTCCCCCCGCTTCCGTCACCCAGGGCAGTTCGGGATTGAAGCCTTCCACGTGTTCTTTCTCTTTCTGGAAGAAGCTCTCCGGAATGAACAGCGGGAAGTAAGCGTTGCGATGGCCGGTTTCTTTGAACTTGCGGTCCAGCTCGCGCTGTATATGTTCCCAAATCTCGTAACCGTCGGGACGAAGAACGACGCAACCGCGAACCGGCGAATAACTCATCAGTTCCGCCTTGCTGATCGTGTCGAGATACCAGCGGGAGAAATCTTCGGCTTGAGGCGTAATTTCTTTAACAAATTGTTTTTCTTTGGACATGAGCGACTGGGCCTCCTGAGAGCTTTTCGTAGAAAAGCTTGCGTCGTAAGGATAAACTTGGGCTTTTTTGTAAAAAAAGCCTGCGTCTTAAGGATAAACTTAGCTTTTTGAAGAAAAGCTGACGTCCTAAAGATAATCGGAGCTTTTCGTAAAAAAGCTGCGTCGTGAAGACGATGGAAAGTGACTCTATTACGCCATTTTAGCATATCTCGGCTAGATCGTCATAAAAAGCTTCGTAAGACCGAAGATAGCAATTAAATGGTCTTCCTATTTGCCGCTAAGCGTAAGCGTAGTGCCTGCATCGCCGTAAACCGGCAACAGGACACAATCGCTTGTGTCCTGCCGGATGGCCTCAGCCTTTGATCAAGCGCAAAATGTCGTTGTACGTAACGGCAATCATAAGCAGCATCATCATCGCAAAGCCAACGAAATGGACCATGCTTTCCCGATTCGGATCGACCGGCTTTCCACGGACTGCCTCGAGACCGAGAAAAACTAGTCGGCTGCCGTCCAACGCAGGGAATGGCAATAAATTGAATATCCCCAAATATAAGCTAAAGACGGCACACCAGAACGTGTACTGCGGAAGCCCTGCGCTTGCGTGCTCCCCGGTCACTTCCACAATCCGGACCGGACCGCCGAGATCGTCCAGCTTAAACTGTCCCGTCACCAGCGTCTTGAAGCCGATCATAATTTGTTTCGTAGCCTCGACCATATTGTTCCAACCGCCAGATAACGCCTCGCCGATTGTCGTTGTCCGCGTATCGGCGGTCAGCCGTACACCGACTAATACGGTGTTCTCTTTTAATTCTGGAGTTACTTGCAGAAGCTGTACCTGCCCGCCACGCAAAATGGTCCAGTCCATCTTCTTGTTCTCCGAGCCGCGAATAAGGCCCGTTAATTCGCTCGGTGCGGAACCGATCTGCTGTCCGTTCACTTGCGTGATAATATCCCCGGCGAGCAGCCCCGCCTTCTGGGCGGGAGAGTCGGGCTCTACCCGGTCGATCTTCACATTGGTCGGCATTCCCGCCAAAAACATGACGGTCACGAACAAAACGAATGCCAGGATAAAGTTCATGAGGGGCCCGGCGAATATCGACAACGCCCGCTGTCCGACCGTCTTGCTTCCGAACTGCCGGTCCCAAGGCGCGATTTGCGCTTCTTTGCCTTTTGTAATCATAAACGCGGCAGGATCTACGGCATAGGTCAGCTTCTCCCCGTCCACATCCAGCTTCACGCTGAGCTGATGCTCCAGGTCGATCTGCTCTACCGTTCCTTGGACCACACCTGTTCTCTGATCCAGCTGATCGAGGTAAATCCGGCTTACGCGTCCTTGCTCGAGACCGACGGCGATCGTCTGGCCCGGCTGAATCTGGACGATCTCCGGGTCTTCGCCCGCCATCCGTACGAAACCGCCGATCGGAAGCAAACGAAGCGTGTAGCGAGTCTCCCCGCGCGTGAACGAAAACAGCTTAGGACCGAAACCGATAGCGAATTCGCGCACGAGAATACCGGCCCGTTTCGCGAAATAATAATGTCCCCATTCATGGATCGTCACAAGTACGAAAAACATAAGCACAATCTGAAATATGACCTGAGGTGACAACAGCATCTTCCTCCCGCGGCGCTTATCCCGTAAAGCTCGGGCTGCGATCGTATCGCAGTTTCTTGTTTCAGCCTGTACTAAGATTAACATTATTCTTTACTATAATACAAGCAAGCCGCAAGGATCAGAACCTGAAGTCGGAGGTCTTTCCCTACACCCGTATTTCACCGGCAGCCAGGCGGGCCCAGCTGTCCGCTTCGTCGATTTCTTCCAGAGCCGGAAGCCGGATCGGCTGATGGCGCCCGATCACCGATTCGATCACTTCCTCAATGCCGAGGAACGTGATTTCACCGGCCAAAAACCGGGCTACGGCGACCTCGTTCGCCGCATTAAATACCGTCGTCATCGTTCCGCCCGTCTTTCCGCATTCAAAAGCCATACGCAGGCAAGGAAAACGATCGAAATCCATCGTACGGAAATGCAGCTTGCCAAGCTCCGTCAAATCCAGAGATTGAACGGGAGAGACGTACCGGTCCGGATATGTAAGCGCATACTGGATCGGAACTCGCATATCGGGCAGTCCCATCTGAGCGATGATGCTGCGGTCTTCGTATTCGACGAACGAGTGGATGATGCTTTCCGGATGGATGAGCACCTCGATCTGCTCGTACGCTAGGCCGAACAGCCAGTGTGCCTCGATGACCTCCAGCCCTTTATTGACCATTGTAGCCGAATCGATCGTCACTTTTGCTCCCATCGACCAGTTCGGATGGGCCAGCGCTTCCTGCACCGTAACGTTTGCGAGCTGCTCCCGCGTACGGTCACGGAAGGAACCGCCCGAAGCGGTCAGGACGATTTTCCGGACCGATTTTATCGATTCGCCGTTTAAACATTGAAAAATCGCGGAATGCTCGCTGTCTACCGGCAATATTTGCACGCCTTTGCGCAGCGCCGCAGCCGAGACGAGATGCCCTCCGCTTACAAGCGTTTCTTTGTTGGCGAGACCGATCTGTTTCCCGGCTTCGATTGCAGCTAGCGTCGGCTTTAATCCCTGGCTTCCGACAATCGCCGTGACGACCATATCCGCATCGTTGTTGGCCGCCGCTTCGATCAGCCCCTGCTCTCCGTACACAACAGCCGTTCCGGCCGGGAGCCGCGGGATTACCGTATCCGCCAGTTCCTTCGAAGATACGGATACGAGCCTGGGCCGGAACCGGTTCGCCTGCTCGACCACCAGATCCCCGTTCTGCCCCGCTGCGAGCGCTTCGACTTGAAACTGCTCGGGATAGCGGGATATCACGTCCAGCGTTTGCGTGCCGATCGATCCGGTGCTGCCCAGTAAAGAAATTCGTTTCATGCCTCTATGGCACCTCCGTTAAATGGCCGGTTACTGCGGGATAAGAGACAGCAGGTGGACGAACGGAAAGACGATCAGCCAGCTGTCGCAGCGGTCCAGCACGCCCCCGTGCCCCGGCAGGATAGCGCCGGTATCTTTAATATTGCGAATTCGTTTGTAGGCGGATTGGATCAGATCGCCCATCTGACCGACGACCGCGATCGCGAGCCCGAGCCCGATGGCGCTTCCCCAAAACAACAGAGAAGGAGCATATAAAGAAAAGCAGAGTGCAGCAACAATCGAAACGGCGATTCCGCCCAAAGCTCCCTCCACTGTTTTTTTGGGGCTGATGGTAGGCCACAAAGGACGCTTCCCAAACGCGCGCCCTGTGAAATAGGCTCCCGTGTCGGACGCCACGACGCATACGAACAGAAGCAAGGTCCAGTAAAGGCCGTTCGTGCCCAGAAGCGTCGCTATCATGTAATGAAAGCCTGTACCGATATACAAAGCGCCAAGAAGCACAAGCGCAATCTGGTCGATCGTCACTTTGTTTTTGGATATAACCGTCACCGCGAACATGAGAAATAGAGCCAGCCACGCCGTCGATTCGTAGGAAAGCGCCTTCCACTCAGGATATTCCTCCCAAGGAAACGCGATGTACAGCGTAGATAGGTATCCGAGCAACGTAATTAAGCGTATTTGCGGCTGACCGTTCATACGCGTATATTCGAAATAAGCGACAGCTGCGAGCAGCAAAATCAAGGCGGTATAATAAAAACCGCCTAGAACGAGAAATAGTAAAAACCCGGCACCTGCGACGACGCCGGTAATAATTCGTTGTTTCAACCGATTTCCTCCGTCCGAAAAACGTGCTACAGGCCTCCGTATCGTCTAGCCCGGCGCTGGTATTCGCCGATCGCCTGCATCAGATGCCGCTCGGTGAACTCCGGCCAATAAATGTCGGTAAACCAAAGCTCGGAATAGGCCATCTGCCATAACATGAAGTTGCTGATCCGAATTTCTCCGCTCGTCCGGATGATCAGGTCGGGATCGGGCAAATTGCCTGTAAGCAGCTTGCTGGAGAGAATCGATTCGGATATGTCCTCTTCGTTCAGCTCTCCCCGCTTCACTTGCTCGGCGATTTCACGGACGGCATTTACGATTTCGTGGCGGCTTCCATAATTGAGCGCAAAATTAAGGATAAGGCCGTTGTTGCCTTGCGTTCGTTCGATCGCCGTTTCCACCGCTTCCAGCGTGTGGCCGGGAAGCCCTTCCTTCCATCCGGTCAGTCGGACCTGAACGTTTTTCTCGACCAGTTCATCGAGTTCAAGCGCCAAAAATTCCTGAGGCAGCTTCATCAAAAAGTCGACTTCTTCGCGGGGACGTTTCCAGTTTTCCGTGGAAAAGGCGTACAGTGTCAACACTTTAACTCCCAGTTCGTCCGCCGCGATCGTAGTCCGTTTTACGGCTTTCATGCCCGCATGATGCCCGGCGATGCGGGGCAAGCCCCGTTTTTTGGCCCATCTGCCGTTTCCGTCCATAATAATCGCGATATGACCCGGAATATTGTCCGGCTGCAATTGCCCGATATTGTTTACGCTCCGGTCGGATTGCGCCTTTTTGAAAAGATGGAACATAGTACCCACACACCCCTGTTCGAAGCGAACACAAAAATCCCCCTTCGATACCGGGGGGCCTTGATCCCTGCTGTTACACTTCCATAATCTCTTTCTCTTTGGCCGCCAGCACTTTATCCGTTTCAGCAATGAACTTGTCTGTGGATTTTTGAATATCGTCCTGATGACGGCGGGATTCGTCCTCGGAAATCGTCGTTTTCTCGAGTTTTTTAATCTCATCGTTAGCATCGCGACGAATATTGCGGATCGCCACTTTCGCTTCTTCGCCATATTTCTTCGTCATTTTGACGAGTTCCCCGCGGCGTTCTTCCGTAAGCGGCGGAATGCTGAGACGAATCGCACTGCCGTCGTTGGAAGGAGTAAGACCCAGCTCCGACTTTAAGATCGCCTTCTCGATCGCGCCCATGGAAGACTTGTCCCACGGCTGAATCATAAGCGTGCGGGAATCGGGCGTATTAATATTCGCCAGCTGATTGACCGGCGTCATCGAACCGTAATATTCGACTTGGATGCGATCCAGCAGAGCCGGGGTGGCGCGTCCTGCGCGCAAAGCAGCCAGTTCTCTTTTGAGCGCTCCAATCGCTTTCTCCATACGTTCTTCCGCATTTTTCTTAATGGACTGCGGCATCAATGTGCACTCCCTTTCACAATCGTTCCGATTTTCTCGCCCAATACGGCCCGTTTAATATTTCCGCGTTCGGTGATGGAAAATACGAGCAAAGGAATATTATTATCCATACAGAGCGACGATGCTGTTGAATCCATTACGCCCAAGTTTTTGTTGAGCATCTCCATATAAGTGAGGGTTTCGAATTTCTCGGCATTCGAATCTTTGAACGGATCTGCGCTGTAGACGCCGTCCACTTTATTTTTGGCCATAAGGATAACTTCCGCTTCGATCTCAGCCGCACGGAGCGCTGCAGTCGTATCCGTCGAGAAGTAAGGATTGCCGGTTCCCGCTGCAAAAATAACGACGCGGCCTTTCTCGAGATGGCGAATCGCTCTGCGGCGAATGTATGGCTCCGCTACTTGCTGCATCGTGATCGACGTTTGAACACGGGTCGGAACTTCGATTTGCTCCAGGGCGTCTTGCAGCGCCAGCGAGTTCATCACCGTTGCCAGCATCCCCATGTAGTCCGCAGTAGCCCGGTCGATTCCTTTGGCACTGCCGGCGATACCTCGCCAGATATTGCCCCCACCGACGACGATAGCCACTTCCACGTTCAATTCGTGTATATCTTTCACCTGAGCGGCGATTTCTGAAATCATGGCGGAGTCGATTCCGTATCCTTGTTGACCAGCGAGCGCTTCCCCGCTAAGCTTCAACACCACTCGTTTGTATTTCGGTCGTTCCAATATGGTCTCCTCCTATGCCGGTTCCGTTACAAAAGAAGGAACACGCTGTGCCTGTGTTCCTTTTGTCGGGCAGTTATGGGACAACCAATACCGAATAATCTCTGGTATTGGTTGTCCGGACGCTACCTTATTGTTTGACTTGAGCCATAACTTCTTCCACGAAGTTGTCTTGCTTTTTCTCCATACCTTCGCCCAGCTCATAACGAACGAAACGGCGGATCGCGATTTTCTCGCCGATCGTAGCCACTTTTTCATTCAGCAGCATGCTGACCGTTTTGTCCTGATCCTTAATGTATGGCTGCTCGAGCAAGCAATATTCTTCGTAATATTTCGAAAGACGGCCTTCTACCATTTTGTCGACGATATGAGCCGGTTTGCCTTCGTTCAGAGCCTGGTTTCTCAAAATTTCGCGCTCTTTGTCCAGCGCCTCTTGCGGTACTTCTTCACGACCGACGTACAGCGGGCTTGTAGCTGCGATTTGCATCGCGATGCTGCGGACGAATTCGCGGAACGAATCCGTATTGGCAACGAAGTCGGTTTCGCAGTTGACTTCGACAAGCACGCCGATCCGGCCGCCTGCATGAATATAAGATTCCACGAGACCTTCGGTTGCGATGCGGTCGCCTTTTTTAGCTGCTGCGGACAACCCTTTCTCACGAAGGAGCTCGGCTGCTTTTGTCAGATCTCCATTTGCTTCTTCCAAAGCTTTTTTGCAATCGAGCATGCCTGCTCCGGTTTTTTCGCGCAATTCTTTAACTGCTTGTGCCGATACTGCCATTTCCGTCGTACCTCCCTTAAATTACCCCGTTCTGCCCGGAGTTGTGAACGATCGAATATTCTCTTTAAAAAAAGGGCGGCGAGAGGTTATATAACCTTCTAACCACCCTTTCGTTGTACCGATCAATTAAGCTGTCGTTTGCTCGCCTTGATGAGCTTCGATAACGGCGTCGGCCATTTTGCCTGTCAGCAGCTTCACGGCGCGGATCGCGTCGTCGTTGCCCGGAATGACGTAGTCGATTTCGTCCGGATCGCAGTTCGTGTCAACGATACCGACGATCGGAATACCCAATTTGCGTGCTTCAGCAACTGCAATGCGCTCTTTACGCGGGTCGATAACGAACAGCGCGCTTGGCAATTGCTTCATATGTTTGATGCCGCCGAGGAATTTCTCCAGGCGTTCCATTTCTTTGCGGAGAATGATAACTTCTTTTTTAGGAAGCAGATCGAACGTTCCGTCGCTTTCCATACGATCCAGCTCATGCAGACGGTTAACCCGTTTTTGGATCGTGGAGAAGTTCGTCAGAGTGCCGCCGAGCCAACGCTGGTTGATGTAGTACATGCCGCTGCGCTCTGCTTCTTCTTTAACGGAATCTTGAGCTTGCTTCTTCGTTCCTACGAACAGGATCGTGCCGCCTTCTTCAGCGACCGATTTTACGAAGTTGTACGCTTCTTCCACTTTTTTGACCGTTTTTTGCAGGTCGATAATGTAAATGCCGTTTCTTTCGGTGAAGATGTAACGATCCATTTTCGGGTTCCAGCGACGGGTTTGATGACCGAAGTGTACCCCAGCTTCTAGAAGCTGTTTCATGGAGATTACTGCCATCTTCACACACCTCCTCTAAATTGGTTTTGGGTTTCCTCCGCCAGTCGCATCTTTCTTTGAGACTCATCCCCCGGACAGGAGCGTGAGCACCTTCAAAGAAATTGAATGGCGTGCGTGGTTTAACACCGTCAATTACTATACCATATCCGAAATAGGGTTTGCAACCGAATCCGCTAGCTTTCGACAAAGCGGCTAAAACCTGCCCGTTCTGTAGCGGCCGTCGTCCGACTCGGCAATCTGGACACGCTCCACATTACGCAACTGAATCAAGTCCCCTTGCTTGCCGAACCAACCGTCGCGGTTATGCGTAATGCTCATCGATACTTGCGAAAACGTATCAGCCTGAACTTCCATCTGGTGGCTTCCTCCGCCGATAAAATAAAAATGAACGGTATACACAGCCATCGTACATCCTCCTCCCGACTTCATCGCATCTTCCTACCGTAGCGGTTCGACGCGAGCCGCGGATTTCCTGCTTCAGACCGCTCCCGGATCGCACGGCGAATAGACCGGATTCGCTTGCAAGGCGAAAAACGGTCTATGGATTCGCTATCGTTATCCTCGAAATAATATCGTCCACCGAGGCGCCGCCCTCAAACGAGTACGACCCTGCACGTATGCGCGTCGTCAACTTTTTGTCCCGCAAAGCGGTGACAAAGCCGTTCGAATCCGCGATCAGATTCGCTTTGAGCAGCATATCGGCTACATGATACGCGTTCATCTGCTCTGTAATGTACACCGAGCTTACCGTTTTCGGCGGAACCTGCTGCGGAACCGGCTGTGCGGCGAGCTTCGAGCGTTCTTCCTCGGACGCCTTCTGACGGATCGCTTCGATGTCTTTGTCGGAGTACGTCTTCTGGTCTTTAGGAACAACCTTGTAGTTCAGCTTGTCCGCCTCGGCCTGAAGCTGATCGACGGCGGCAGGTCCCCCTTGCCGGATCGTGCGGTTTTCCATCTCGTCCACCTTGAACATCAGCTGCAGCATAACCGCTCCGGCGATGAGGCCGATCCCTAGGCCGTACACGAAACCTTTATTTTTAAACACGGCTCTGGTCCTCCTGCTTCGCGAGCTGGATGATCAGCATAACCTCGCCTTTGTTCATTTCCAGCTTCTTGGCGATATATTCGGTCGATTTACCCTGCTCGTATAACCGGAAAACGTCGGGATACCGGTCGCGGATACTTGCGGGCACCGGTTCCGGCTGAACGGCCAGTTCCTCGGCCTGCTGCGCCAAAGGTGCGGCAACCGGAAAGGCGTCCAGGACAGGAGCTTCTGCGCCGGCGGCAGCCGGGACTGGTTCTTTCCGTATTCGCTGGTCCAGCAGAATGCTTAATTGCTCGTTAACCGCTTTATTTTGCTGTTCGAGCGCTTCGATCCGGCCGAGCAAAGTCGCGGTATGGGCTTCGTGCTCTTGTTTCATCCCGGAGACGAGCCCGAGAAGCTGCTTGTTCTCCTCTTCCAGCTCTGCGGAGAAAAGCTCCATCGTGTCTTCGATTTCTTTCATTACATTCGTCTGCTTTGCCGCGGGCTCTTTCTTCGGAACAAGCTTCGCATAGACGATGAGGACCAATCCGAGCAACACGATATACAGCCAGGGATCCATGCTGCTTGTTCACCTTCTTCTGACCAATTATAAGAGGTTGTTCAAAAAGTCCACTTTTGATCACGAAGCGGATCAGGAATCCTGCTCGACATCGAATATGGAATTCAGCCAGAACTTCCGGTGCTCACGTAGTTCCCACTACGCTCCGCTCCTCATTTCCTAGCTTCATCCCATCTTCTCGGTGCTGAAAACCGGACTTTTTGAACTCGCATTATAAAGAAAAATCAATATGATGCCCCTTGTACGGATGACCGCTCCCCGGGGAGCTTCCGGCCTGATTATTCTTGCCCGTATTGGACTTGGCGCCCGAACGGTCCCTTCTTCCCTTCGAGCCTCTCTGCTGGTCGTCTCGGATTTGCGGCTCCGCTGCCTCGTCCACTTTGGCGCTTTGCTGAAGCTGACGTTCCTTTTGTTCCGTCGATTTGGCAGCCAGCGCCGCCTGATCATACATCGGCTTTTGCGACAACTGGTTTTGCACGCTGGCCGCTTCGCTTGTGCGCGGTATCGCGATTTGCATCTCAACTGATCTAAGGCTCATGCTTTCCCCTCCAGTGCGGAGTATTGGCTTTCTGCGGGCCGAGGACGCCTTCAGTTCAGGCTGTACGGGAGAAGTTACCCGTTAGGCAGCATCGATATATCGCCTTCGGAGTACATGAAATGGACTCTAGGCGTAGCGTCCTTAACAAAGCGGGTGTATCGGCCGATTACGATTTTCGTCCCGCCGTATACCATCGAGATCACTTCCACTTTGGCGCGTTCCGTGTCTTCGAGCGTTTTTTCAATCTCGAGAATGCGCTCGCGGAAAGCGATTTGTTCGTCCGTCGCTTGTTTTTTCGTATGGGACAGCTTGATCCGCATAGCCAGCTTCTCCGGTGTCAGCGATCCGGCGGCGGCAAGCTGGTCAAGCAGCGTTAATGCCTTGTCCGTCTTATCCAGACCATCCTGCACATTGCGAAGCTGCTGACGCAGCGTAGAGAGCTCGTTGCGCAGCTCCGGCAACACGCCGACTTCGATCGCGGTCGGAGTGGACATGGAGTTGCCGATCGTTCGGGCAACTACCTTCTCTCCCGCCTGGATCGTCCCGCCTACGATCAGTCCTTTCGGGCCGGTACAATATACGTGCTGCCCTGCCCGGACTTGGGAGTGCAGGATGCTTTGCGAGACGTGAACGTTGCCTCCAGCCTCGATAACCGCGTCCTGAATAAACGAGCTTTTTAGATTGACGCCTGCGCGAATAACCGCTTTATTATGACCCAGAACACCGGCGCTGATCTCAATCGAGCCGAGCGCTTCCACTTCAGCCCCTTCAACGCCGCCGGTAATGCGGATGTCGCCGGCCGCCTTCACTTTGAAGCCCGATAGGACGTTACCGCGAATGACGACGGTTCCCAGAAAGTCGATATTCCCGATCCGGTAATCGACGTCCCCGTTCACTTCAAATACGGGAAACACGTTGATTTTGTCATGATCGGTCTTGACGACCATTCCGTCTATTGCGGCATAAAGCGCTTTCTGCTCGCCGTCAGCTACGACGTTTTTGCCTATTTTGAACCGGCTTTCTTTGCCCGGCCGGCCGGGAATCGGCTCGCCCGTCACCGTCTTGCCGGGGGTTCCTTCCTTGGGAGGAACCCGCTCGGCGATCAGCTGCCCTCTGCGGACGTTCGACAGCCGGGTCACTTCCTTATAGTCGACGGTTCCATCCTCAAGCTCCGCCGGTTTTGTCGCTGCTGCATCCATTTCATGCAGGCTTCGCACGTATCCGTCGATTCCCGCTCCCGGAAGTTCGCCGGTGGCTATTACGGTTTTGGTCTGAAAGAACGGCTTCGGATCTTGGATGAGTCGATTGACGATATCTGGCTGAATTCCGCTTCGCACGTCATTCTTATGAAGAAAAGCAATAATGTCGTTAACCGTATAAGGAAAAGAGTCCGGAAGCGAAACGACTTGGATGGAGGCTGACATTTTGTCCTCGGCTAGGCTCACAGTTAATAAGTGGTCCAAAGACTTTTCGGTGGACAATGTGATTCCTCCTTGGTTTTACTTCCCGCTATTGCTGGAGCAATTGATTTTTCCATCTTCCCAGCGATCCTCTCAGCCTCAGCACCGCTTTGGAATGAAGCTGGGAGATGCGCGACGGGGATAACGACATCACTTCCGCAATCTCGCTCAACGAAAGCTCCTCGTAATAAAACAGCGAAACGACGGTCCGCTCCTTCTCCGTCAGCTTATCGATTGCTTTCGCAAGTGACTCCTTCAGAAAAAATTCGTTGACTTTGTATTCGGGGTTTTTCGCCTTTTCATCGACCATCAGCGATAACCGGGTTTCCGAATCTTCCTCCTTAATCGGGTCGTCGAACGAGCATACCGTCGTAATCGAGATTTCCTGGAGCATCTGCTGAAACTCCTTCTCGCTGACTTCCAAATAAGCGCTGATCTCGGCATCGGTCACAGAGCGCAAGTAGTGCTGTTCGAGCTTCTGATAAGCATCCTCGATTTTTTTGGCCTTTTCCCGGACGGACCGCGGGACCCAATCTCCCTGCCTCAGCCCGTCGATGATCGCGCCGCGAATGCGCCAAGACGCGTACGTCTCGAACTGCAGTCCGCGCTCGTAGTCAAACTTCTCGATCGCGTCGATCAATCCCATTATACCATAGCTCGATAAATCGTCCCTAGAGACGGTTTTGGGCAATCCGATGAGGAGGCGGCCGACCACATAATCCACGAGCGGCAAATAATGCTCGATCAGCGCCTGCTTCGCCGAAAGCAAACCGTCACTTTTCCATTGTTTCCATACGCCGATATTGGACAAGGGGGATTGCTTCAGTGCAATCATTCCGCACGCACTCCTCTTACTTTTCTGTCAAATGCCTTACGGCTTGCGCCAGCTCCTGAGCTTCCGTCTCCTGCACCGTGGCCAGTTTCTTGGGCTGAAGCGGCACGAAAGGTTCCGAATCGGAGCGGTTTAACTGTTCCTTCAACATTTCGTTTAATTGGTCCTGATCGTCCGGAGTCGCCGTATCCACCGTCTGGCCGACCGGTTCGTCCGGAAGCTGCGATTCCATAGGCTGCCCGGAATCCGAAACGGGCTGCGGCTTCAACCCGATGAGCGTTCCCAGTATCCAGCGCAGCGCGAAGGCTGCAACGAATATAATGAGGAAACTGTAAACGCTGCTCATCAGCGTCCGCCAAAAAAAGTTGTATTCGATTGAAAGGATAAACGTCAGCGCAAAACCGAGCGTTCCTAAAACCAGGTTCCATCGATACGATCCGATCATAGCTACAGTTCCTTTACTCCTTGTTGTACGGTGCGCAGGACGAGAACTCCGGTGTCCGTATGAAACTCGATCGTCCGGCCGAAGTTGCCTCCCGTATCCTCCGCCAGTACCGGTATGGAAAACAGTTTGAGCTGTTCCTTGCAGGATTCGACATTGCGCGGCCCGATCCGCATCGTGTCGTTGGACGTGCTGAACGCGAACATCTGAGCGCCGCCGGCCATCTTCGCGACGAGCCGCGAGTTGACCGCACCGAGATTGAGCATTCTTTTCACCATCTCGGGAATCGCCGTGTCGGCGTATTTGGCGATATTGAGACTGCCTTCCTTGGCAATATCCGAGGAAGGCAGCATGACGTGGGCCATACCGGCCACCTTCGCCTTCGGATCGTAAATCGTTACGCCTACGCAGGACCCGAGCCCGGTCGTTTTGAGAACGCCCGTTCCGGTCGTTACATTTAAATCAGCCATTCCCACCTTTATGAGCAGTTCGGTCATTCCACGGGTACTCCCAACGCTGTGAAAATTTTGTGGAACGACTCGGGATCGGGCACGAGGAAAAATCGTCCTTCTACGGCGTCGCTGCCGTCAAAAAACTTCGTATCGATAAACAAAGCCTTGTCCCCCATCTCCCCGTACTGCATAAGACCGTAGCTGATTACGGCACCCAGCATGTCGATCGCAAGCGAGGGGACGGAGGGCGACATGCTCAGCTTCGTGAAGTCCGCGAGCGAAGACAAGTACGATCCCGCCAAAATATTGCCGATTTCGTTCAAGGCGGACAGTTCCATCTCCGAATACTGCTCTTCGTCCTCCACTTCGATTCCCGCCAAGTTTTGAAGCAGCAGCTTGGCTGACGATTGGGTCAGAATGAAGAACATATTGCCCGGAGCTTCGCCGGTAACCCGCAGGAAGATGGCGAGCACGATCTGCTCCGACCCGCCGAGCACTTCGATAATATCTTCGAAAGGAAGCATGTTGACTTGCGGCACCTGCATGTCGACAGGTTTATCGAGCAGCTTGGACAACGCCGTCGCAGCGTTGCCCGCGCCAATATTTCCGATTTCTTTAAGAACGTCAAGTTGATAGTCTGCGATGCTGCCCAATTCGGTCATAGGTCGTTTAGTCTCCAAGCTGTTCCAGCTGTACAATCTCCGCTTTATTCAGCACTTCCTCCAGATTAAGCAGCACTAGCAGCCGGTCGTCCTTCAACTTGGCAAGCCCGCGCAAATATTTGGCCCGGATTCCGCCGACGATCTCCGGAGGCTGTTCGATTGCATCGCTGTCCACATCGACAACGTCGTTCGCCGTATCGACAATCATCCCGACTTCCAGGTCTTTGACGGCTACGATAATAATCCGCGAGTTGTCGGTGTAATCGGCCTCCGGCAAATTGAAACGGCCGCGCAGATCGATAACAGGAACGACGACCCCGCGCAGATTGATAACTCCTTTGACAAATGCCGGCGTTTTCGGCACGCGCGTCAACGGCTGCATCCGTTCGATCGTTTTGACCTTATCCACTTCGACGCCGTACTGCTCATGAGCAAGCGAGAATACGATAACTTTTAACTCTTCTCCCATGATAGGTGCCTCCTTTTATTTGATTAACGCGTTCGGATCGATAATAAGCGCGACTTGCCCGTCGCCCAGTATCGTCGCTCCGGATACGGCGAACAGATTCGTCAAATATTTGCCTAACGATTTGAGCACGATTTCCTGCTGACCGATAAATTCGTCCACCATGAGCGCGGCCAGCTTGTCCCCTTTGCGGATTACGACGATCTCCGTCTCCGTCTCATCGTCTTCCGAGTAGCTCGTAACTTCAAACAACTTGCTGATGGACAGCAGCGGAATAAACCCTCCGCGAAAATCCATCATTTTGTTTCCGTGTACGCTGCGGATGTCCTCTTTTTGAATAACGGCCGTCTCTACGATGGAAGAAAGCGGAATCGCATATTTCTCGTCCCCGAGACGGATCAGCATCGCCGAAATGATCGACAGCGTCAAAGGAAGCTGTACCGAAAATTTCGTGCCTGCGCCAGGTTTGGAATCGATCTGTACGTGACCGCCGAGCGACTCGATTTTCGTCTTGACGACGTCCAGCCCGACGCCCCGGCCGGATACGTCCGATATTTTGTCCGCCGTACTGAATCCGGCGGCGAATAAGAGCCGGTACACTTCTTCGTCCGTTAACGTCTTGGCCTGCTCCGGCGTGACGATTCCCCGTTTTAGCGCGGTAGCGAGCACCTTGTCGCGGTTAATGCCTTTGCCGTCTTCTTCAATCTCGATAAAGACGTGGTTGCCGCTGTGGAACGCACGCAAGTTGACCGTACCCGTCTCGGGCTTGCCGGCGGCGATTCTCTCAGGCACCGTCTCTACGCCATGATCGACGGCATTACGCAGCAGATGGACGAGCGGATCGCCGATCTCGTCGATGACCGTGCGATCAAGCTCGGTCTCCGCACCGGTAATGATCAGATCGACCTTCTTGTCGAGCGATTTGGCCAGATCCCGCACCATCCGGGGGAACCGGTTAAATACGTTGTCGACCGGCACCATCCGCAGCTTCAGCACGATATTTTGCAGATCGCTGCTGACCCGGGCCATATGCTCCACTGTCTCGGTCAGATCGCTTCTGTGAATCTCGCTGGCCAGCTGCTCCAGCCGGACCCGGTCGATCAGCAGCTCGCTGAACAGGTTCATCAGGACATCGAGCCGCTCGATATCGACGCGGATTGTCCGCGAGGCAACTGCTCCGCCGCCGCTAGGGGCGGCCTTCGGCGCCGCCGATACCGCCGTCGCTGCAGTTTGCTGCGAGGCTTCGGCGATTTGCGATGCCGCCGCTGCAGACGCCTGAGCTTGCGACTGCTGCATTTTCAGCTTCAGGCTGTTTTCATCCAGCTTCTCCGCGACAACGGACTGGATCTCGCTGATGTTGCCGACCTGCTTCTCCAGCTCTTCCTTGCTGAGCTGGGATAAGTAATAGACAGTGAACGAGTTGTCGAACTTCTCCTTCTCGATGTCTTCCACAGACGGAGTCGATTTGACGATTTCCCCGTTTTGCTCCAGCAAATTAAATACCATATAAGAGCGTGCCGCTTTTAAGACGCAAGTTTCTTCAATCGATACTTGTATGTAATAGACCTGATGTCCGGATTCCAGCGATTGCAGAAGGATCGAATATTGGAACTCGTCCAGCTCCGCTTCCGCCGGCGCGCTTGCCGCCGGGCTCCCGCCGCTTGAGCCGCTTTTTTCGTAATCGCCGGACACAATCGATTTCAGCGTAGCGACGATCGCGCTGACGTCGGCCTGCCCCGTTCCGCCATTGATGATGTCTTCCACCATCGCTTCCAGCGAGTCCAAACTTTTGAATATTGCGTCGAAAATAAACGGGTTCATCGCCAGCTTGTGGTTGCGGACGAGGTCGAGCACGTTCTCCATCTCGTGCGTGAGCGAAGCGAGATCCTCGAATCCCATCGTCGCGGACATCCCCTTCAGCGTATGCGCCGAACGGAAAATACTTTGCACGATGCCGATATCCTCCGGGTTAGCTTCCAGCTTCAGCATATTTTCGTTCATCGCCTGCAAGTGCTCCCGGGATTCATCGATAAACATGCTCAAGTATTGATTCATTTCCATTCGTCGTACACCCCCTGTTAACGGTATAGTGTTGCAGCACCCGGTTTGGTGCTGTGCGTTGAAAATGAGTTCCCGCGGCCAGCCGGCCGCTTCCGAGGCACTCAGCTCTGACTTTGTACAAGCTCGTTTAGCTTTGCGGCAATCTGATACAACGGAAGCTGGTGAGTGAGACAGTTCAATTCCGCTGCGGCTCGCGGCATCCCGTATACGACACACGTTTCGCTGGATTCCGCAATCGTGGATACAGCTCCAGCCTGTCTGAGCGCCTGCATCCCTTTAGCGCCGTCACTGCCCATACCGGTCATAAGCACGATATGGCGCTTCAGCTCCCGGAACGGCAGCAGCGATTCGAATAACATATCGACCGACGGCCGATGGCCGCTTCGGGGATCGTCTTTCGTCAATCGGACTTTGTAACCGGCATCGTCCCTCTTGACGATCATATGCCATCCCCCTGGAGCTATATAAGCAACGCCGTTTCGCAGCCGGTCGCCGTCCGACGCTTCGATTACCCGGATCCGGGATGTCGCGTCGAGACGATTCGCCAGCGATTTCGTGAAATTCGGCGGCATATGCTGAACGATAAGAATCGGAGCGGGAAACTTTTCCGACAGACCGGTCACGACTTGCTGCAGCGCCCGGGGGCCGCCTGTCGACGTTCCGATCGCAACCAGCTTGTCAATCCGCGAAGCCGGCATCGAATCGATCAGTTCCTTCGAGCCGGCGGAGACGGGCGGCTTCATGACCGGTGCGGATATGGAAGCCCGATTCGGAGCCGGAGCCGGTGCCGGTCGCGGAGCGGGCATCGCCCTGGACACCCGCGTCTGAATGGCGATCGACAATTTTTCCATCAACAAAGACTTCACTTTAAACAAATCAAGCGAGATCGAGCCCGACGGCTTTCGTACGAAATCGATCGCTCCCAGCTCCAGAGCGGCGATCGTTTCCTTCGCCCCTTCCTCGGTCAAGCTGCTGAGCATAATGACCGGAACGGGATGCTCCGCCATGATCCGCTTTAAAGCTTCCAGTCCGTTCATCTCGGGCATTTCGATATCGAGCGTAATAACGTCGGGATTTAACCGTTTCGTTTTGTCGACGGCTTCCAAGCCGTTTTTGGCGGTGTCCACCACTTCGAACCTGGCGTCCTCTTGAATCATGTCGGTGATAATTTTGCGCATGAAGACGGAATCGTCGACAACCAACACCCTAATCTTGCTCACGAGCCTCACCTCATCCTGATGTCATCGGTATCGCGGTTGACTTGATTTCATTTCAGAAGTTTCCTCATTTTGTTGAAAAAAGCTTTAACACCGCTTTGCTGCTGCGGCTCCGGTGCCATCTGCCCGGTCACGTACCGGCCGACCAGCCGCTCGATGCTTCTCGACGCGGCGCTGCCAGGATAAGCGACGGTAAACGGCGTTTGCTGCTTCACCGCTTTCATGACATTCGGATCGTCATCCACAAAACCTAGAGTCGGGATGTGAATGCCCAGAAACCGTTTGGCGACCAGACTGATCTTGTCGGCCGTCTGCTTCCCCTCGTGCAGCTCGGTAACCCGGTTAATGACCAGCTTGAAGTCTACTTCGTGTCCGAGTGAGTGAACCATTTTTATAATTGCATAAGCATCGGTGATCGCGGTAGGCTCCGGTGTCGTCACTACTATCGTTTCGTCGGCGGCGACAATAAATCTGAGCGTCTCCTTGGACAAGCCGGCGCCTGTATCGAAGATGATGTAATCGACATAACCGTTCAACAGATTGACCTGCTCGGCAAAATAATCGAT
This sequence comes from Paenibacillus sp. GYB004, assembly GCF_036577605.1. Taxonomy (NCBI): domain Bacteria; kingdom Bacillati; phylum Bacillota; class Bacilli; order Caryophanales; family Paenibacillaceae; genus Paenibacillus; species Paenibacillus sp. GYB004. The sequence goes on from NZ_JARBDB010000030.1 coordinate 152,245, forward strand.
TTCCGCCTCCGTGAGCCGCATCAAATCGTTGAAGCCGGAGCCTCCCGCAATATATTCCAAGCCGTTGCTGCCTTTATTAATAATTTCCCATATCGTTTTCTCGCGTTTGAGCAGGTGGTACAAGCTGTAAGTGGAGTTGATCCCCATCAATACATCGATATTGGCCAGGCCGATATCGGCATCGAACACCAATACCCGGTACCCGCTTTTTTGCAAGGTAAGCGCGAAGTTCAGGGTGAAGTTCGATTTGCCGACTCCGCCTTTGCCGCTCGTGACGGTAAGAATCCGGGTTGATGACGACTGTGGCTCCGTCTGGGAACGAATCAGATTGCGCAGTCTTTGCGCCTGATCGCTCATCACTCGCGGTCCTCCAGCAGCAGATCAATCAACCGGTCTTCGTTCGTCTCTACGATGTCGTCCGGCACATTTTGGCCGTTTGTGATGTAAGACAGCTGCAGCGGGAAATCGTAAAGCAGGTTGACGATCGAACCGTAAGAGTTCGTCTCGTCCATCTTGGTAAACAATACTTTGTCCAGCCGGAACTTGGCGAAATTGTCCGTGATCGCCTTCATGTCCTTATACTTCGAAGATAAGCTCAGTACAAGAAACGTCTCGCCTTTGCCCTTGGACTGGAGCAGCGCGTTCAACTCCGATACGTACATCTGGTTGCGGAAATTGCGTCCGGCTGTATCCATAAAGATGATGTCGCAATCTTGCAGCGACTGAAACGCTCTTGCCAGCTCCTGAGGCGAAAACACGACTTCCAGCGGCACATTCAAGATGTTGGCGTACGTTTTGAGCTGCTCGACCGCCGCAATCCGGTACGTATCGGACGTAATAAAGCCTACTTTGCGTTTTTCCTTCAGCACTTGCTCCGCGGCCAGCTTGGCAATCGTAGTCGTCTTGCCGACGCCGGTCGGGCCGACGAAATGAGCGATCCGCGTATCACTTGCAATCCCTTTGTTATAAGGCGAGTATAAAATCTGTTTCAGTTGCTGCTTGATCAGCTCGTAGGCGTACTCGTCGGTTTTCGGAGAAAATTCGCCTTCAAACTCCTCTGCCGCTTTGCCGAGCAGCTTCTCAACCAGATCGGGCGATACCTCGTGCTCAAGCAGCAGCCGCTCGAACTTGAGAAGCGGTTCCGGATATCGAGGTCTTTCTACGGCTGAAGCCGTCAGCCTGCTCATCATCTCTTTCATCGATTTGATCTCGTCGAGCAGCAGATCCTCTTTGCCGCGCTCCCGGACTTCGCGGACCTCTCGACCTTCTCGAACCTCACGGACCGGAGAAGGCCTCGCTATGGGGGGAATCACCGGCTCTTCCATCAACGCTGTTGGGGCGGAAGGAACGGCTGCCGACTTTTTAGCGGCCGCCGCGCTAGCTTCCTCAATCAGCTTAGCAAGCTGAGCTTCCGCTGCAGGAGGCGTCTTGATGGCGGCCGGGGACATCGCAGGCGGTGCCGGCTGAGCTTGACCCGCATCGGTAGCGGCGATGACCTCGATCTTCTTTTTACCGAACAGACCGAGAAACCCACCGGAACGAATTTCTTTCGTATTCAGAATGACGGCGTCCTTGCCGAGGTCTGTGCGAATTTTTTGCAGGGCATCCGGCATCGAGTCGACCACATATCGTTTCACCCTCATAAATTCACCACCCCTACGCTCTGAATTTCAGCTTGCGGCTCCAGCTCGCTATAAGACAACACCGTAATATCCTGCATCGTGCGCTCCAGCAGCTGCCGCAAGTACATCCGGATCGTAGGCGAGGCCAGAATGACCGGCTGCTGTCCTTGCTGAACGAGTTTCGTCAGCTGCTCCGTTACTTTCTGATGAATCGTCTGGGAAGCGACCGGGTCGAGCGCCAAATAAGAACCGTGCTCCGTCTGCTGAACGCTGTCGGCAATTTTCTTCTCCAGCGATGGTCCGATCGTGACTACTTTGAGAGAATCCAGACCGTTCGCGTATTGGTTCGTAATTTGTCTCGACAACGCCTGACGGACATATTCGGTCAAAATATCGGGGTCCTTGGTATACGTTCCGTAATCGGCCAATGTTTCGAAAATGGTGACGAGATCGCGGATCGATATTTTTTCCTTGAGCAGCTTGGCGAGCACTTTTTGAATGTCGCCCACGTTCAGCACGTTCGGCACGAGATCGTCCACCAGCGCCGGGTACGTTTCCTTGACGTTTTCGATCAGCAGCTTCGTCTCCTGGCGGCCCAGCAGCTCATGGGCGTGGCGTTTCACAATTTCGGTTAAATGGGTGGCGACTACCGAAGGAGGATCAACGACCGTATAACCGGACAGTTCCGCCCGCTCCTTCATATTCTCATCAATCCACAATGCCGGGAGGCCGAATGCCGGCTCCGTCGTATCGATTCCCATAATCGAATCGTCGTCGATGCCCGGGCTCATAGCCAAATAATGATTCAGCAGCAGCTCGCCGCGAGCTACCGTATTCCCTTTAATCTTAATGACGTATTCGTTCGGTCTAAGCTGGATGTTGTCGCGAATCCGGATGACCGGCACGACCAGTCCGAGCTCGAGCGCGCACTGCCTGCGGATCATAATGATCCGGTCGAGCAAATCGCCTCCCTGGTTCGTATCGGCCAGCGGGATCAGTCCATAACCGAATTCGAACTCGATCGGATCGACCTGCAGCAGCGTCACGACGCTTTCCGGACTCCGCACTTCCTCGATCTGCTGCTCTTCTACGAGCTGCTCCGTCTCCGCAGCCTTTTGCGACAAATTCCGCTGCATCCGGTAAGCCGCTAAAGCTAGCAGTCCGGCGATCGGAGCTGTAGTGATCAGATGGATCGGGGTGAACAGGCCGAGAAAAAGCACAGTGCCCGCCACAATGTACAACAGCTTCGGATAACTGAACAACTGAGCCGTCAAGTCTGTCGCCAGGTTGCCTTCCGAAGCGGCGCGAGTGACGATAATGCCTGCCGCGGACGAGATCAGCAGCGCCGGAATCTGGCTGACGAGACCGTCCCCGATCGTAAGTACGGAGAACGTCTGCAGCGATTCCATCATGCTCATGTCGTGATACGTAGCTCCGATAATGAAACCGCCGATCAGGTTGATGAGCAAAATAATAATTCCCGCGATGGCGTCCCCTTTAACGAACTTGCTTGCTCCGTCCATCGCTCCGTAAAAATCCGCTTCCCGTTCGATTTTTTTACGACGGTCCTTCGCTTCCTGTTCGTTAATCAGACCGGAGTTGAGGTCTGCATCAATCGCCATCTGTTTACCGGGCATGGCATCGAGCGTAAATCTCGCTCCGACTTCCGCAACCCGCTCGGAACCTTTCGTAATAACGATGAACTGAACGACAACGAGAATAAGGAAGACGACGAACCCGATGACCAGATTGCCTCCGGCCACAAACGAACCGAATGTGCCGACTACGCTTCCCGCTTCCGCTTCACTTAAAATAATACGGGTCGTCGATACGTTAAGCGCCAGCCGGAACAAGGTCGTAATCAGCAGCAAGGTCGGAAAGATCGAGAAGTCGAGAGCATCCTGCGTATTCATCGCAATCAATATAATAATGAGAGCAATCGAGATATTAATGATGAGCAAAAAGTCTAGCAGCATGATCGGGATCGGGACAACCATCATGAGGATGATCCCGATGATGCCTGTCAGGATGATTAGATCTCTCGTCTTCATGGCTTGGTCCTCCTCCCCGGTTGATCTTTGCCTTTCAGCTTATACACGTATGCCAGCACTTCCGCGACCGCTTGAAACAGCTCCGCCGGTATCGATTGTCCGATCTCCACCTGATTGTACAAAGCGCGCGCGAGAGGTTTGTTCTCCATCCGGACAATGCCGTGTTCTTCGGCAACCTCCCTGATTTTGAGTGCGATATAATCCATCCCCTTGGCAATCACTACGGGAGCTTCCGCTTTTTTCGGATCATACCGGATCGCAACCGCAAAGTGCGTCGGGTTCGTGATGACTACGTCGGCCTTGGGAACGTCCTGCATCATCCGCTGTAGCGCCATACGCCTCTGCTTCTCGCGGATTTTCCCTTTGATCAGAGGATCTCCCTCGGTATTTTTGTATTCCTGCTTCACTTCGTCCTTGGACATCTTCAAATTTTTTTCCATTTCATAACGCTGGTAGATGAAGTCAAACAGCGCGAGAATGAGCAGAAGTACGGCGATTTGGACGCCTAGCATCAGAATAAGCCTGGCCGTATAAGAAAACGTATGGATGACCGGCCAAGACGCCATCTGAATAAACTGATCTTTTTCGTTCCATATCGTAAAAAAGACGACAAGCCCGATGACGGTGAGCTTCAAAATCGATTTCAGCAGCTCCACCAAAGCGCGAATCTTGAACATGTTGGCGAGCCCTTTAATCGGATCGAGCTTGTTGAACTGCATTTTAAGCGTTTCTGTCGTTACTAAAAAGCCAATTTGCGAGAAGGTCGCCACGACTGCCATTACGACGGCTATTCCGAATATCGGTGCGAGCAGCAGCAGTCCCTCGAATATAAGCCGGCCGAATATAATCGAAATATTGTCCGTCGTCATCTCCATGTTGATATAGTCGTAAAACGAGACAACGAACATATTTTCGATTTTGTCCCTCATAATCGTGCCATATCCGAACAAGAGCAGCATGACCGAAAACAGGATCATCGCGGAAGGAAGCTCCATGCTTTTGGCGACCTGCCCTTTTTTTCGGGCATCCTGCCGCTTTTTCGGGGTTGCTTTTTCCGTTTTTTCACCGGCGAACAGCTGCAAGTCGAGAGGTAACGCAAATCGCGGCACGGTCGTCATTTTCCCCCAGTGCTAAGCTAAGATGGTTCCGGCGCAGTGCCGATTACGTTCACGAGCTGGTCGAGCGCCCGGAACAGCATGCCGAATAAATCCTGAAACAAAAATATAAATCCGGGCAATACAAGAATCAGCAGCAAAAAACCGGCAATGATTTTGATCGGCACGCCTACGACGAAGATGTTGAACTGCGGCGCCGTCTTGGACAAAATCCCGAGTCCCACGTCCGTCAGAAACAATGCGACTACGAGCGGCGCTGACATTTGCAAAGCAAGTCCGAAAACGTCGGAGAACGAGCGAAGCAGAAATTCGTGAACCGCTCCCTGCTGAATGCGGGCGAACAGTTCGTTCGTAAGCGGAATCCATTGATAGCTTTTGATAATGCCGTCGAACAAGTAATGATGACCATTAAAAGACAAAAAGAGAAGGATCGAGATAATAAACTTAAAATTGCCGATGATCGGGCTTTGCGCGCCGGTCATGGGATCGATTACGTTGGCGATGCCAAGCCCCATCTGAATATCGATGAACGCTCCGGCGATCTGCACGACCGTAAAAAACAAATAAGCGGTGAAACCGAGAAGCAGTCCGACCAGCACTTCCCGAATGATCGATACGACGAACAATCCGTCAATGTCTGCCGGTTCCTTCAGTCCGACAGAGGCAAACGTCAGAAATGCGATTAGCGCCGCCAAGCCGATCTTCCACTGGGCGGGAACGCCGCGGGTGGAGAATACGGGCGATGCGAGCAGAAAAGCGGTAATCCTGCAAAAAATAAGCAGCCAGTTGGGCAGAAACGGAATCCATGCTTCCATAAAATCGCCTTACCCTATAAACTTGTACAAGTTGTCCAGCAAATTGTACGTGTAGTCGATCAGTGTTTGTAAAATCCACGGTCCGAACACGAGAACGGACAGCAGGACGATCACAATTTTCGGAACGAATGCAAGGGTCTGTTCCTGAATTTGAGTTGCCGCCTGGAAGACACTGACGATGAGACCGACGACCAGCGCCAAAACCAACATCGGAGCACTGGCCTTCAGCACGGTGTACACGGCTTCTCCGGCTAAACGTATGACGAACTCGGAACTCACCGTACTTCGCTTCCTTTCCTATCCGATTGGTGTCGCCGCCATGTTCGCTTAGCCGTTTCAGACAGGCGGATGAAAACTAAGCAGCAGCGACTTGACGACCAAATACCAGCCGTCCACAAGAACGAACAACAAAATTTTGAACGGCAGCGATATCATAATCGGGGGAAGCATCATCATCCCCATCGACATGAGAGTACTGGCCACGATCATATCGATGACGAGAAACGGAATAAAGATCATAAAACCCATCTGAAAAGCCGTTTTCAGCTCACTGATGGCGAAAGCCGGCAATAGCGCAGTCAGCGGAGTATCCTCCACCCCTGTAGGCTTTTCCGCCTTCGAGTAGTTCAGAAACAGCATTAAATCTTTTTCACGCGTCTGCGCCATCATGAACTTTTTGAGCGGCAGCACCGCTTTCTCCAGCGCTTCGGCCTGCTGAATCTCTCCCCTCAGGAACGGCTGGATCGCCGTCTCGTTCATCGTGCCGATCGTAGGCGACATGACGAACAAGGTGAGAAACAAGGCGATGCCGATCAGCACCTGGTTCGGAGGCATCTGCTGCGTGCCTAGCGCCGTCCTGACGAAGCTAAGAACGATGATGATACGGGTGAAGCTTGTCATGAGCACTAGAATCGAAGGAGCTAGGCTCAATATCGTGACGAGCAAAATGAGTGTTACCGTATTAGCCGTGCCCGCCGGGCCTTCCCCGTTGCCAATCTCCAGGTTGATGCCTGGAATCGGGAGGGCGGCGTAGGCTGGAGCGGGCGACCAGACCAGCAGCAGGACGATCATTGCCCCCAGAAGAACGAAGGATCGTTTCATGAGTCCGCCTTCCCGTCCGGCTTGTCGTTTTGGCTAAGCAAATCTTCAATCATCTTTTTCCGCCCCGACATATTTTTCATTTTCGACTGGAACACATCCTGGAACGAAGCGGTCATTTCGTCTTCCTGGGCAGGTTCCTTCTTCCGCTTGGTCCATCGGCCAATCAGCTCGCCCAGCTTTTGCATGCCTTGCCCGCTTCCTGTCGAATCGGAAGTGAGGGAAGCCGTAATGATTGCGACTTCCTCCGGGTCGTCAATTCTGTGAATCAGATTGACGTCGTCCCCTACCCCGACAACATAAATGGACCTGCCGATTTCAACAATCTGCACTGACTTGTTCGGTCCCAAAGGAACTCCGCCGAGCGACTTCACCGCCCGTCCCTGCATCCAGCTTAATTTTTTTTTGGATAAAAACTTAATAATCAGCAAGAAAAATCCGATAATAAGAATAAGGAAAAACAGCACTTTCACCATCATTAGAAAAACCGCACCCGAATCCGCCTGAACTCCGCCGGCGTTCGTCACGCTCGGAAAACTGTCCGGGCCCGATCGCTCTTCCGCGTTTGCAGACGGCACGGCGTACCCCATTACCGGAATGGTCAGGACGGCCAAAGCGGCAAGATGCCTATAAATGCTTTGCAACTTCAATCGTCCCCCCGCTGCCCCAGCCATTATCCTAACGTTTTCTTGATCGCTTCAATAACACGGTCAGCCTGGAACGGCTTCACGATAAAATCTTTGGCGCCCGCTTGAATCGCGTCGATAACCATCGCCTGTTGGCCCATAGCCGAGCACATAATCACTTTGGCGTTGGCGTCGAACTTTTTGATTTCTTTCAGTGCGGCGATTCCGTCCATCTCCGGCATCGTAATATCCATCGTGACGAGATCCGGCTTCAGTTCCTTGTATTTCTCAACTGCGACGGAGCCGTCTTGCGCTTCCCCGACCACCTCATATCCGTTCTTGCTGAGAATATCCTTTATCATCATCCGCATGAATGCTGCATCGTCTACGATCAAAATTTTGTTAGCCATTGAGTAGTCAATCCTCCCGGGATTATTGTAATTTTTGAATGCGGTCCATCTGGCTTATGATGTCGGTCACCCGCACACCGAAATTCTCATCGATAACCACGACCTCGCCTTTGGCGATCAGCTTGTTGTTAACCAAAATATCAACCGGTTCGCCGGCCAGTTTATCCAACTCGATAATCGAACCTTGAGAAAATTCCAAAATATCTTTGATCAGTTTCTTGGTCCGGCCGAGCTCGACTGTAACCTTTAGCGGAATATCGAGCAGCAAGTTTAAATTCGATTCGTCCGGCTGCATCGAGGCGCCCGTCAAATTGCCGAACTGCGCCGGTGCCACGTTAACGCTGCGTCCCGGAATTCCGCCATAGTTTTGCGGTATCGGCGGTTGCTGCGGCGGGTACATCGGCTGCTGATACATCGGCTGCTGGTAAGGCTGTTGATAAGGCTGGCCCATCGGCGGCTGCTGATGCATCATCGGAGGCTGACCGTAAGGATCGTACTGCGGCATCGGCATCTGCGGAGCCATCGGCGCGTGATTGTACCCTGCCATCGGGTCCGGCTCCTGCCTCATCGGCGGCTGTTCATAATGCTGCTGCGGCTCCTGGGCCGGGGCTGGCGGCGAGACCGGTGCCGGCTCAGGCTGAACATCAGTTCCGCCGAGCAGAATGTTGACCATTTCTTTGGAAAAGGAAACGGCGAGCAGCTGCATCAAGGTAGAGTCGATCAAGTCCCCGATAATCAGGCGGAACGAGATTTTGACGAACACTTCCTCACGGGGGAGCTGGTCTTTTCCTTCCCCGTTCGGCAAATCCAAAATGTTGATGCCCGGCGGAGATATATTGACAAACCGGTTGAAGATCGTCGACATCGAGGTGGCGGATGAGCCCATCATTTGGTTCATCGCTTCCTGAACGGCGCTGATATGAATATCCGACAGTTCCGAGTCGTCCGCAACGTTGCCGGTGCCCCCCATCATCAGATCGGCGATCACTTGCGCGTCTTTCGTCTTAATGACCAGCAAGTTGATCCCGTCGAAACCGTCCACGTAATTAACGTGAATCGCCACATGCGGTCTCGGGAATTCCCGCTCCAATTCCTCCCGGGCGATGATCGATACTTTCGGCGTCGTGATATCCACCTTTTTCCCCAGCAGGGTGGAAAGTGCAGTTGCCGCGCTGCCGAACGTGATGTTGCCGATCTCCCCAAGAGCGTCCTGCTCGATCGGGCTTAAGTAATCGTCAACGGAAGGTGGGCCGTCTGACGACGAAGCGCCGCTGAAATCTTCGCTCGTTTGCCGAAGCAGCGCGTCGATCTCTTCCTGCGATAAATAATCTTTACTCGTCATGTTCTTCTTCCCCTTCGCTGACAATCTCCGTCACTTGAACGGCAAGTTTGTCTTTCACGGTTCCAGGACTTGCTATAAATTTTAACTTTTCCCCTACTTTGATGTGCAGTCCATCGTCAACCGGCTTGTTGAGCGTAATGACGTCGCCCACAGCCAGGTTCAGAAATTCTTTGACGGTAATAACCGATTCCCCGAGCTCCGCGATAACCGGAAGCTTCGCCTTGTGCACGCGCTCCTGAAGTGCTTCCACTTCTTCCGGAGCCCTGCTCTTGCGCTGAGCCAAAAATTGGTGATGCACGGATAATCGCGGCATGATCGGTTCCAGGACTACATGAGGGATACATAAATTGATCATCCCCGTCGTATCGCCGATTTTGGTCGTAAGCGAAATAAGTGCGATCGTTTCGTTAGGCGAAACGATTTGCATAAATTGCGGATTCGTTTCGAGCGCTTCGAGTCTGGGCGCCAGATCGATAACCGTTTTCCAGGCTTCCTGCAAGCTCTCGAACGCCCTGCTGAATATCCGTTCGATAATAATCGTCTCGATTTCGGTGAGCGCATTGACTTTAGGAGGAGAGCTTCCAGGACCTCCGAGCAGACGGTCCAGCATCGCAAACGCGACGTTCGGATGCACCTCCAGCACCATCCGGCCTTCCAGAGGTTCGGCCTCGAATATATTTAAAATCGTCATTTTCGGAATTGAACGGATAAACTCGTCGTAAGGCAGCTGCTCTACTTGGACGACGTTAATTTGCACGAAAGTGCGAAGTTGAGCCGAGAAATACGTAGTCAAATATCGCGCGAAATTTTCGTGTATCCGAGTCAAGCTGCGAATATGATCTTTGGAAAAACGGACGGCACGTTTAAAGTCGTATGCCTTTACCCGTTTTTGGGTTTCTTCTTTTTTTAGCTCCTCGGCGTCCATTTCGCCTGATGACAGCGCGGCGAGCAGGGCGTCAATCTCATTCTGCGAGAGCACGTCTACCAATTCCATCACCCCCTTATCCGCGGCATTCGATTAATTGTTCATCATGATGTTAATGTCTGTAATATCGACACGCACCAGTTTACCTTTAGATAAAATGGGATTGATTTTATTGATTAGCGTCGTGCTGATCAGATCTTGTCCTTTGGAGCCCCCGGCTTGCTCGGGCGTCATATCGGCGAGCGTTTGCAGGATGATCGATCTCACCCGGGTCGACAACAGTTCGAACTCTTCTTTCGCCTTGGAATCTTCCAGCAAAAAAGCAAAATTGATCTTCACGTAATTTTTGCCAACCAAATTGGTCGTAATGTCTTTGAATTCAACCGTATTCGCTTTTTCTTCCTTCGCCGACATTTTTCTCGGTTTCACGTTCTCGACGGAGTTAGCCGCTTGCTGGGTCGGGTCGCCGGATTGAGACTTTTTGTCCAAATATTCCCACAAAATAAAACTTGCGAGTGCGATCAGCGTGATCGCGATGAGGATCATGATTAACCATTGCACCATTTTGTTCTTGAACATGACTACGAGCCCTCCGGGACAATATTCTTAGTAGCTACCCTGATCGATCCGGCCTGTTGCATGTAGGCTTTCACCATGCTCACCACGTCCGATACCGTTTCGGTTACGATGAATTTTTTGCCCGTAGTCAGCGTAATGAGCGTATCCGGGGTTTCTTCAATCGTTTCGATCAACAAAGCGTTGATCGTCAGCTTACTGCCGTTCAACCGCGTAACAGGTATCACAAGGTTCCCTCCCGAGATATTGCTTGCTTCATCCACGGTCAAGCGCAAAGGGGAAGAAAAAATCCCCTTCGACGCTCTTCCGTGTTTCAAATTAACGTTTTAGGCTTAATATTTCTTGAAGCACTTCATCCGACGTGGTTATGATCTTGGAGTTGGCCTGGAAACCGCGCTGCGCTACGATCATTTCCGTAAACTCGCCGGTCAGGTCGACGTTCGACATCTCCAGCTGGCCGGAGATGATGGCGCCGGTGCCCGTCTCCGGATCGTTAGGAATGGAGAATACCATATCTTCAAGCGAAGCGTTTGGCGTCATACGATACAGGTTTCCGCCCATTTTCTCAAGTCCCGCCGGGTTAAGCACCTTCACAACGGCGAGCTGCATGCCGTCGATCGGCGCCGAAGTACCGTCTACGTTTACACCGACAAATTGGCCGTTTTGATCGATAGAGAAAGCTGTAGTTTCAGCCGGATCGATTGCAGCCAGCGGCGCTCCGTCAGCCCCTACAACCCGGTACCCGTCCGCCGTCACTACTTGTCCTGCGGCATCCACCTTGAAGTTACCGTCACGCGTCAGGAATATTCCGCCGTCTTCGCCTGCCTGTACCGCAAAAAATCCGTCTCCGTCGATCCGTACGTCGGTTACGACGTTCGTTGTCATTGCACTACCTGGAGTATGCAGCGTGTCGATCGCGGCCAGCGTTACTCCGAGTCCGATTTGCTTGGCGTTGATTCCGCCGTTGCCGTCAAGCGGAGCCGTAACGCCGGCGACCGTCTGACTTAAAATATCTTTGAACATCGCGCGGCTGCCTTTAAAACCGATCGTGTTTACGTTGGCGATGTTATTTCCGATGACGTCCAGCTTCGTTTGGAAGCCTCTCATCCCGGAAACGCCAGAGTACAGGGATCTTAACATGCTCGTTCCTCCTTGAGAACTGTAAGAGCCATAGTGGGTATTGCGTTGTTTGTCCGAGCCGCTTCAAGCGGTCCGCGGCCCGCGGGCTTCCGGATAGGGCCAGCCCGGAATACGATTATAAAATGACGGCACTATCGATCTGAGTAAACAAGTTATCTCTCATCGCATCGCCATCGATGGCGGTCACGATCGTTTTGCTTTTGACGTTCACGATCATCGCCATACTGTCCATCAACACTAGCGATTCTTTGGCGCCTTTGGCAGCGGCCTTGTCGATAGCCGACGATAGTTTAGCCAACTGCTCCGGCTTCAGCTCAATCCCCCGCTGCTGCATGCGCAGACCGGCATGGTGGCTGATGCGGACAAGGCTGTCCCGGAACACGTCCTGAAACGATTTCGTTCCAGCTGGGAGCTGTCCGGTATTCGGTTCAACGCGTTTAGCGGGTGCTGCCGGCGGAATCGCATTCGGATATAAATGTCCGACCGTTATTCGATCTGCCATGGCAAATCCCTTCTAATTTTTAATCTCGACAATGTTCTCAAGCTGGACATCCATATTGTCGACTACGGCAAACTGTTTGCCGTCCTTGATCTTGATCGACTCCACCGTACCGGATTTCATTTCCTGCTCTTTACTTGCATTCGTGTGCGTCCAACTGATCGACTTTCCGATCAGCGAAGAGCTGAACCCGATCGACTGGCGCAGCAGTTTCATCTCGCCGGCCATATTGGTGAGCTGCTCCACCGAAGTGAATTGCGCCATCTGAGCGATAAACTCTTTATCCTGCAGCGGCTGGGTTGGGTCCTGATTGGACATTTGGGCGACCAATATTTTAAGAAAATCGTCTCGTCCTAAATTGCTGCTTCCCGTTTTTTGTTTCTCAACCGCATTTTTGTAATAATAGGTTCCCATCGATACGCCAACGTTGGCCACCCGGATTTCCTCCATTTTGGTGCTGCTTTTATGCTGTGACGTCGAACGATCCGTCTGCAGACTGCGATTTGCGTTCCGTTACGCCTTCCAGCTCAGTCAAGAAATCGACCGGCTCCTGTTCGAAGTCATCCGGTTTTCCTTTGCCCCGGCGATCGGATTGCTGGGACTGCTGCTGTCCGCGCGAATCCTGGAACAAGCCCGGATATTGCGGGTTCGTTTGCGCCACTTCCAGTCTCTCAACCTGCAGCCCCTGCGTAATCAGCAATGTTCTTAGCTGCGACAGCTGGCTTTCCAGCATTTCTTTGCCGTGCGCGGTATCTGCCATAAACTGGGCGACGATATGACCGTTTTGCATCGTAACTTTAACATCGACTTGTCCAAGGTGTTCCGGCATCAGCGTAAGACGAACTTCCGACAATCCGTTGGCACCGGACACTTTCATGCTTCGAAGTACTTGCGCCATCTCATCCGCAAACCGATCCGCATGCACTACAGGTTGCGATTGCTGGGCAGGCTGCTGGTGTCCGGCCGGCTGACGCACCAGATGATTCATCTGCTGCACAGGCGAACCGTTGTCGATGCCTTCCTCCGGTATTCTCGTCTCTGCCGTCATCGGATCAGAAGCAGATTCTTTTCCGGATACGATAGCGCTAAGCTGGTTCTGAACGCCTGCTCGCGCAGCGATTTCCTCCAGACGGCTTCTTACTTCCGCGCCGCGCACCAGAAGGTTTGCCGCAGCCGCCAATTTTACGCCAGCGCCGTCATTTGCCGTTTCCGTCTGTCTGGAGCGGCTATGCTGCGCGATTGAAGGTTGTACGACGGTCTGAACGGTACCAGCGGAAGATGCTCCGACGGTTGACTGCTGGGCTGAACTCGGCATGTCCCCGGCCTTCATCGGGTCCTGACCATTAGCAGCTTGGACGACAGGGGCGAGCAGCCGCTCGAACGCTTGCACGACATGCGCGATTTCCGGCTGATCCGGATTTTGCTTCATCAGTTCTACGAGTGTCTCGAAAGTATGTATCCATGATTTCGCTTTGCCGTTCTGTCCAGTTAAGGAGTCACCTGGTTGCACCAAATCGTCCGGCAACACATTTGTTTGCTGTACGTCCTCGCTAGGCTTCCACTGTTGAATGACCGCTTGCGCCAGTTCCATAAGCGCCAACAATCCGGCCAACAGTTCCTCCTGTCCTTCCAAAGCGGTATCCATGTCCATCGTTCCAAGCCATTGGAGCAACAGGTCGCCGGGAAGACTCGCCTCGCCTTCGGCGGCTTGCGAAGCTGCCAAACCTGCAAGCAGATCGCTGGCCATCATGTTGGACTGCACCGGAGCTCCTGTACCGTTCTGGCCAAGCAGAGCTTGTACGAGCGTACCTGCAAATGGTGTACTGCCTCCCGCGTCGCCCGTACCGGCTCCCGCTGCAGCTTTGGCGGCTATTGCGCCATTCTGGGCCGCTCCGCCTGACGGCATTGAGGTGACCAAATTAAAAGGAATGCTCATATAAGTTTCACCTCCTTTCCTTAGAAGGTCATCGGCTCCTACCGCGTCGCTCGGCTATTCGCTAAGCTTCGCGCTTAACGCGGCCGCCGTCGGCTTCGACGAATCGGATATGGCCGCCAGCACCTTGGCTCTTCCGACGCTGTCCATCGATTTCAATATATCGACAACCCTGGCCGGGTTCGCTGTGTTCATCTCGATCAGAATCGCAGCCGCGCTTTTGGGAACCATTTGCGAGAAGGTTTGGCCGATATCCTCCTTCGTAATCGAAGGCAAAGCTTTTTGCTGTTCCTGCTTATTGATGTCGAGCCGTTCTTGAAGGGCTGCAATCTGCACGTCTTTGGCCGGAATAACATCCTTCATCTGGATCGACGTTTCGGCGGCTACGGCCGGATTCATCCTCTCCAGCACTTTACCGCGGTCCGCCGTCCTCATCTCGCCTAATACGAGCGCCCGCTCCTTCAAGGTCATCGCTTCGAGAATCGGAGCCGATTTGCTGGGCATCATACCGGCATAGATGGAGGCGAGCTGTTGAATCTGCGCCCGGTATTCCTCGTCCGTCTGCGTTTTCGACTTTGTCCTCTCCTCCGCCGCTTCAAGCTGCGCCTTTAAATCCTGGATCGTCTGGTCTTTTTGCTGCGACTGGCTGTTAGCTGCCTGAAGATCGGCCTGCATCTGCGCGAGCTGGGATTTCAGCTGTTCGATCGAGGCTGCTTCTCCGGCGGCATTAGCCGTCCCTGCCGATCCGCCCGCCGTCGCATCCGAAGGAAGCGTGATCCGCTCTTTCGTTTTCGGGTCCGGAATGAACGTCTCCAGAACGGGCACTTTGTTCGCCGCCTTCAGAATGCCGTTCATAAAGCTGGAATCGAACATCGCGAACAAAACCAGAAGCAGGACGATCGTAAAAATAATCGGCGTAGCGAAAAACAAAAACCGTTCGAAAGCTCCGTACGAAGATTTTTCCGTGTCCGTATTCGCCATGTAGAGGAGCCTCCTTTCCGCTTATCGGGTAACACGTTCAAATCGTCTGGAATCGGCGGTTCAGCGCAAGCTCGTCCAATTCATCCTGTTCTTTTTTCAGAACGAAGGCGGTGAATTGGGATTGCGCTTTTTCTTTCGCTTTCGTCCATACTTTTTCTTCTTTTAGCTTCTCCGTTAAATATTGCTGTTTCTCCGACACGTTGGCTTGCGCACGGCCGACGTCCTCGCATTTGGAATGGATTTGCCGATCCAGGTGCTGCAAGTACAACTGCAGCATTTGCATTTGCGAGATCGTCGTCTTGCGAATGGAGGCCTGCTCCAATTCGGCGGCAAGCCGTCCTTGCTCCGCTCTCAGCTCCGACAGCGCAAGCTCCTCCCGCTGCAAATCGGCGATCGCTTCGGACAGCATCCATTCGGCCTGTTCTTTTTGGTTCGTTTTTAAATCGACCAGCTTTTGCAAAGGATACCGGAATCGCATGACCTCAACCTCCGAAATGTTCGATTAATTGGTTTAATGCGTCTTTGTATCCAACTTTTTCACTTGTTTTTTGCTGAAGAAAATCCCATATCGACTGGATGTTGTCTAAGGATAAATCAATTTCCGGATTTGACCCTCTCTGGTACGCCCCGATATTGATTAAGTCTTCCGAATCTTTGTAAATGGAAAGCAAGCGTTTCAACCGGTCGGCCGCATTCGTCTGCTCTTCCGGCACGATCTCCTTCATACAGCGGCTGACGCTGGCCAGTACGTTAATCGCCGGATAATGACCTTTATGGGCAAGACTGCGGTCCAGCACGATATGACCGTCCAATATTCCCCGGACCGTATCCGCGATCGGTTCGTTCATATCGTCGCCGTCAACGAGCACGGTGTAGAAAGCGGTGATGGAGCCTTTTGGCCCTGTGCCTGCTCTCTCCAACAGCTTGGGCAAGTTGGCAAATACCGACGGCGTATAGCCGCGGGTCGCAGGCGGTTCGCCGATCGCCAGTCCGACTTCGCGCAGCGCCATCGCGTAACGGGTGACGGAGTCCATCATCAGCATGACGTTCAGACCACGGTCCCTGAAGTATTCGGCGATGCTGGTCGCGATCAACGCGCCTTTCATCCGGATCAGGGCCGGCTGGTCGGAAGTAGCCACCACCACGACCGAGCGGGCTAACCCTTCCGGACCGAGGTCGCGTTCGATAAAATCGAGAACTTCGCGGCCGCGCTCTCCGATCAGACCGATGACGTTTACATCGGCGGACGTATTGCGGGCAATCATCCCCATCAAGGTGCTTTTGCCGACGCCCGAACCTGCGAAGATGCCGACACGCTGGCCTTTTCCGAGAGTAAGCAGCCCGTCGATACAACGGACGCCGACACTGATCGGCTCCTGGACCCGCGGCCGCTTAAGCGGATTGTTCACCGAGCTGTTGGTCGAATAATGCGCCATACGGGTCGGTAAAAAAGATCCGTCCAGCGGCTGGCCCAACCCGTCTAGTACTTTTCCCAGCAGCTCGTGACCCGCTTGAACGGTAAGCGGTTTGCCCGTGCTGACGACATCGCAGCCGGGACCGATCGAAGTTAATTCCCCGAGCGGCATAAGAAGCACCTTGTTGTCGCGGAAGCCGACGACTTCGGCTTTAAGGGGCTTGGCCGACTTGTACGGGTAAATGTAGCACACATCGCCGACACTGGCATCCGGTCCCTCGGATTCCACCGTCAGTCCGATGACTTGGGTTACTTTCCCGTTCACGCGAACCGGATCGATATGACGAAGCTGCTCTACATATTTGGCAACATCTGGAACGCTATTCATATTTATCAGCTCCTTCGCTACTAAGAGCAACGTGAGCCACATGCTGTAATCCTTTTTTGATCTCGTCCAGTTGGGTATCGATCCGGGCGTCGATGCTGCCGAACGAAGAACGGACGACGCAACCATGATCCCGTACGGTCGGGTCCGGAATAATTTGCAGCTCCGCCTGTGAATCGATGGCCAGCATAAGTTCTTCTCTGGCATCCAGGACGAACTGGAAATGGTCCGGCGAGACGCAAAGCGTAATGATTCCTTGCTCCCTGCGGCGCATCAGAACTTTTCGGATCAGTTCAATCGACCATTGCGACTCGAGCGATAACTGCCTTCCGATAATCTTCTCGGCGATCGAGCAGCTTAGCTCAATCAGAAAAGGTTCGGATTCCTGGATCAGCTGGTGCTTCATCCGAACGGCGCTCTCAATAATCGACTGAGCTTCACTTAGCATCAATTCGTATTGCTGGCGCATCGCCGCTTCGGCCGTTTCCATGCCTTCCCGGTACCCTTCGTCCCGGCCCGACTCGCAGCACTCGGCGATCAGCCGCTCATCTTCGGAACGCCGCTGCTGCCACCAGCTTTCGATCTCGGCTGTCGCTTCGCTGCGGAGCTTTTGCGCTTCTTCCGATGCTGCAGTTACGACGGAGTCGGCATACGCTTCGGCATCGCGGATGATCCGCTCTTTCGCTTCGAGTGCGGCCGCTTCTTCAGCCGATATGCGCCCCTCATCTGCGGATTCCGCATCTAAACTTGGATCCGGTTCGGAAATTGGCGCGGAAAGTGAAACCTGTATCAACTTTTTATCGTCTATAGGGATATACTGGGTCGCCTTAATGACGTTAGACAATGATATCGTCTCCTCCGCCGCGAGCGATAATGATTTCTCCCGCTTCTTCCAGGCGTCGGATCGTAGCTACGATGCGGGTTTGCGCCTCTTCGACGTCGCGAAGCCGGACAGGACCCATATATTCCATCTCTTCGCGGAACGTTTCCGCCATTCGTTTGGACATATTCCGGAAAATGACTTCGCGAACTTCTTCGCTGGCGACTTTAAGCGCAAGCTGCAGGTCGGCATTCTCGATATCCCGAATGATCCGCTGGATCGAACGGTTGTCGATATTGACGATATCTTCGAATACGAACATCCGCTTTTTGATTTCTTCGGCAAGTTCCGGGTCCTGAATTTCGAGCGAATCGAGAATCGTCCGTTCGGTACCGCGGTCTACACCGTTTAATATCTGAACGATCGCCTCGATGCCGCCGGCCGTCGTATAGTCCTGAGTTACAGTAGAAGACAGCTTCTGCTCCAGCACACGCTCGACCTGATTAATAACTTCGGGCGACGTGCTGTCCATCTGGGCGATCCGTTTGGCGACGTCGGCCTGTTTGTCCTGCGGCAGGGAAGATAGAATAATGGCCGCCTGGTCCGATTGAAGATAAGATAATATAAGTGCAATCGTCTGCGAATTTTCGTTTTGAATGAAATTCAATATTTGAGCCGGGTCCGCTTTGCGGGCGAAGTCGAAAGGACGTACTTGAAGCGTCGCCGTCAGCCGGTTAATAATGTCCATCGCCTTCGAGCTGCCGAGTGCTTTCTCCAGAATTTCCTTGGCATATTGAATGCCGCCCTGCGAGATGTATTCCTGGACAAGACAGATTTGATGAAATTCGGCTAGGATCGCTTCCTTTTCCGCACTATCCACCTTTCTTACATTGGCGATTTCAAGCGTCAGCTGCTCAATTTCTTCTTCGCGCAAATGTTTAAAGATTTGGGCGGATACTTCCGGCCCGAGGCTAATCAATAAAATGGCAGCCTTTTGTCGTCCTGTTAAGCCTTGCTGGACCGCTTTCGCCACGGAAGTCCCCCCTTAATCATCTACTAGCCAAGTGCGCAGCAAATTTACGAACTCTTCCGGCTTTTTCTTCGCCAGACCTTCAAGCTGCTTGCGAACCTGGTTCTCGTTGCCGACCGTTTCGATATCGATCGTCGGCATCTCGACCTTCGTCGGTGCCGGCAATTCTTCCTCGACATAATCCAGCTCTTTTTGCTTTCTGCGGCGGAGCATATACCCGGCGGCTCCGGCAAGCGCCATCGCGGCCAACCCGATTCCGCCCCACATCCAATAATTAATACCGGCTTGCTCGGTCGCTGCCGTCGCTGCGAACGGCTGGGCGAACAGCGTTACTTTTCTGGCAATCTCCTCGGCCGTATACGTCTGACCGCTATCAGCAAGCGATGCCGATACGATGCTTGCCAGCGTCCGTTGGATGTTGTCTCTCATTTCCTGTGTCAAGGAGTTCGGATCATCTTTGATCGGCGGTTCGATGCCGACACTAATCGACAAATCTTTAACGACAAACGGACTGGATACGATATCGTTCGTAATCCGGTTCACTTCGAAATTGACGATTCGGTTCGTTTCTTCCGACTGCGATTGTCCGGCCGCATTTTGCCCGCCTTGATAGGTCGGAACATCCGTCGTACCTGTCCCCGGCACTCCGCCGTTGGCCGCTCCGGAATTGGTGGCCGACTTGTTGTTCTCTTGCAGGCTGATTTCGATTCCCCGGTTGTCTACCGTATTGACCGGCGAAACCAGATTTTGCTTGCTTGTTTTTTGATCGAAGTTAAGAGTGGAGATTACGCTGACAACGACTTTATTCGGAGCGTAGATTTTGCCCAGAAGACTCATTATGTTTTTTTGCAGCTCGTTCTGGAACTGATTTTTCACCTGGAACTGCTGTTGAATTTGTCCGGCCGCTCCCGCAACCGCCCCGTTCGTCTTGGAATAAGGCAGCGGTTCCCCGTTCTGGTTCGAGATAGTAATATTCTCATATTTCAGTTTCGGAATCGTCTTGGCGACCAGATTATACATCGTATCGATCTGGGTTTGATCGAACCGGTACCCGTTCTGGATGTTCAGTACGACCGATGCGGTCGATTCCTGAGGGTCCGTCGTAATAAACGCCGTTTCCTTTGGTACCGTGATCAACACCTTGGAACTGGCTACCCCGTTGATCTGGTTAAACATTTGCTGAATTTCGCCTTGTACGGCATTGATCAGTTTGACGTTAAATTCGTTATCCGACATCCCGAACGTATTGCTTCCGGCAAATGCCGCATAACCGAGCGATCCGCTGTTATTCAGCCCTTGCGATTCTACCTCCAGCTTGATCGATGCCGCTTGGCTGGCCGGAACCGCGATCGTTTTACCGTCGGCGCCTAATTGATAGGGTACTTTCGAATCATCCAAATATTTTTTAATGCTCGCCGCATCGTTCGGCTGCAGGTTGGAGAACGCCGTGACATATTCGGTTTTTGATAAATTGACGGAGGTCAATATAATTACCGCGATCAGAATCACGACGGTACCCAGCACCATAAACTTTTGATTTTTGCTCAGCTGCTTCCAATACTGAGTCGTTTTGTCTCGATATTGGACAAGTGTTTCGTTCACTATGTCACCCCGTCCGGGAATCTGCTGCGATTGCTGGTGTGTTTCTGAATGCTTCTATGAAGTTGGCAATCTTTCATAAATCTATGTACGATCAGATCTGTGTTCTCATAATCTCCTGGTAAGCTTCAATAACTTTGTTGCGCATTACGACCGTCATTTCCAGACTAAGGGCTAACTTCTCGGCCGCAATCGTCAGTTGGTGCGCATCGGCGATCTCTCCGACGATAAATTTATCGTTGAGCGTCTCCACAGTTGTCTGCTGCTTGTTCAGGTTATTCATAGCATCGTTCAGAAAAGAGCCAAACTGTTTGCCGATTTGAGCCGCTCCAGCTTCGCCGTTTGTTTTGTCGCTTAAGGAAACGAGCGGTTTTTTGGGTAAAAAGCCAATTTGTTCGATCATGCAGCGTCCCCCCGATTAATGAAATCATCTATTTCCCGATCTCCAGCGCTTTGGAGACCATTGCTTTCGTAGCATTTAGAGCCGTGACGTTCGCCTCATACGAACGGGTCGCCGACATCAGATCGACCATCTCTTTTAAAATATCGACATTCGGCATCTGCACATAACCGCGCTCGTCGGCATCCGGATGAGTAGGATTATATACCTGCTTGAACGGGGCCTCATCATCGAACACCCGGGATACTCTCACCCCTTCGCCCGTCAAATCCCGCATCGACTGATTCAAGTATTGCGAAAAGGGTGCCTGCTCCTTCGCTTCCATCGTTACCATTTTGCGTTGATAAGGCACCCATCGGCCGTCCACCAGCTTGCCGCGGGTCGTATCCGCGTTCGCCATATTCGAAGAGATGACGTCCATCCGAAACCGCTGGGCGGTTAGAGCGGAAGCGCTAATGTCGAAGCCGTTAGTCAATTTCACTTATCATCTTCCTCCATTCAATGCGGTTCTGTAATGCTTCAGATCGGAATTGACCTGGCCTACGATAACGTTGTAACGAAGCTGGTTTTTGGCGAGCAGCGCCATCTCGTAGTCGATATCGACGTTGTTAAGGTTGTTGTTCATCAATGTTGTTTCGTCTGTGACTACTTTCGGAGCGACCGGCGCCGCCGGAACCCCGATCGGAATGTGCCGCGGATCGGTCCTTCGGCCCTGGAGACTGTTTTTTATCAATTCCTTCTCCAGAAGCTCCTCGAACTGCACATCGGACCTTTTAAAATAAGGCGTGTCGACATTTGCCACATTGTTGGACATCACTTTTTGTCGAAAGGAGGCGGCGTCCAACGTACGTTCCATTAGCCCTAGGCTCGGAGTGTCCCAAAAAGCCATTCCATTTTACCCACTTTCCCGTGAAAAGTTTTATGTAATGTTATTCTTCACGCCTTTGTCGATTCCTTCTTTATTCGACTTCTTTACTAAAAAAAATAAAGAATTTGTCTAAATTTGTTGCATACGAACCATATATATATTCTATCTATACCGAAAAGTTTACAATAAGCAAAAAGCCCTATCTTTAGGAAGACAGGGCTGTTTTTATGGCGTCTGCCGGCCGCTTTACGCTCTGGCGTTGGCTACGCTTTGGACGAGCTGTTCATTTAATATTTTGATATAGGTCCCCTTCATCCCAAGCGAACGCGTCTCGATCACTCCCGCGCTTTCCAGCTTGCGCAGCGCGTTCACGATCACCGAACGGGTAATTCCGACTCTGTCGGCGATTTTGCTTGCGACGAGCAGTCCCTCTTTTTCCTTCAGCTCTTCAATAATATGATCGACGGCCTCCATCTCGCTGTACGATAAAGAGTTGACCGCCACTTGCACAGCCGCCTTCGTACGCGCGTCCTGCTCGATTTCTTCGGCGTGCTCGCGCAATATCTCCATGCCTACAATGGTCGAGCCGTATTCGGCCATAATCAAATCGTCGTCGATAAAGGAATTGCCGCTGCGCGTCAGCACAACCGTACCGAGCCGGTCTCCCCCTCCGATGATCGGGATGATCGTTACGTGAGAATTGTCGAAAAATGCATTTATTTTTTCGGTAAACATCTGATAAGGACTGTCGGTCTCCCCGTTCGAAGATGTCTCCTCGATTCGTTTCAACACATTGTTATATTCTTCGGGCAGCCTGCGGTTCAGTACGATCATCTCGTGCATCGGCTCCGACAACGGCTCGCCGGTCGTCGCGTATCCGAGTATTTTGCCTTTTCGGCTGATGACGAACACGCTCGCCGCAATCAGATCCCGCAGCACTTCCGACATCTCCATAAAGCTGACGGCATTGCCGGCAGCCTTCTGCAGCAATCGGTTCAAACTTCTTGTCTTGCTCAGTAAACTCATAGCGTAAGCCTCCCGGTGTATTGCAGAACATGCGCCCTACAAAATGTATTGGCTCAGGTCGCGGTTCTGCGCGATTCCAGCCACTTTCTCTCGCACGTACTCGGGCGTAATTTCGATATGGTCAAGCGTGATGTCCGGCGCTTCGAACGACAGATCCTCAAGCAGCTTCTCCAAAATCGTATGAAGTCTTCGCGCTCCGATGTTGTCCGTATTCTGGTTGACCTCCGCCGCGATTTTGGCAAGCTCCGCGATCGCTTCGTCCGAAAATTCGACACGAATGCCTTCGGTTTCAAGCAGCGCCGTATATTGTTTGGTCAGCGCATTTTGCGGTTCTTTCAAGATTAGAACGAAATCGTCCTGGGTCAAATTCGTCAGCTCGACGCGGATCGGGAACCGTCCCTGAAGCTCGGGGATCAGATCGGACGGCTTGGCGATATGGAACGCGCCTGCGGCGATAAACAGCACGTAATCGGTTTTCACAGGACCGTACTTGGTCATGATCGTCGAACCTTCTACGATAGGTAAAATATCGCGCTGCACGCCCTCGCGGGAAACGTCGGGGCCGCCCCCCCGGCCGGAGCTGGCGATTTTATCGATCTCGTCGATAAAAATAATGCCGGTCTGTTCCGCCCGCTTGACCGACTCCTGCACCACTTCGTCCATGTCGATCAACTTTTGCGCTTCTTCCTGAATCAGCGCCTGACGGGCTTCCTTGATCGGCAGCTTGCGCTTTTTCGTCCGTTTCGGCATCAGGTTTCCGAACATTTCCTGCATGTTCATCCCCATCTGCTCGTTGCCTTGCCCCGCGAACATATCCAGCATCGACGGCGCGGCATCCTCCACCTCGATCTCGATCATCTGCTCCTCCAGCTCTCCGCGGCGCAGCTTCTCCTTCGCTTCCTGACGGCGCTGGATGATATTGTGATCGGTCTCTTCCTTCTCGGCAGCCGGCTGCTGCTGGGAACCGCCGAACAGCATCTCCAGCGGATTGCGCTGCGACTTCGGAGGAGTTGAGGACGGTACGAGAATCGCCACGATTCGTTCGTTAGCAAGCTGTTCCGCTTTATCTTTCACGGTTTCCGTTCTCTCTGCCTTGACCATGCGGATCGACGTTTCCACGAGATCGCGGACCATCGATTCCACGTCGCGGCCGACGTATCCGACTTCGGTGAACTTGGTCGCCTCTACTTTGACGAACGGCGCGCCGACCAGCTTGGCCAGACGTCTGGCGATTTCCGTTTTGCCGACACCGGTCGGACCGATCATCAAAATATTTTTCGGGACGATCTCGTCCCGCATCGATTCGCTGAGCAGACTTCGGCGGTACCGGTTACGCAGTGCGATCGCCACCGATTTTTTGGCTTGCTTTTGTCCGACGATATACTTATCAAGCTCCGATACGATTTGTCTGGGCGTCAGAGCGCGATTGTTCATGGAAGTCCCTCCCGGTTATGGCGCGATTATATTTCTTCCACAATAATGTTCCGGTTTGTAAATACGCAGATGTCGGCAGCCGTTTCCAGCGATGCCTTGGCGATCTCGTTGGCGGCCAGATGCGGGGCGTACTGTTTCAAGGCGCGTCCGGCGGCCAGCGCGAAGCTCCCCCCGGAACCGATCGCAAGAATACCGTCGTCCGGCTCGATAATCTCGCCATTCCCGGAAATAAGCAGCAGGCTTTGCGAATCCATGACGATCATCATCGCCTCCAGCCTGCGAAGCACCCGGTCGGAGCGCCAGTCTTTGGCCAGCTCTACGGCCGCGCGAAGCAAATTGCCCTGGTGTTCCTCAAGCTTCGCCTCGAATTTCTCGAACAACGTCACCGCGTCCGCCACGGAGCCTGCGAATCCGGCTATTACTTTGCCCCGGTACAAGCGCCTTACTTTTTTGGCTTTCGACTTCATCACCATGCTGTTCCCGAACGTCACTTGTCCGTCTCCCGCTATGGCGCCTTTACCTTCATGCCTGATGGCAAATATCGTAGTCGCGTGAAAGTCACCCACCGTGATCCCCCCTTATCTGTGCTAACCTGTATACCGCTGCTATGTACGTTCAGGTCCATAACGGCTTCGGCCGGTATTTCCATTTGCCGGAAACGTCGGAACCCGTATAAACGGCAGGAAACAGCACCAAATGTTCGATCTGCTGCTGTTTCCCGTATTTTGCTAAAGGTTGTCGTCTGAATTGAAACGAGCTTGCAGCTCCGAAAATGGGTTTCACTTATGAAAACATGTTCATCGTACCATAGCGGAGCTTTTACATACAAGTCAAATTGTGTACATTATATGAAAAATTCTGAATTGTTTGCAGCGCGCGTTCGGCAAGCAGCTCGTTTTTACGTTTTTTGTCGCGAATTTTCTCTCCAAGCGGAGGAAGCAGACCAAAATTGGCGTTCATCGGCTGGAAATGTTTCGGGTCGGTAGTCGTAATGTAATGCGCCATACTGCCAAGGGTCGTTTCCGGCGGCACTACGACGCATTCTTGTCCGAGCGCCATCCTCCCTGCATTGATCCCGGCAATCATCCCCGAAGCCGCAGACTCCACGTATCCTTCGACCCCGGTCATCTGTCCGGCGAAGAACAGATCGTGACGGCCTTTAAACTGGTACGTCGGATGAAGCAGCTTGGGCGAGCTGATAAACGTATTGCGATGCATGACGCCGTAGCGGACGAATTCCGCGTTCTCCAGACCGGGGATCAGCGAGAACACCCGCTTCTGCTCCCCCCACTTCAGATGGGTCTGGAAGCCGACGAGATTGTATAACGTTCCCGCCGCATTGTCCTGGCGCAACTGAACGACGGCATACGGCAGCTTGCCGGTATGCGGATTAACCAGTCCGACGGGCTTCATCGGGCCGAACAGCGCCGTTTGCTTGCCACGTCTGGCCATCACCTCGATCGGCATGCAGCCTTCGAAATAAATCTCTTTCTCGAACTCTTTCATAGGCGCCGTCTCGGCACTGATCAGAGCATCATGAAAAGCGTCGAACTGCTCCTCCGTCATCGGGCAATTCAAATAAGCGGCCTCCCCTTTGTCGTAACGGGAAGCCAAATACACTTTGCTCATATCGATCGAATCTTTGTCCACAATCGGGGCGGCCGCATCATAGAAATACAAATATTCTTCACCCGTGAGCCGCTTCAGCTCGTCTGACAAGGACGGGGACGTCAGCGGACCGGTCGCCACCACCGTAATCCCTTCCGGCAGCGCCGGCAGCTCTTCATTGCGGACTTCGATCAGCGGATGATTCCGCAGCGTCGACGTCACCTCACCGGAGAAGCCGTCACGGTCAACCGCAAGCGCGCCTCCGGCCGGAACCGCATGTTTGTCGGCGCAGCTCATGATGAGGGAGTTCATCCGGCGCATTTCTTCTTTTAATACCCCTACCGCATTCGTCAGTCCGTTGGCCCGCAACGAATTGCTGCATACCAGTTCGGCGAATTGATCGGTGATGTGGGCTGGCGTTTTGCGGACCGGCCGCATCTCGTACAACACGACCGGAACGCCCTGGCTGGCAATCTGCCAGGCTGCCTCGCTGCCGGCCAGGCCGGCGCCGATCACCGTTACTTTGCTAGCGTTAGTCAATGGTAGCTCCTCCTGTTATCACGATCCGCGCTTTACCTGTCCAAGCTCTGCCGCATCATGGCAGCAGAGCTCGGGGATTCCATCAATCCGCGTCGGTATCGCCGTCGCCGTCCGTTTGCTGCATCTCTTCCTTGTATCCGCAATCCGGACATTGAAGGTGGGAGCCGGATTTGGCGTACTTCTCCACCAGCATGGTGCTGCAGTTCGGGCACGGCTTGCCGGACGGTTTATCCCAGGAGACGTAATCGCAGCCCGGATACTGGTCGCACCCGTAGAAGATGCGCCCTTTTTTGCTTCGCCGTTCGACGACATTGCCTTCTTTGCATTTCGGGCAAGTAACGCCAACCTCTTTGACGATCGGCTTCGCGTTCCGGCAGTCCGGAAACCCGGAACAAGCCAGAAACTTGCCGAATCTGCCCATCTTGATGACCATGTTGCGACCGCACTTCTCGCACAAGATGTCGGTTACTTCGTCCTGGATCTCGACTTCCTTCATTTCTTCCTCGGCTACTTCAAGCCGCTTCTCGAACGTAACGTAAAATTCGTCCAGCACCTTGACCCAGTCGACCTTGCCTTCTTCGACAAAATCGAGTTCTTCCTCCATATGGGCGGTGAATTCGACGTTTAAAATTTCCGGGAAAAATTCCGCCATCAACTGGATGACCAGGTCGCCGAGCTCCGTCGGGACGAACCGTTTCTCCTCCATCGCGACGTAACCGCGCTTCTGAATCGTCTCCAGCGTCGGCGCATACGTGCTCGGTCTTCCGATTCCCATTTCCTCCAGCGCCCGGACCAGTCGTGCTTCCGAGTAACGCGGAGGCGGCTGCGTAAAATGCTGCTTCGGCTCGATTCCTTGGTTGCCCAGCTTATCGTCCGGTTGAAGCGGCGGCAAAAACTTGTCGTCCTCGTTCGTACTGCCGTCGTCGTTGCCCTCCACGTACACTTTCATGAAGCCGGGAAACTTCACTTTGGAGCCGGCGGCGCGGAACGTCACATCGCCTGCCTTTATGTCGACCGTCATCGTATCCAACACGGCCGAAGCCATCTGGCTGGCGACGAAGCGTTCCCATACCAGCTTGTAAAGACGAAACTGATCCCGGCTCAAATACCCTTTCATTTCCTCTGGCGTTTTGGCTACGGACGTAGGCCGAATCGCTTCGTGAGCGTCTTGGGCGTTGGCTCCCTTTTTTAAATAAACACGCGGCGTTTCCGGGTAATAATCCGCTCCGTAGGCTTGCTGTATATATTCTTTGGCTTCTTCCTGCGCAACTGGCGAAATCCGGGTCGAGTCGGTACGCATGTACGTGATCAAACCGACCGTGCCCTCTTTGCCGATATCGACGCCCTCGTACAACTGCTGCGCCACCTGCATCGTTTTGGCCGCCCGGAAATTCAGCTTGCGGGCCGCCTCCTGCTGCAAGGAGCTCGTAATGAACGGCGGCGCGGGATTGCGCTGACGTTCCTTCTCCTTCACTTCGCTGACCGTGAACGTCTCCTGTTCGATCCGTTTCAGGATGTCCTGAACTTCGGCTTCGCGGTTCAGCTCTTTCTTCTCTCCGCCGATTCCGTAAAATTTCGCCTCGAACGCCGAACCGTTCACATCCAGCATCGCCGTGATCGACCAATACTCTTCCGGAACGAAAAGCTTGATCTCGTTCTCGCGGTCGATAATAAGCTTTACGGCGACGGACTGCACGCGGCCGGCCGAAAGTCCCTTCTTTACCTTTTTCCACAGCAGAGGGCTGATTTTGTAGCCCACAAGGCGGTCTAAGATGCGGCGCGCCTGTTGAGCGTTCACCAAATCCATATCGATAGGCCGCGGCTGCTTGAATGCATCCTTCACTGCTTGTTTCGTTATCTCATTAAAAACAACACGACAAGGCTCCTTCTCGCTCAGTTCGAGGTAATGCGCCAAGTGCCAGGCGATCGCCTCCCCTTCGCGATCGGGGTCAGCCGCTAGATAGATGTTTTTCACTTTGCGGCTTGCATCTTTCAATTCTTTCAGAACGGAGCCTTTGCCCCGGATCGTTATATATTTCGGTTCGAACTTGTTTTCAACTTCGACGCCGATCTGACTTTTTGGAAGGTCCCGGATATGGCCCATGGACGCTTTCACGATAAACTTGCTTCCCAAATATTTGCCGATCGTTTTTGCTTTTGCGGGTGACTCCACAATGACTAACGAATCCGCCATAGGCTCGCCGTCCTCCCCTCGTAAGTGGCTGTTCCATTGTATGCGTATGCCCGGACCGTTCGTCACCGCCGCTATAAGAGGTTGTTCAAAAAGTCCACTTTTGATCACGAGGCCGATCAGGAAGCCTACTCGTCATCGAATATGGAATTCAGCCGGAACTTCCGGTGCTCACGTAGTTTCCACTACGCTCCGCTCCTCATTTCCTTGCTTCATCCCATCTTCTCGGTGCTGAAAACCGGACTTTTTGAACTCGCACTATAAAGCGATGTAAGACGAGCCGGGTAAGGGCGTAATCCTTTTTATCAAAATTAAATTTAACAGAACTGAATGCAAATGTCCAAATTCGAATCCGGAAAGCTCCAACAATTCGTCGAACGTTACAGGAACGGCGGTCATCCAGCCGAGCAGTTTTCGCTCGTCTTCGCTTAAGGACGGACCGGGCTCGGGAGCCTCTTTGCTGCCTTCGGTCACCCGCCTCATCAGGTGCCGGTACTCCTCCAGAACATGGTCCGCGCTTGCGATCATCTTCGCCCCCTGGCGGATGAGCTCCAAAGCTCCCTCGCTTTTAGGCGACGAGATCGGTCCCGGAACCGCAAATACGTCTCTCGACTGCTCCAGCGCCATATCTGCCGTAATCAAAGATCCGCTTCGCGACGCCGCCTCCACCACGATCGTCCCGAGGCTTAATCCGGAGATGATCCGGTTTCGCTGCGGAAACAGACCCGGACGCAGCTGGGTGCCCAGCGGATATTCCGTCAACAAAACCCCTTTCTTCGTTACATCGTCATACAGGGAAGCGTTTTCAGGGGGATACACCGTATCCAGGCCGCACCCGAGCACAGCGGCCGTCCCTCCTTCTCCCGTCAAAGCTCCGCGATGTGCACAGCTGTCTATCCCGCGCGCCAGTCCGCTCACTACACATACGCCTGCGGCGGACAAATCTCGGGCCAGATCAAAGGCGGCCTTTCTCCCATACGCGGTAGGAGAACGTGTACCGACAATAGCAATCGCCGCCCGCTCGAGCACGCTCAGTTCTCCCTTGCAATAAAGCACCCACGGAGGCTGGGCGATTTCTCTCAGCAGTGCGGGATAATGCGGATCAAGGACCGTGACGATCGAAATGCGGCGGCTCGCGTATTCCCCGGCTCTTTTGTCGATCGAAGCTTCGTCGCGAAGGCGCGCATAAACGTTCTCGGCTGCAGTTGCCCTGAGCCCGGCCGCCTTCAACTCTTCCGGGTTCATGTGGCGCAATTCCGACCAGGCTCCGGATACGGCCGATTCCAGAAGCTTTATCGATTTCCAGCCAATTCCCTCTAACTCGTGCAATCCAAATAATACCTTACGATCGTTCATGAAGTAAAGCACCTCCTATTTTGTAGACCCGATGGGAACCGGGCATCCTTTGCGGATTTTTGTCGAAAAAACAAAAAAACCTTCCGTACCCGGAACCGGGATGCGGAAGGTTGCTTACCTTCATTAAATACATATTATTGTATATATTTATTTTTTAACGGTGCATTTCTCGAGCAGTCCTTTTTCCTCCAGAACGCTGACGAGCGTGGAGCCCATCTCGGAAGGCGTAGGAGCAACCTTGATGCCGCAAGCCTCAAGCGTCGATACTTTCTCTGCAGCTGTTCCTTTGCCGCCGGAGATGATCGCGCCGGCATGTCCCATCCGTTTTCCCGGAGGCGCCGTTTGGCCGCCGATAAAGCCAACGACAGGTTTCGTCATGTTCGCTTTAATCCATTCGGCCGCTTCTTCTTCCGCCGTACCGCCGATCTCGCCGATCATAATAACCGCATACGTATTCGGATCTTCGTTGAACAGTTTGAGGATGTCGATAAACTCGGAGCCTTTAACCGGGTCTCCGCCGATCCCTACAGCCGTCGATTGGCCGATGCCGCGGGTCGTCAGCTGATGAACCGCTTCGTATGTAAGCGTACCGCTGCGGGATACGACGCCCACATGACCTTTCAAATGGATGTAACCCGGCATGATGCCGATTTTGCACTCATCCGGAGTGATGACACCCGGGCAGTTTGGGCCGATCAGACGGGTTTTCTTGCCTTCCATATAACGGCTGACGCGAACCATGTCGAGTACAGGAATACCTTCGGTAATACAGATGGCCAAATCCATCTCCGCGTCGACCGCTTCCATAATCGAATCCGCAGCGAAAGCCGGAGGAACGAAAATGAGCGATACAGTTGCACCCGTCGCTTTTTTGGCTTCGATAGCCGTGTTGAATACAGGCAATTTGACGGTCGTGCCGTTCTCCAGCGAGAACTCGACTTCCGTACCGCCTTTGCCCGGCGTTACTCCGCCGACGAATTGCGAGCCGTACTCGAGTCCGCCTTGAGTGTGGAACTTCCCTTGCGAACCGGTGATGCCATGCGTAATGATTTTCGTATTTTTATCGATCAAAATGCTCATCGTTGTCCATCTCCTCTCGAATTACTTCACCAGCGAAACGATTTTTTGCGCGCCGTCCGCCATCGAGTCGGCCGCTACAATGTTCAGACCGGATTCATTCAGCTTCTTCTTGCCAAGCTCGACGTTCGTGCCTTCCAGACGCACGACAAGAGGACGATCCAAGCCGATTTGCTTAGCTGCCTCAATTACGCCGTCTGCGATCACGTCGCATTTCATGATGCCGCCGAAAATATTGACGAATATGCCTTTTACTTTCGGGTCGGACAAAATGATTTTGAACGCTTCGGTAACTTTCTCTGTCGTTGCGCCGCCGCCTACGTCGAGGAAGTTCGCCGGCTCGCCGCCGTAATATTTGATAATATCCATCGTCGACATGGCAAGACCCGCGCCGTTAACCATGCAACCGATGTTGCCGTCAAGCGCAATGTAGCTCAGGTCGAATTTGGATGCTTGGATTTCTTTCTCGTCTTCTTCGTCCAGGTCGCGAAGCTCCAAAATGTCTTTATGACGGAACAAAGCGTTGGAGTCGAAATTCAGCTTGGCGTCAAGCGCCATCACGTTGCCGTCGCCGGTTACGACGAGCGGGTTAATCTCCGCGATCGAGCAGTCCTTGTCCACAAATGCGGTATACAAAGCTGTCATGAACTGAACCGCTTTATTGACGAGCGGAGCCGGGATGTTGATCGCATAAGCCAGCTTGCGGGCTTGGAACGGCATCAAGCCGATGGCAGGATCGATCACTTCTTTGAAAATTTTCTCCGGAGTATGTGCGGCGACTTCCTCAATCTCGGTACCGCCTTCTTCGGAAGCCATCATGACGACACGGCCGGTAGCGCGGTCTACGACCACGCCCACATAGTACTCTTTCTTGATGTCGCAGCCCTCTTCGATGAGTAAACGCTTCACTTCTTTGCCTTCCGGCCCGGTTTGGTGCGTTACCAGTACTTTTCCGAGAATTTGCTCGGCATATGTACGCACTTCGTCGAGGTTTTTAGCCACTTTGACGCCGCCCGCTTTACCGCGGCCGCCTGCATGGATTTGAGCTTTGACGACGACCACCTGGGTGCCGAGAGCCTTTGCCGCTTCGACGGCTTCGTCGACGGTAAACGCCACTTTGCCCTGAGGAACCGCAACGCCATATTGTCTCAGGACTTCTTTGCCTTGATACTCATGGATATTCATTCTCGAATCCTCCTATCAACTGTCTTGGGTGAGTTTGTATGCAAAAAAAGGCAAATTGCCCTCTCCCGACCGAACGTAAAGCAACTCCGTCGATTCGGTGTACCCCAAAAAATGCCCTACTCATTGTATCACGTTTCATCGACACTTTCCTGAATTTTTTGTGAACAATGTATTTTTTTTTGATTAAGACGACAAAAAGACAGCCGGAACGTTAGGAGGCGTTCCATACGCTTAGACATGCAAATAGCGCAGCTCCCGAACTCGGAAAGCTCGCGCTATCGCTAAGGGGCCGGTCTGTACGCGGACCCGTCCTTCAATACGCCGGATTCGAAGCCATTCGGGGCTCGCGCTCCGCCTGCTTGACGAATCGCATCTCATTGCCGGCAAAGCCGCACACGAGACAACCGATTGTCGGCTCGGCATCCTCAACCGGAACGGGATCGGCCATGCTGTAGATTTCCCCGGTCACCGGCTCTTTCATAAACGATTGGGACGTTGTCGCATAAACCCGGAACTTCGTCCGGTTTGAACGGCAATTGGGACAAAAGTACGCTTTTTCTTCCATGTAGTCTCACCTCATTTCCGTTACATTCCAGTATCTCCAACGGATCGGATTTTAATAAAAATGTTGGGCCTGGAAGGAAAACGGCAACGCAGCGGCGAATAACTAATTATGAACAATCTGATTACATTTCGGTAATACGGACGATAAGGAAGCACCTTTTCCGGCAACCGACCCGCTTGGCCTATTATGCCCGGTGCGGGTTTTCATTCCGAGAAGAGGTGTTTTTTGTTATGTACGACAACCGATATGGCGCTTGCCTGCAAGGGATAGACGGTACGATCGTGGATGTGGAGATTGATATTAGCAACGGCTTGCCGTTTTTTCAAATCGTCGGACTTCCGGACAGTTCTGTGAGGGAGTCTGCGGAAAGAGTGCGATCGGCGATCAAAAACACGGGAGCCGCCTTTCCGATGGAACGGATTACGGTCAATCTGGCTCCGGCCGACGTCCGCAAGGAAGGAGCCTCGTTCGATTTGGCCATTGCCACAGGCATACTTGCGGCAAGCGGCCAGCTGTCGCTGCCGGGACTGGAGCGCTGCCTGACGATCGGCGAGCTGTCGCTCGACGGCCGGCTGCGGCCTGTGCACGGCGTGCTGCCGATGGTCGATGCAGCCAGACGCCGGGGACTCACGAACGTGCTGCTTCCGGCGGAGAATGCGGAGGAAGCCGCCCTGATCGAAGGCATGCGGATCGCCGGCATTCACAATTTGAAGGAACTGCTTCAATATAGTGGAAACGACCTATTTAAGAGCCTACCCGATTCACAGCACCCGCCAAAAGATCGATTGCAGCCGCAGTTTTCTGAAACATGGGCCGAAGATTTTGTCGACGTGTGCGGTCAACATCAGGCGAAACGCGCTCTGACGATCGCTGCGGCCGGGATGCATAATCTGATTTTCGTCGGACCGCCAGGCTCCGGAAAAACTATGCTGATCCGCAGACTGCCCTCCATCCTCCCCGTCTTGTCGGACGAGGAATCGCTTGAAGTTACGAAAATATATAGTGCTGCCGGCCAGTTAAAGGACCGTACGACGCTTATTCGGGCAAGACCTTTTCGCAATCCGCATCACACCGTGTCGATGGGCGGACTTGTCGGCGCAGGCAGCGTTCCGAAGCCGGGCGAAGTCAGCTTGGCCCATCGCGGCGTCCTGTTTCTGGACGAGCTGCCTGAATTTCCGCGGAATGTGCTGGAGGTGCTTCGCCAGCCGATCGAAGACCGGCGCGTGACGATCAGCCGGGCGAAAGCGGTATTTACGTTCCCAACCCATTTTATGCTGGCGGGTTCGATGAATCCATGCCCTTGCGGATTTTATGGCTTCTCCGGACCGGCCGCGGCCTGTTCGTGCAGTCTGCCTCAAGTTCAGCGTTACCGTTCCCGAATATCCGGCCCTCTGCTTGACCGGATCGATATTCATGTGGAGGTCCCGCGCATCGATTTCGATTCGATGAAGCGGACGGAGGGCAACGTCTCCTCGGAACAGATCCGCCAGTCGGTGGAAGGTGCGATGCTGCTCCAGGCGGAGCGTTATGCGGGCAAGGGTATCCGGTTTAACGGCGAGTTGTCCGGCCGCTTACTGCGCGAATACTGCCGGCTCCCCCCGGATGGAGACAAGCTGCTGGCCGAGTCGTTCGAAGCTTTAAGCTTAAGCGTACGGGCTCACGACCGTATTCTCAAAATAGCCAGAACGATCGCCGATCTGGACGGCAGCGGAGCGATCCGGACGGCGCACCTCGCCGAGGCGCTTCAATACCGCTGTCTCGACCGAAGTATGGAGGACAAATTCGGATGATTCGGGTGTAACGTGATTTCCGTTCGTCGCGCTTTTACGATTATCCGGGCCGACATCAATGCATAATAGTGTTGCACCGCCCATTACCGTGTGGGCCGGCATTTTTCTGCAAACGTGTCGGTCCACGGGCAATACGACACTAGGGAGGCTACTATGCTGGATCAATTGGAAAGCGACTATAACTGCTCGAACGCCGGCGAAGATTTGCACAACCTGCTGCAGGAAGCGGAGCAATTGCGCAGCCGCAGCGGAGCGTCTCAGGAAGATCGGGAGCAACTGAACCGAATCGAAAATCAGATCCGGTTTATCCGCAACAAATGCTCCATTCCCGGCGAAAGCTGACCGGATCGCGCCCTCATCATCACGAAAAAGCCGTCGTAGACCGGAACCGGTCTTGACGGCTTTCCCCTTACCTATTCCATTAAAAAGCGTACGGAATGTGATTGATTCGGAGCAGGTCACCGCCGGTCGTAAAAACGACCGCAATGACGTCAAACCGCGTCTTTCTATCAAAAGCCCGATTGCGGTACAAGTAAAAATTCGCCGTCTCCCGTACCTTGTTCCGTTTGCGGGCGTCGACTGACTCCTCCGCCGTTCCGAACGTGCCGGTATCTCTTCGAGAACGCACCTCAACGAATACGATAACTCCATCCGTCTCCGCGATCAGGTCAAGCTCCCCGCTCGGACAACGCCAATTCCGTTCCAGTATCCGGTACCCTCCCGCTTCCAGGTAAGCGGCTGCGGCGTCTTCCCCTTTGCGCCCCAGCGCACGTCTGCTGTCTGCCGTTCTTCCGCCGGTCATTTCGCTTCTTCCCTTCCCGCCTTGGCGCGCGAATCGGTCCGGTACACGAAGCTTAATATTTCGGCGACCAGCTGGTACAGCTCGGGAGGGATTTCCTGCTTCAGATCCAGCTTGGACAACACTTCGACGAGCGACGGATCTTCCTGCAGCGGGACGCCGTGCTCCTTCGCCTTCTCCATTATCGTCTCGGCGATGTGGCCCTTCCCTTTGGCTACGACGACCGGGGAGGTGTTCTCGCCGGGCATGTAGCGGAGTGCTACCGCTTTTTTGATGCTGCTGTTTCTATCCTTCTTATTGTTTCCGTTCATACTTTCACGTCCACACCTTTATACGGCTTTACGCGGAATCCGGATGCTGCCGCAGCTCTGTCGGGATTCAGGACGGCCATACCGGAGGAGCCGGAATCCGCCTGTGCGGGCTGTGGAAAAGGGCTGCACTTAAGCGCCATGAACTGGTATCCGTTCTGTCTTAGCCCATCTTCAATCTCATCGCGGTACTGCTGGAGCAGCGGTCCGAGAAACGGCATATCGTTATGCACCTGCAGATGCACTTTTTTATCGAACACCTGAACGTCGACAAGAGTCAAACCAAGCGTCTGCATGTTCAAGTCGAACAGCAGCCGGCAATTTTGCGCGTCGATTTCCCCCCGTTTTCCTTTTCTCGATTGGACGTGAATCGCAGCCGTCTGCTCGCTCCCTTCATGACGCACCGGCAGCAATAAAGTGACATGGCTGAATACCGACCCCCGGTCCGGCGAAAGCAGAAGCTGCTGCCCGGTAATTTGCTGCAAAGTCTGCTGCGCTTGCTCGCGCAGAGGCTCCGGAGCGGAGCTCGAACTGATCACCTGCAGCAGAACGCTTTTGAGGCTGTCAGCCGCCGTGTGACGGCCCGGATCGGATGGAACGGCTCTGGCCTCCGGTTCCTGCGCTGCAAGCCGCACAGAGGCCGGTTCGTGCGTCATAGGTGTTCCTCCCGGCTTCGGCTCCGACTTCTCGATCGCTTTGGCGAGCTGCTGCTCGTGATCCATGCCTACCGCCTTCAGAACGCGTGAGATCCAATTGTCGTCCGCTCTAACTGTCGGCCGGCCGGAGGAGGACGGATCGTGCTCTACGGATGGTTGGGGCGCAGCGGGAATAGCGGACGCGGCCGGATTCGCCGCTTTGGGGATAGCCGAATCCCGGCTTACAGCGGCTTCCGTCCCTGCTGCCGTCCCCGGCGTCCTACCTTCCCCGGCTTGTCCTGCACCATTTGCCCCAAGTGCAGCACCCCCGCTTCCCGGACTCGAAGCCGGCACCGCCGTATGGACAGCGCCCGCACTTTGCGACCCTGGAATCGGCTCGCGTGCGGGAGCATTTGCCATTCCCGGCGCCGGATTCGCCGCAGATGTCTGAGGTCTTGCCGGCACGTCCGGCGCGGCTTGTTCCGCCGGAAGCGCCGCCGGCATAGCCGACGCAGCTGCCGGCATACGTCCTGCCGCCTCGCGGACTTGGCCGATCGCCTGCTGCAGCTTGTCCAGAAGCGGCTTCAGCTCTGCGGCCGGACCACTTGCGGCGAGCGTGCGAGACGCTTCCGAAGCTCTCTCCTCGAGTCCGTCCAGCCTCTCCTGCAGCGCCGGACCGAACATCGCCTCCCGAAGGCCGGCTACCGTTTCCCGGGTTAGGGGCAAATTCCGGTCGTTTGCCACGACAGCCGCTTCCAGCCATTGATTGGCCGGGACCTGGGCAGGCGCCTGAGTCATGATTTTATGAAACGATTGCAGATTCGCTTTCGTGGGAGGCACATCCGCCTGCTGCAGCTGCTTCGCCAATTCTTTCAGCGCAGGCTGGTCTTTGGAAGGAAATCCTTTGACAAGCTCGGACAACGCTCCTTCATCAAGCGGCAGCGCCGACCCGTTTACCGGCTTCAGCACCAATTGGCTGCCGTTCGAATCGGACATCACCTGCAAGAACGTCACCAATCCCTGGCGCAGCGGAATTTCCAGCTTGGCCCTCATATGGACCCCGCCTATATTAACAATCGCATCCTGCTCGCCGAGCAGCTGCAGCACCATTCCTTTGACGATTTGGCCGACTTTCAGCTCCACCGATTTGGCATCCGCCGTCGGCTGCATCTCGCCGAGCAAATTCCGCATCATTTGACCGATTTGCATGCTCATATCGCCGACTCCTTTACCGTCATATCTGTTTGTTATGTATATCGGCTTGATACGGATTTATTGTTAATAGGCCTTATGAGTCAGAACAGCTCCAGTTGCTCGTTTAACAAACCTTTCAAAAACGTTTTTCGGTGCAGCGGGCAAGCCCCGTATTCGAGTATCGCTTCCCTGTGCGCTTTCGTAGCGTATCCTTTATGCGCCGCGATTCCGTATTCGGGGTATTCCATATCCCACTGAAGACAGAGACGGTCCCGGGTTACTTTGGCGATGATCGAAGCCGCCGCAATCGACTGGCTGAGCGCATCCCCGTGTATAACCGCGAGCTGTCGGATCGGACTGTCCACCTTCTCCGCATCGACCAGCAGGTAGTCCGGCACGACCGATTGGCTTAGCTGCTCCAGCGCCTTTTTCATAGCCAGCCTTGCCGCCTGCTTAATGTTGATCGAATCGACTACCGAAGCGCTCACGCAGCCGATTCCGATCCCGAGCGCCCGCTCCGTAATGATCGGGTACAGCTCCTCGCGTTTTTTCTCGCTTAACTTTTTCGAATCGTTAATTCCTTCAATTTCGCAGCCCTCCGGCAA
This sequence comes from Paenibacillus sp. GYB004, assembly GCF_036577605.1. Taxonomy (NCBI): domain Bacteria; kingdom Bacillati; phylum Bacillota; class Bacilli; order Caryophanales; family Paenibacillaceae; genus Paenibacillus; species Paenibacillus sp. GYB004. The sequence goes on from NZ_JARBDB010000030.1 coordinate 190,207, forward strand.
AATCACCGCTGCGGCAACTACGTCGCCGAACAGACAGCCGCGTCCGACCTCGTCGATCCCCGCGACGAACCGGATGCCGCTTTGCCATAAATCGCGTTCATATTCCAGCACCTTGCGTTCCCCCATGATCGGTCGTTTGTATGTTCCATTGTACCGGGAATACGGACAAGTGGGAAGACCGCATCTGATCCCTCCCGCAAAAATTCCCCTAAACATTCGCTGGAAATCGCTCAGCCTAAATCCCCCGGTAACGACAAAAAAGCACCCTCGGGCGGCGTAACGTTCAGCCGTCAAGAGTGCTTGTCATATACTGCATCTGATTCGGGCTTTCCAGACTGATCCGGCCCAGCTTACCGCCTCGCAGATCCCGCAGGATGACCATCGACGCCTTCTCCAGGTTGATCGTACCCCCGCTTTGCAGGCAGCCCCGCTTGCGGCCGATCCGTTCCATCACGTCGACGAACGCATTCGGCTCCGACTGTCCGGACGGAAGCTCGTCCAGCTCGTACCGCTGCTGCAACTCGCCTGGATACCTGGCAATCAGAAACCGGATCGCATGATACGCCACATCTTCCACCTGCAAAATCTGATCGCTGATCGACCCGATCGCCGCCAGCTTGTAGCCGACCTGCTGATCCTCGAACTTCGGCCATAAGATACCCGGCGTATCGAGCAGTTCCAGTTCCCCGCCGGCCTTGATCCACTGCTGCCCCTTCGTCACTCCCGGCTTGTCTCCGGTCGCCGCAATATGCTTACCTGCCAGACGGTTGATCAAGGTCGACTTCCCTACGTTCGGGATACCGACGATCAGCGCCCGTACCGCACGCGGGTTCATTCCCTTGCTGAGCTGCTTTTCGATCTTATCCTTCAACGCATGCTTCGCCCGCTCCGGGATAGCCCGTACGCCCTCGCCCGATACACAGTCTATCGGCAGCGCCTCGATGCCGATGCCGGCAAAATATTGAACCCATTCCCGGGTAACGCTCGGATCAGCCAAATCCGCTTTGTTCAACAAAACGAGCCGAGGCTTGTTCATCAATATTTCATCGATCATCGGATTGCGGCTGGAGAGCGGAACCCGGGCGTCCAGCAGTTCGATCGCAAGATCAATCAACTTCAGCTTCTCCTGGATTTGCCGCTTCGCCCGCGTCATATGACCGGGAAACCATTGGATCGTCGCCATGCCGTCACCTCCCGACTGTCCGTTTCATTTCTCTAATGAATCCATTGCCAATCTTTCACCGGCCAAAAAACGATATCTGCCCGCCCGACGATATTGTCAAACGGCACAGGCCCGATCATCCGGCTATCCGTGCTGTCCGAGCGGTTGTCGCCCATGACGAAAACGGTCCCTTCCGGAACTTTGGATTCCGGCCAGTTCAGATCGTTATACGTTCTGCCCGATTGCTTCGCTTTCTCTATAACATCCCGCAAAAACGGCTCGTCCACCGCTTGTCCGTTAACAAAAACGGTATCGCCCTGCACTTTAACGGTTTCGCCCGGGAGCGCCACGACACGTTTGATGAAATCTTTATTGCCCGGAGCATGGAACACGATCACTTCGCCGCGTTTCGGCTCACGGAACTTGTACAGCAGCTTGTTAACGATAATTCGCTCGCCGGTATGAAAATTCGGTTTCATCGACGGACCGTCCACGATGTAAGAGCCGAACAGAAAGTAGCGGATCAAAAAGGCGAGCGCGAACGCAATCAGCAGCGCCTTGGTCCATTCCCACACTTCGTTTTTCGCTTTCGCGGCGGCGGTGCCGCCGGTCTGCGCCGCTGCTTGGAAGCCATTCCCATCCGTTTCACGTGCCGGCTCAGCTTGTCCATTCGCCGGCGGCGCATCGCTCCCGTTCAGGCCATCTTCCGCGCTTGCCGCTTCCGGAGCTGTGGAGCGCTCCATGTCTGAATCCGACTGCTTGCTCTCATCCGGCATATCGTTTGCATTCGCTGGAACCGGACGTTTCGCTTGATCGTTATCGCTCATAGCCTCCCCCTTCTGCTCCGGAATTACGCTTCCTTCCGCATGTTACTGAAGTCGTCCTATCTCTATCCGGGTAAACGAAAAGGGACTTGTTTGCGACAAGCCCCCATTCCGATTAACGAATTTCTTGAATTCTAGCTGCTTTACCGCGCAGTCCGCGCAAGTAGTAGAGCTTCGCGCGGCGAACTTTACCCCGGCGAGCCACCTCGATTTTCTCGAGCTTAGGCGAATGCAGCGGGAATGTTCTTTCCACGCCTACGCCATACGAAACTTTGCGAACGGTAAACGTTTCGCTGATTCCGCCGCCACGACGCTTGATCACAACACCTTCAAACAGCTGGATCCGTTCGCGCGAGCCCTCGATAACCTTAACATGCACTTTCAACGTGTCGCCTGGACGAAAGCTTGGTACTTGACGAAGCTGTTCTTGCGTAATTTCACGTAAAAGATTCATAGGTTGACTTCCTCCTTCCACTCAGATGTTCGTACTCGCTCCGAAAGCCCTATATGGCTGACATCATGGCGCGCAGAGGACCACCGAACTAAAAACTACAACAGGTGATATTTTACCATACCCGCCCTAATGAATGCAAGCAACTCTTCTAAAATATCAATTGAAAGCTCTAGCTTTCCCCCGCTACGACTCCGGCTCGCTCCGCTGCTTCTCCAGCCACGCCCGTTCCTTCGGCGTCAAGTCGGCATTCTCCAGCAAATCCGGCCGTCTCCTCAGCGTCCGGAGCAGCGACTGCTCGCGTCTCCAGCGGGCTATATTGTCGTGATGACCGGATAACAGCACGTCCGGCACCGGCCACTCCCGAAACTGAGCAGGCCGCGTATAATGCGGATACTCCAGCAGCCCCGTACTGAACGAATCAGTGACAGCGGACAGCTCGTTGCCGAGCACGCCGGGAAGCAGTCTGACGACGCTGTCGATCACAACCATCGCCGGCAGCTCGCCGCCGGTCAGCACGTAGTCGCCGATCGAGAGTTCGTCTGTGATCAAGTGCTCGCGAATCCGCTCGTCGTACCCCTCGTAGTGTCCGCAAACGAACACGAGATGGCTTTCCCGCGACAATTCCTCCGCTTTGCGCTGTGTAAACGTTTCGCCCTGCGGGCACATGAGAATAACCCGCGGACGCTCGCCTCCGGGCGGCGCCAGCTCTTCAACGGCGCTGAAGATCGGTTCCGGCTTCAGCACCATGCCGCCCCCGCCGCCGAACGGGTAGTCGTCCACCGTATTGTGCTTGTTGTTCGCATAATCGCGAAAATTAACCGTTTGCAGCGAAACGATCCCTTTATCCCGCGCTTTGCCCAATATACTCGAACCGAAGACGCCTTCAAACATACTCGGAAAAAGAGTCAGCACCTCAATCCGCATCAGTCGATCAAACCTTCCATCAGATGAACCCGAATCCGCTTCGCTTCCACATCCACGTCGAGAATGACGTCGTCAATGACCGGCAGCAATACCTGCTTGCCTTTGGGACGTTCTACGACCCACACGTGGTTCGCTCCGGGCGCCAGTATTTCGCTTACCGTTCCAAGCTCTTCCCCGTCATCCGTAATGACAGTGCAGCCGATAATCTCATGATAATAATATTCGCCTTCGTCCAAGGGCTTCCGCTCTTCCTCGGCCACTTTCAGCTCCCAGCCTTTGTAAGGCAGCACTTCGTTAATGTTAACGTGCCCTTTCAGCTTGACGATATACACGTTTTTGTTGAGACGGGCCGACTCCACCTGAACGGCCATACGATCCGCTTCGTTCTGCGGGTTTACCACGATCAGCCGGCTGCCCTTGGCAAACCGTTCTTCGGGAAAGTCCGTTTGCGGCACAACTTTAAGCTCTCCGCGAACGCCGTGCGTATTGACCACTTTACCGACACTGTACAGTTTTCCGCTCATGCATGTCCCTCCATGTAACCGGTATTCATTTGTATATTCCGAGCTTTCGAAGCAGGGCAGGACAGCGGACTGCCGCCCTCCGGATTTGGAAAAAGGGCTAGGCGCGAGCGGCCTAACCCTTCCTGCCTGCAGCTTGCGCTCCCGTTCCAACCGTTATACTTGCCGCATAGCGGCTGGAACGGAAGGCAAACGGAAGCGAGTCCGCTTCAAACGTCAGGAGACGATTTCCACGGACACGCGTTTGTTTTGTTTCACGGCCGCCGATGTGACGACAGTGTGCAAAGCTTTGGCGATACGCCCCTGCTTGCCGATCACCTTGCCCATATCGGACGGATGAACGGACAGCCGGTACACGATCTCGTCTTTCTCCTCGGCTTCGTTCACGACGACATCTTCCGGATGATCAACCAACGCCTTGGCGATAACGGTGATCAAATCTCTCATAGCAACCTCCAAATCAACAGATTACTTCTGTTGTCTGATTTGGTGAAACTTCGTCATGATTCCGGCTTTGCTGAACAAGTTGCGAACCGTGTCGGACGCTTGCGCGCCGTCTTGCAGCCATTTCAACGCTTTTTCCTCGTCGATAGTAACTGCAGCCGGTTTCGTCAACGGATTGTACGTACCGATTTCTTCGATGAATCGGCCGTCACGCGGGGAACGGGAATCCGATACAACCACGCGGTAAAAAGGAGCTTTATGAGCGCCCATACGTTTCAAACGAATGCGAACTGCCATTTGATTTCACCTCCCTTGCAGAATAGACTCCGGTTAGCCGAACGGAAACTTGAAGCCTCCGCCGCCCTTGCCGAGTTTGTTTTTTAAGTTTTTCATGCCTTTCGGACCGCCGGGTCCCATCATCGACGAGAACTGCTTCATCATTTTGCGCATATCGTCGAACTGCTTGATGAGACGGTTGACGTCCTGAATCGAGGTGCCGCTGCCTGCCGCAATCCGCTTGCGTCGGCTCGCGTTCAGCAGCTCCGGCTTGCGTTTCTCTTCGGTAGTCATCGACTTGACGATGGCGACGACGCGCCCCATCTGCTTGTCGTCGACCTTCATATCTTTCATGCCCTTCATCTTGTTCGCTCCGGGCAGCATATCGAGCAGTTGGTCAAGCGGTCCGAGCTTCTTCACCTGCTCCATCTGTTCCAGAAAATCTTCGAACGTGAACTCGGCATTGCGCATCTTGCGTTCCATCTCGGCCGCTTTGTCCGCGTCGATGTTGGCCTGCGCCTTCTCGATCAGCGACAGCATGTCGCCCATGCCGAGAATCCGCGACGCCATCCGCTCCGGATGGAACGGCTCAAGCGAATCCAACTTCTCCCCGAGCGAAGCGAACTTGATCGGCCGTCCGGTAACGGCCTTGACCGACAAGGCGGCTCCGCCTCTCGTATCCCCGTCCAGCTTCGACAGAACGACGCCGGTCAGCTCCAGCTGGGCATGGAAGCTCTCGGCGACATTAACCGCTTCTTGACCTGTCATCGCGTCGACGACCAGCAGCGTCTCGTCCGGCTGCACCGACTCGACGATCATCTTCAGCTCGTTCATCAGTTGGTCGTCGATATGCAGCCGTCCGGCCGTATCGATGATCAGGTAGTCGTTTCCGTTATCCTTCGCGTGCTGCAAAGCGCCCTTGGCGATGTCGACCGGGCTTGTCTGATCCCCGAGCGTAAACACCGGCACTTTGATCTGCTCGCCGAGCACCTGAAGCTGCTTGATCGCCGCAGGACGATAAATATCGGCAGCGGCAAGCAGCGGGCGATGGTTCTGCTTCTGCAGCAGCTTGGCCAGCTTACTTGAAGCCGTCGTCTTACCCGCGCCCTGCAAGCCTACCATCAAGATGACCGTCGGCGGCTTGTTCGCCTTCGCCAGCTTGCTTTGGGTGCCCCCCATAAGCTCGGTCAGCTCTTTGTTTACGATATCGATGACGACCATGCCCGGAGTAAAGCTCTTCAGCACTTCCTGGCCGATCGCCTTCTCCTTCACTTTGGCGATAAACTCTTTGACGACTTTGAAGTTGACGTCGGCCTCAAGCAGAGCAAGCCGCACCTCGCGCAGCGCTTCGTTCACGTCATCTTCGGTCAGTTTTCCTTTGCCCCGCAGCTTGGTCAGCACGTTTTGCAAACGGCCGGTCAATCCTTCGAATGCCATGGTCATCCCCCCGCTTCATCCGTGGAGTTGTAAAATCAGTGTTGCATCGTTCAATCTATATTGTACAGCTTTCGCACCAGCTCTTTCAATTCGCCCGGAAGGGCGGACGTTTCGCCGGCGAACAGCGTTTCGATCCGCTCTGCGACCTGGCGGCGCTCCTCGTGCTTGCGGAGCAGGCCCAGCTTCGCCTCGTAATCCTCCAGCGCCTGTTCTGCGCGCTTGATATGTTCGTATACCGCTTGGCGGCTTATCTCATATTCCTCGGCTATTTCGCCGAGCGAATAATCGTCGTGAAAGTACAGACCGAGAAACGTGCTCTGCTTGCCCGTCAACAAAGGGCCGTATATGTCAAACAGCATGTTGATCCGGTTCGTCTTGCTGAGCGCCTCTTCGCTTGTCACCTGCGTCACTCCCTCTGTTAAGGAAAACACCTTTACAGCGACAAAACTAATCATAGCGGGTAGGCGATGCGTTGTCAAGCATTTTACCTTGTCAGAAAAAAAACAACCCGGTCATTCGACCGGGGCAAACACTTTATTCAGAAACGGATTCGCCGTAAATTGATCGGCTTGGTAAATGAAGATGCCGTCCACGCCAAGATTCGTGTAATGATCGATATACCGCAATAGATCTTGAGGGGAGTGAGCCATACACAAACTGCCCGCCCTCGGGTCGGAAGCTACGGATCGTTTCCACCCGTCGATGCAGCCGTACACCTTGGCGGCCGTCCCTTTGCACATCGCTACGAAATGCTCCACCGGCGGGAACGGCTCGCTGGTTGCCGAATTGGAAGGTACGATCCCGTCTACGTATCCGTGTTCCACGCTGATTTGCATCGCTCTGAAATAATGAGCCTGATCGGCCGGAATCCGTACCTTCAGCTCAAGCGGCCGGCCCGTATCCGCCGACTTGCGGTTCAATCGCTCTTTCGTTTGCCGCAATATGTACACGATCGATTCCGCGGTCTGATTGCCGAAGCTCCTCATATAGTCCAGGAATAAACCGTCTATATCGTAATTGTCGACCAGCTCGAACAGGATGCGCAGCGCGTACTCGCGCACTTCTTCTTTGCCGTAATCGAACTCCCCGCCGGACAGCAGTCCCGGATTGCTTTGGGAAAATCGTTCCGATACGGCGGGAAGCCACAGGTAAGGCCGGTTCATTCCGACATTGGCGGTCAGCCGTACTCCTCTGCCCTTTGCATAAACAACGGTTTCCGACAAAATATCGCAGTTGTTCGCCAGCTTGACCGGGTCGTCGATAATCGTATTTTCATCCGTTCGGGCGGGAGTGTCCAGCCTTTGCAAAAAGCGGCTGTGGTGCAGCGACTTCATCCCGATCCGGACGGTTTGGCAGGTGATTTCCCGCGGCTGTAACCGCAGAAACTCCTCCAGCATCACTCCGTTCATCGTCGCGCCGTCATGGAACCCATGGAGAGAATAGCTGTACGGTTCATAATACAGAACAAGCTCCGGAACAGCTCTCCTGTCTGAAATAACGTCCGTTCTCAGCGATTCGGTTACGGGGACAAGCTTCACATACCCGATCTTCCCCGCCTGGTGATGCTCCACGAGCGTCTCTTTCAGTTTGGCTAATTCGAGAACACTTCCGTCCAGCTTATGCCGCTTCCAGTATAATTCTTTATTCGCTTTGCCGTTAAAGCTGCTTTCCAATAAGTCCATACTGTTGCCCGAGGTGACGATTCGGGAAAACGGCTCGGCATCAACCCGTACCAGCTGTCTCAAGCCTCCTGCCGGCAGGCCGAAATAAATATCGTACTCTCCGGAAGCGGGTAAAGTCATCGTCGCATACGGTGAAAACTCGTTGCGCAGCACGCCGAACGACCGCCCCTCGCCCCCGTCTGCAGCCGAAACGTCCGTTCCTTCAGCCGGATACACCCAATCTCTGCAGTATACGACTCCCCGGTCCGACAATTCGACGGATTCGGAATATTCGTGAATACCGTCTATCGCGACGACGATCAGTCGGACGGACACCGCGCCGCAGTATGTGCCCAGGTTCAAATAACTGTTCCAGTAAAACCTCGGCTCGGCTTGGCCGCTTAACCGGACGATCCCCTTGGATACAGCCTGGCTCCATAAGTACCCGTTTCCGTTCAGTACCGTTTCCGTATCCAAGCCGGGGTATAGGCTGGCCGCTTTCCAGTTTAAACCGTCCACACTGATCCGCATCTCGCACGAGATCAGTCCTTCTACGCCGCCCAGCTTAAGTTCCACCAAGTTATCGTTTCGTTGCACGATCGAACGAATCATGTATACCTCTCCCCTTCTGATCATTTCATAAGGCTGTTGCCGCGGAAAACGGATATTTACGCCCCATGCTCCGTCCGTTATGATAAAGTCAACGAACTTCAAGCCCCCCCCCCATAAACCGAGCTGGAGTTGAATCAGGTGCAGGAGCCAAGCCGTCATGAGCCGTGCGAGCCCGTCAAAATTACTGTGGAAGCCGGAACCGTGCTCTTCGAGGTCGGTCTGGACATCGGCTTTTTTCGCCCGGACGACTACGACTGGGACCAGCAGTTAAGCCATAATCATGCCGACTTCGAGATCCATCTCGTCCAGTTGGGCAGGTGCGTCATGCTCATCGAAGACCAGCAGCACGAGCTGCCGGAAGGTACGTACTGCGTCATTCCGCCCGGAACGTATCACTCCCAGTTGTCCAACAAGCACGATCAGGTGCGCAAAATATGTTTGCGCTTCCACTATAGAGCAGCTGCTGATCGCAATAGCCAAGCCCGCAATCCGGAAACGGAAACGTTCCTGCAGGTGCTGGACGGGATGACCTTCTACAAACAGACGGATTCGTCCGGAACCCTGCAATCGCTTATGACCGCTATAAAACGGGAGCTGCTGGAGAAGCCGGTCGGCTACAGAGCGAAAACGATAAGTTTGCTCGCCCAGCTGCTGATCGATCTGATCCGCACCGCTCCGCATGCTCCTGCCGAGGAGTACAGACAGGCTGTACCTTTGAACCCGGATGATAACCGGACCGGGCTGATCGATGCTTACTTCGCCACGCACTATAACGAGGCGGTCAAGGAGGAAGAGCTAGCGCGCCGGCTGAATGTGAGCACCCGTCAGTTGCACCGCATCTTAAATGAGCTGTACCGCACGTCCTTTCGCCGAAAGCTGCTGGAGACCCGGATGAAAATTGCCATGGAGCTGCTCACAAACACGGACCGGCCTGTCCATGATATCGCGGCTGCGGTCGGCTATCAGTCGCCGGGAAACTTCCATGCCGCGTTTAGACAATATGTCGGCCTTACTCCAACCGCTTACCGCAACCAACAAAACCCAAAGGATTAGGCTCCTTTGGGTTTCATTATAAAAACGAGTTTGCGGCGCGACAATACGCCGGTCAGACGTCTTTTCCGAATTCGTGTCTGAACGTCACATACCGGCGTTTCCCGCTGGCGCTGCTTAAGCGACTGGAGTCCCGTTAGCAATGGGCTCGTCCGGACGGAGCAGGACAACATCCCCCTCGCCGGGTACGCCGCCAAGAACAAGCACTTCCGATATGAAGCCGGCGATCCGCTTGGGCGGGAAGTTCACAATTGCCGTCACTTGCCTTCCTACAAGCGTTTGCGGCTCGTATCTGGTAGTAATTTGCGCGCTAGTCCGCTTTATGCCGAGCGGTCCGAAGTCAATCGTCAGCTTGATCGCCGGCTTGCGGGCTTCGGGAAAAGGCTCGGCCGAAACGACCGTCCCGACCCGGATGTCGAGCTGCGCAAATTGTTCGTAGTTTGCAGACGTTGTTGATTTCGTTTCCATGCTTACATCCCCTTAGCTGTGAAAAGTGTGCGTATACCGTTTATCTTCCCCTTAACTGCCGCTGCAGTCAATGGATAGATCCGTTACAACGGTTTTGTCCTTTGTCGTGACTATCCGCCGAGGTTCTGCCGAAAACGACAAAAAGGCCCTGCCGGAAGGATAAGACGACCGTCTTTTCCCGTCCAGGCAAGGGACCTTAAGGAGCAATACCTGTTTCGTTGTTAAATCGACTACGCCTCGTTAGCCGTTTCTTTCTGGATTAAACCGGCAAATAACGCATGAACGAACTGCTCGGAATCGAATTGCTCCAGATCATCGATCTTCTCGCCGAGTCCGACCAGCTTGACCGGAATGTTCAGCTCGTGACGGATCGCGATGACGATCCCGCCCTTGGCCGTGCCGTCCAGCTTGGAGAGCACGAGACCGGTGACGCCCGTTTTCTCGCCGAACATTTTCGCTTGCGACAACGCATTTTGTCCTGTCGTCGCGTCGATGACGAGTAAAGTCTCGTGCGGCGCGTCCGGGATTTCCCGGCGGATCACCCGGTATATTTTGTTCAGCTCATCCATCAGGTTCGACTTGTTCTGCAGACGGCCCGCCGTATCGCACAGCAAGACGTCGACGCCCCGCGTTTTCGCCGCCTGGATCGCATCGAACATCACCGCTGCCGGATCGGAGCCTTCGGAATGCTTGATGACATCGACGCCGGCACGCTGGCCCCATACTTCCAGCTGGTCGATCGCCGCCGCCCGGAACGTGTCTCCTGCCGCAAGCAGCACTTTTTTCCCTTCCGACTTGAAGCGGTGGGCCAGCTTGCCGATCGTCGTCGTTTTGCCGACGCCATTGACGCCTACGAACAAGATAACGGTCATTCCCCTTGCCGCCATGTTCAAGCTGCTGTCTTCGGCCCCCTGCATCATGCCGACGAGCTTCTCCGACAATACCGGCTGCAAATCCGCCGGATTTTCCAGCTTACGCTTGCGCACTTCGCCACGAAGCTCCTCGATCAGCTCCATTACCGTGTTGACGCCGACGTCGGCCGAGATCAGGATTTCCTCAAGCTCCTCGTAAAATTCCTCGTCGATTTTTTTCCGCCGGAGAACGAGCTCCTCCACCTTTTCGACGAAAGCGGAGCGGGTTTTGCTCAGCCCTTCCTTGAACTTGTTCGTAACCGTCTCCGCCTTCGAGGCGATGCTGTCGCGCAGCTTCTTAAAAAAACTCATCGTTTCCCAACCGTCCCTTATCAATATCGTCCAACTGCTCCCGCCCTAGGCGGTCATTACGTCTTCGTCGTCAAGCCGCACCGAGACGAGCTTCGATACGCCCCCCTCTTCCATCGTAACGCCGTACAGCACGTCCGCCGTCTCCATTGTTCCTTTGCGGTGAGTAACGACGATGAATTGGGTTTGTCCGGCAAATTCACGCAAATATTCGGCGAACCGGCTGACATTCGCTTCGTCGAGCGCCGCCTCCACCTCGTCCAGCACGCAAAACGGCACCGGCTTCACGTGCAGGATCGCAAACAGCAGCGCCATCGCTGTCAAAGCGCGCTCTCCGCCGCTCAGCAGTTGCAAGTTTTGCAGCTTTTTCCCGGGCGGCTGGGCGACGATCTCAATGCCGGTGTCGAGCATCCGCTCCGGCTCGGACAAGATCAGATCGGCGCGGCCGCCGCCGAACAGCTTGACGAATACGCCGACGAACTGCGAGCGGATCGCGTCGAACGTCGTCTTAAACCGTTTGGACATCTCTTCGTCCATCTCGCGAATGACAAGATACAGCGCCGTTTTCGCTTCCACCAGATCGTCTTTCTGGGCGGAGAGAAACTGAAACCGCTCATTGACCCGCTGGTACTCGTCGATTGCGCCTAAATTGACGTCGCCCAGCGCGGAAATTTGCCGTTTCAGATCCTTCACTTCGCTTTGTGCCGCAGCGACGTCTTCCGGTACCGGATACCGTTCCTTGGCCAGCTCATAGCTCAGCTCGTATTCTTCGGCCAGTTTTTTGAGCAGGTTATCAAGCTCGACGTCGAGGCGGGCCACACGCACTTCCGTCTGGCGAAGCTGTTCCTCCACCTGCTTCAGCTGGGTACGCTGCTCCTTCGTCAAGCTTTCGCCTTCCTCCAGCTTTTGCACCCATTTCGCCCGCTCCGCCCGCTTGTAATCCATCTGCTCGGCCGCTTCCTGCTTTTTAAGCCGCAAATGATTGAGCTGCTCGATCTGCTTGACCGTCTCGGCATCGTTGGCGTCCAAATCCTGAATGATTTGCTGCAGCAGCTTTTTGCTCCCGCTCCATTCACGCTGCGTCGCCGTCAAGTCGTCCTCGAACCGGCGCAGCTGATCTTCGAGCGACTGCTTCTCCTGGCTGACGGAAGCGGTTTTCACCTTCAGCGAGGTCAACTGCACCTGCAGCTCTTCCTTCGCCGACTCCTTCGCCTTCCGCTTCAGCTCGGCATCGCGAATCGCCTGCTGCAAATCCGCCTCTTCCTGACGCAGCGTCTCCAGCGACAGCGCCGCCGCCTGCTTCTTCTGCTCGTACTCACTGCGCTCAGCCGTTAGCGCCGCATGGTCTTGCGAATACAGCACCGTATGCTCGGCCGCATTTTTCCCTTCGCTGTCCAACTGGCTCAGCTGAGCGCGAAGCTGCTGCTCCTCGAGCCGCTGCCGTTCCCCGAGCTGGCGAAGCTCGTCCAGCGTCCGGTTTCCTTCCGACAGCTCGCGCCGCAGTTGCTCGAGCTTTTTGCGAAGCTCAGCCAGCTGCCCTTCGGCGGTGCGGATTTCTTTGTCCATCTCCTCGATCTGGCGCTGACGACCAAGCAGGCTGGACGACTTCTTCTGCAGGCTTCCGCCCGTCATTGAGCCGCCCGGATTAACGACGTCGCCTTCCAGCGTGACGACCCTGTACCGATATTGGCAGCGGGCTGCAATCCGGTTCGCTTCCTCCAGCTTCTCTGCCACGATAACGTTGCCGAGCAGGCTGGACATAATATTGTCGTATTTGGCGTCAAAACGCACCAATTGCACGGCAATCCCGACAAAACCGTCCATCCCGGTCACATTCGACTTCTCATGCTCCGGAATCGATCTTCCGCGTATGACGTCCAGCGGCAGAAACGTAGCCCGGCCCGACTGTCTGCGCTTTAGAAAGGCGATCGCTTCCCGTCCGGACGCCTCGTTTTCGACGACGATATTTTGCAGGGCGCCGCCCAGCGCTGTCTCGATTGCGGTCTCCACTTCGGCCGGCACGTGCACGAGCTCCGCTACCGCGCCATGTATCCCTCTGAGCCCGTCCGAGCGGCTTTTCGCCTTGAGCACCTCTTTGACCCCATGGGCGAAGCCGTCGTAATCGTTCTGCATCTCGCGCATCGTGTCCCGCCGGGAAACTTGCGCCTCCAGCTTCTGCTCCCATCTGCGGACCGTCTCTTGCGCCTCGCCGAGCAGTTCCTGCTTCGCCTTGAGCTCCTGCCCGAGCTCGACGAACCGGTCGCGGCCCGCCTGCAGCTCCCGGGCCAGCTTCCCGGCCGCCTCCTGCAGTTCCACGCGCTTGCGGACGATCTGCTCATGCTGACCGGACCATTTGGCATGTTCCTCCTCCAGCCGGTCGATCCGCCGAGCGAGCGATTCCAGATTTTGCTCCGCATAGCGGATTTCGTTACGCGCTTGGGCAGTCCGTCCGAGCGCCTCCAGCAGCTCCGCCTTGAGGTCTTCTTCCTCAGCGCTGCTAACCCCGCCGGCGACGCCAAGCAACCGCTCTTCTTCCTCCGTCAGCTTGGATCTCAGCTCGTCTACTTCCAGTTGAAGCGCCGTATATTTGTCCCGGTACGCGGCAGCCTCCGTCCTCTTGTCGCCGATCCGCTTCTCCTGCGCCTCGATCGTCTGCTCCAGCTGACTGCGGTTGCTGCGCAAGTTTTTGTCGCGTTCCTTATATACTTCCCCCTGTCCTTCGCATTTCTCGAATTCCTCGCTCAGGCGCAGCACCGTCTCGTGCAGCCGGTCGATCTCCTCCTCCAGCCGTCGCGCTTCCATCCGTTCCTTCTCCAGCAGCGCGTCATGCTTGCTGACGATCGTGGACAGCTCCAGTTCTTCTTTGCGCAGCACATTTTGCTTCTCGCTGGCTTCCGACCAGAACTGGTGAATCTGTTCGATCTGATGGACATACATCGAGATTTCGCTCGTTTTCAGCCGCTCTTTCAACTGCTTATAGCGGATCGCCTTCTCCGACTGATCGCGCAGAGGCTCGATCTGATCTTCCAGCTCGGATACAAGATCGTGGATGCGCAGCAAATTTTGCTCCGTGTCGGCCAGTTTTTTCTCCGCTTCCTTTTTACGGGATTTGTATTTGACGATGCCGGAAGCTTCCTCGAAAATCCCCCGCCGGTCTTCCGACTTCGTGCTTAAAATTTCTTCAATCCGCCCTTGTCCGATAATCGAATACGCTTCCTTGCCGATCCCCGTATCCATGAACAGCTCAGTTATATCTTTCAGCCGGCACGCCTGCTTGTTGATAAAATATTCGCTGTCCCCGCTGCGGTGGATGCGCCGCGTCACGGTAACTTCGTTAAATCCGAGCGAAAGCGATTCGTCGGAGTTATCGAGCGTCAGCGAAACTTCGCCGTAGTTTACCGCCTTGCGGGCGTCGCTTCCGGCGAAAATGATATCTTCCATCTTGCCGCCCCGAAGCGAGCGCGCGCTTTGTTCCCCGAGCACCCAGCGAATCGAGTCGGATATATTGCTCTTGCCGCTGCCGTTTGGCCCTACTACGGCAGTAATGCCCTGGACGAACTCCAGCTCCGTCTTGTCGGCGAACGACTTGAACCCGGCCAGTTCCAAACGTTTCAAAAACATAGCTTCACCTCAAACTATTAAAAAAAATGGTCACGGCTCTTATGTACGGTTTATGCCTTAAATCTGATGAGGTCGACACGGTGTATTCAACGAAACCGCGAGCTAAAGCCTATTCCATTCATCAAACCCGATCTCTTCCTTGCCTTTCAGCCGCTTCAACGGACTTTAACGCCGCTGCGGACCTGCAGCCTGCCTTTCATTGTAGCATATATGCCTTAACGCGAAAATCGCCCGCTTTCGGCTCTGTCAAGGTTGGTCAGGGCGCGGCGGTTCGAGCGGACTGTCCCGCTGAGGACACCTCTCCCCCTTGCGATCCGGATAAGGGTCATTCGGTACCGTTATTTCGACGACGCTTTCGTATTTCCAGCCGAGCGGCGGCGTTCCGGCAGCCGCACAAGGCAAGCTTACTCCGGCTCCGGCCTATATCGGCTTCCCGAATAGCGGTTTCGAACAACTCTTATCGCTCCTAATGCTGAATAAGCACAACCACTTTGCTTCTTTCGAAGCGGAATCCTGCCGTACCGAAGAAAAACAACCCCACAACGTGGGGCTTTAGCTTCGTTGCGTTTATCGGATACTTGGCGGAGAGCCCGTCAATGTATAAGTTCCATTCGTGAAAAAAAGCGGCTTTCGCCGCTTGTTCCCGCATAGTGCCGCCGCATCCGTTGCGGGCTACGCTTTGGGCGAGGAGGTAAGTTTGGCGAGCGCCTGAGAGGCGGCCCGCTGCTCGGCATCCTTCTTGGAACGCCCAAGGCCGGAGCCCAGCTTCTGATCGTCCATCCACACCTCGGAGACGAATTCCCGGTCGTGAGCGGGACCCCGCTCTTCCACGATCCGGTATTCCACCGTCCCCATTCCGCGCTGCTGCGTATATTCCTGCAGCTTCGTCTTGTAGTCTCCCGACAGCACCATCGTATCCTGGGACAAGTACGGGAACAGATGCGTTTGCAAAAATGCACGCACCGCGCCGAGTCCCTGATCCAGGTACAACGCTCCGACGAAAGACTCGAACACGTCCGCAAGCAGCGCCGGACGCGACCTTCCGCCGGTCAGCTCTTCCCCTTTGCCAAGGAAGACGCAGGAGCCGAAATCGAGCCTTTCGGCAAACTGGACCAGCGACGGTTCGCATACGATCGCCGCGCGGTGCCGGGTCAGTTCGCCCTCAGGCCGGTCCGGATAGGTGTTGTACAAATATTCGGATACCGTCAACTGCAGCACGGCGTCCCCCAAAAACTCCAGACGTTCGTTATCCCGTATATCGGCCGAACGCTGCTCGTTTACATAAGACGAATGGGTAAACGCCTGTTTCAACAGCTTCGGTTCGCGAAATTCGATTCCTAAATCGGCTTGCAGCCTTTTTAATGATCTCAACGGAATTCACCGCCCCTCGTGTCCGGAACCGGTAATTAGAATGTTGCGTCCGTCAGGCGCCGTTATCCGGGAGTGAGTGTCGTCACTTGGAGATGTTACTCCTCGAACTTCTTCAAAATAATCGTCGCGTTATGTCCTCCGAAACCGAACGAGTTGGACATCGCGATGCGGACGTCCGCTTCTCTCGCAACGTTCGGGACGTAGTCGAGATCACACTCAGGGTCCTGGTTGTCCAAATTGATGGTTGGGGCGATTTTGCCGTTATGCAGCGTAAGGCCGGTGATAACCGCTTCTACGCCCCCGGCTGCGCCGAGCAGGTGTCCGGTCATCGACTTGGTCGAGCTGACGGCTACCTGATAAGCATGGTCGCCGAGCGCTTTCTTGATTGCAGTCGTCTCCGACTTGTCTCCGACCGGCGTTGAAGTACCGTGCGCGTTAATGTAGTCGATCGCGCTAGGCTCCAGTCCCGCGTCGCGAATCGCGCGCGACATGCATCTTGCGGCGCCTTCCGGGTCCGGATCGGTCATATGGTGAGCGTCTCCGCTCATCCCGTAGCCGATCACTTCGGCGTAGATGCGGGCCCCGCGTTTCTGCGCATGCTCCAGCTCCTCCAGAATGAGGATGCCGGCGCCCTCGCCCATAACGAAACCGTCGCGGTCGGTATCGAACGGACGACTCGCCTTCTCCGGCTCGTCGTTGCGGGTCGACATGGCGCGCAGCGCGCAAAATCCGGCCATGCCGGTAGGACGGATCGTCGCTTCGGCTCCGCCGCATATCATGACGTCCGCTTCGTCGCGCTGAATCAGCTTGTACGAATCGCCGATCGAATGCGTCCCGGTTGCGCAAGCCGTTACCGCCGTACTGTTAGGCCCCTTGGCACCGAACAGCATCGAAATTTGTCCGGAAGCCATATTGGCGATCATCATAGGGATGAAAAACGGGCTTACCCGCTTCGGGCCTTTGTCCAGCAATATTTTATGCTGTTCTTCCCAAGTTCCGAGACCGCCTATGCCGGACCCTACGTATACGCCGCAGCGTTCCGGATCGGTGTCCTTCTGAATATCCAAATTCGCATCTTTCATAGCAAACTGACTGGCGGCTACGGCAAATTGCACGAACCGGTCCATGCGGCGGGCTTCTTTTTTATCCATATACTCTTCCGGATTAAAATCAGCGATTTCCGCAGCGATGTGAGTCGTATATTCACTCGTATCAAACGCTTGAATTACCGAAACACCGGACTTGCCGGCCATCAGGTTATTCCAAAATGTATCCAGATCGTGTCCCAGTGATGACATGACGCCCATCCCGGTAATGACGACTCTCCGTTTCATGAGTTCTCACCTCTTCGACAAATGGACGGTTAATAGGGTTGCTGCTGTATTCGGAGTCTCCGGCGCCGCCGGAGAAATTGTTGGCGCTGTAATGACGAGTAAGTCCCGTTCCTCAGACGAAAACGGGACTTACAACGCTTGTTTAGGTATGAGACTTTATGTATTCTACTACTTCTCCTACGCTTGTAATCTTCTCGGCATCTTCGTCGGAAATTTCCAAATCGAACTCGTCTTCCAACTCCATAACCAATTCGACTACGTCGAGGGAATCTGCACCTAAATCGTCTTTGAAAGATGCTTCGAGGGTGACTTCAGATTCTTCAACCCCTAGGCGATCGACCACTATGCGCTTCACGCGGTCAAAAATGTCGGACATCCGGTTCACCTCCTCCATGGTATTATACGAGAAAAGAAAACAAAATGCCATACCTGTCCGATAACCTTGCAGCTTCGGACACGGAACGGGCGTTTTCGACGCCGCTCCTTACATATACATGCCGCCGTCGACATGAATCGTCTGACCGGTCATGTATGCGGCATCGTCCGAAGCGAGGAAACGAACGACACGGGCGATATCCTCTGGCTTTCCGAGCCTTGCGGCCGGAATCTGCTGCAGCATCTGCTCCCGCTGCTCCGTCGTCAGCTTGTCGGTCATATCCGTCTCGATAAATCCGGGAGCGACCGCATTCACGGCGATGTTCCGGGAAGCCAGCTCCCGGGCGGCCGACTTGGTGAGTCCGATTACGCCGGCTTTCGCCGCAACGTAATTCGCCTGTCCCGCGTTGCCGAGCACGCCTACGACGGAGGAAATATTGATGATTTTACCCGAACGCTGCTTCATCATCGGACGCGTTACCGCTTTGATGCAGTTGAAAACGCCTTTCAAATTCGTATTCATAACTTGGTCAAACTCTTCCTCTTTCATTCGCATGATCAGATTGTCACGCGTAATTCCCGCATTGTTGACCAAAATATCCAGCTTGCCGAATTGATCGAGCACCTGCTTGACCATCTCTTCGACTTGAGCCGAGGACGCAACGTCCGCCTTCACTTTGAACGCGCGGCGTCCCAAGCTTTCGATATGGCGCACCACTTCTTCGGCGGCTTGTTCGCTCCCCGAGTAGTTTACTGCTACGTCGGCCCCCGCTTCCGCAAGACTGATGGCGATCGCCCGGCCAATGCCGCGGGAAGCTCCCGTTACAAGCGCCGCTTTTCCTTCCAACATCGCGATTCCTCCTTTCAAGACGAAGAACGTGCCGCCTGCAGTTCGGCGGCGAGCTTCTCCAGCCCTTCCCGGCTGCCTACGGAGACGACCCGGACTTGCTTATCCACCTTTTTAATCAGACCGGCCAGTACAGTACCGGAACCGATCTCGACGAACGTATCGACGCCTTGCGCGATCATCCACGTTATGCTGTCTTCCCACAGAACGGGGGAGACGACCTGATCGACAAGCAGCCGGCGGATATCGCCGGCTTGAAGCACCGAGTCTGCCGTCACGTTGGCGACAACCGGGATGCGCGCATCCTGCATCGGCACGGCTTCCAGCGTTTTCGCCAACTCGTCGGCTGCAGGCTGCATCAGCGAAGAATGGAACGGACCGCTGACTTCAAGCGGGATAACCCGTTTCGCTCCGGCCTCTTTGCCTCGCTCTACGACGGCTGCGACGCCTTCGGCGCTGCCGGATACGACGATCTGCCCCGGGCAGTTGACGTTCGCCATCTCGACCACTCCGGTCTCGCCGCTCACCGCGCGGCACAATTCCGCAAGCTTCTCCCGCTCCGCTCCGAGCACCGCCGCCATACCGCCTTGGCCGCTCGGAACCGCCCGCTCCATATATTGTCCCCGAGCGCGCACGGTCCGTACCGCATCCTCGAAACTCATCACTCCGGCGGCGACCAGCGCGCTGTATTCGCCCAAGCTGTGGCCGGCTACGAAATCAGGCTCCACGCCGAGTTCGCGCACCGCCTCCAGAATCGCGATGCTGGTCGTAAGCAGCGCCGGCTGCGTGTTGTACGTCTTTTTCAGTTCGTCTTCCGGACCGTTAAAAATAAGTTCGGACAGCTTAAAGCCAAGCGACTCATCCGCCTGGTCAAAGACGCGCTTTGCGCCTTCGTGGCTGTCGTAAAAATCTTTTCCCATACCGACGGCTTGCGCCCCCTGGCCGGGAAATACGAATGCGATTCGTTTCATGGGCCGTATCCGTTCCTTTCGACGCTCTTAAGTTCTTCCTCTTACCAGACCAGCACGGAAGCGCCCCAGGTCAAGCCGCCTCCGAAGCCGACAAACAGCAGCTTGTCGCCCGGGTTAATCCGGTTTTCCCGGGCCGCCTCCGCGAGTGCGATCGGGATCGATGCCGCGGACACGTTGCCGTACCGGTTAATATTAACGACACACTTCTCTTCCGGCAGCTCGAGTCTTTCCAGAGCCGACTGGATGATCCGGATGTTGGCCTGGTGCGGGATCAGCAGATCGATCTCGGATTTGTCGATTCCCGCCTTGACCAGCGCCTCCTCGGCCGCACTTCCCATAATTTTTACCGCAAATTTGAAAACTTCCTTGCCGGCCATATAGATAAACTGGCGTTTCTCATCCAGCACTTCCCGAGTGATCGGGTCCCGGGAGCCCCCCGCGCGCGCCTTCAGCAGCTCGCCGCCCGAGCCGTCCGCCCCGAGGACGAACGATTGGAAACCGCGCCCTTCCGGAACTTGGCCGATCACGACCGCTCCGGCGCCGTCTCCGAACAAAATGCAGGTGTTGCGGTCCGTATAGTCGGTAATCCGCGACAAACATTCGGCTCCGATCACCAGCGCGTTTTTGTACATGCCGCTGGAGATCAGTCCGGAAGCGTTGGCCAATCCGTAAATAAACCCGGAGCAAGCTGCGGACAAATCGAACGCCGCCGCGTTTTTCGCGCCCAGCCGGCTTTGCAGCACGCACGCCGTCGAAGGAAACGACATATCCGGCGTTACCGTAGCGACGATGATCAGGTCGAGCTCTTCAGCGGACAAGCCTGCATTGCCGAGCGCCTCGAGAGCCGCTTCATATGCCAAATCGGAGGAAGCCTGCTCCTTCGCCGCGATCCGCCGCTCGCTGATGCCGGTACGGCTGACGATCCATTCGTCGTTCGTCTCCACCATTTGTTCTAATTCTTTGTTCGTAAGCACACGCTCCGGCACGTACATGCCCGTCCCCAAAATGCCTACCGGTATCCCATTCATTCTTTTCCATCTCGCTTCCTGCCGGTTTCCGTTGAAATCGCCTCAACCAGGCGACTCGCAAGGGCGATACGCGCTTGCCGAACCGCATTTTTTATCGCATTTGCATCCGAGGAGCCGTGACTTTTCAGCACGAGCCCTTCAATTCCGAGGAGCGGAGCCGCTCCATGCTCGTTGTAATCCATTTTTTTCTTAAATGCGACCAGGCCGGGCTTCAGAACCGCCGCCGCCAGTTTGCTGAAAAACGAACGGGTAAACTCCGTTTTCAGTACGGAGAAAATCGTCCCTGCGGTGCCTTCCATCGATTTCAGCAAAATATTGCCGACAAACCCGTCGCAAACGAGCACGTCGCAGGCGCCCTGCAGCACGTCGCGCGCTTCCACGTTGCCGATAAAATGAATCGGAGCCTGTTCGAGTAACGGATAGGCCTGCTTGGTCAGCTCATTGCCTTTCATCGCTTCCGTTCCAACGTTCAACAGACCGACGCGCGGCTTCTGAAGGCCGTGCACCTTGTTTCTGTATATGCTGCCCATTACGGCGTATTGCAGCAAATTATGCGGAGATGCGTCCATATAGGCACCGAGATCCAGTGCCAGGACGCCGGAATCGTCCATCGTCGGCAGCATGGGCGCAAGCGCCGGCCGTTCGATGCCGTCAATGCGGCCGACGATCAGCAGCCCCGTCGTCATCAGCGCTCCCGTATTGCCCGCCGAAATCATGGCGTCGGCAGCGCCTTCGCGGATCAATCGCCCGGCTACGACCATCGAGGCGTCTTTTTTGCGCCTGACGGCACGCACCGGCTCGTCATCGGCCGCAATGACATCGGAGGCGTGGTGCACGGTCACGTTGGTCGGCACGGAACCTGTCGGCATAAAAGCGGCGATCTGCGCTTCGTCCCCGACGAGAATGATTTGAACGTCGCTCCACTCCCGCGCCGCAAGCAGCGCTCCTTCCACCGTCGTTCGCGGCGCATTGTCGCCGCCCATGGCATCAATCGCGATTCGCATGCAGCTGTTCCTCTCTTTCGCTCATTTCATTAGCGAATCGATAGATTAAAAAATTGCCCTGGAATACCGTTTCCTCACCGACGTATGTAAAAACTTCGACCTTGGCCTTCCCCTTCTGGCCGGAGATCGACTTCACATACGCCTTCGCTATGCATTTCTCCCCCAGCTTAACGGACCGGATAAACCGGATGTCTGCTGCAGCGGTCAGCGCCATCTCGTTATTAATGACCGCGATCGCAAGCGAGTTGGCCTGAGCGAAAATATGATGGCCTCTGGCGATTTTCGTCCGGGAAAATACGTGCTCCTCCCGGATCTCGAACATCGAGATCCCGCTTTTGTCGAGCTGCAGATCGATTACGTCCCCGATTACCTCATGCAGAGGAAGCGACCGCACCTGATCGTACGTTCTCTCGGCCATCAGCTTCAGACGTTCCCGAAGCTCCGGAATGCCGAGCTCCAGCCTGTCCAGACGGATCGTCTGAATGCTGACCTTAAACGTCCGCGTCAGCTCCTCGTCGGTGACGAACGGGTTTTGCTCGAGTTCTTTTGCCAGCAGCTGCTGTCTTTGGCGCTTCGGCATTCGTTCGATATCGCGCACCTACTTTCAATTCTTCGTACACTTGCAGTTCATTATATGAATCGACGAATCGATTGTTACCAGGTACTAAACGTTAGTATATAAAATTCCCGTCCAAAAAGAAAGGCCCAATCCTGCAAAGCGGGCCCCGCGAACGTCATCCGGGTCGGCCGGCTCCCCTTGCTTCTCCCTCGGAAAAGAAAAAAGCACCTCATCGAAATGAAGTACCTTTTGCGTCCTGCCTGTAATTGTTATTGCTTGACGATCTCTCTGCCTTTGTAAGTACCGCAAACTTTGCATACGCGGTGAGCGAGCTTAAGTTCGCCGCAATTGTCGCATTTTACCATACCTGGTACGGACAATTTAAAGTGAGTACGGCGCTTGTCACGGGTGCTTTTCGATGTTTTACGAAATGGAACTGCCATATTCCCACCTCCTTCTCAGAGTCTTATTTCTCGTTCCCATTGTCGAACAATTGCTGTAACACGGCCAACCGCGGATCGATGCGCGGTTCCGGTACGGCCGCGGGATCGATATTCAGATTTGCCCCTGTTTCCGGATTCAAGCCTTTGCACTCGGGCATGCACAGCGGAATGTAAGGCAATCCGAGATGAACGCCCTCTTCGACGAACGGAGTCAGATCAACGACGTCTTCCTCCATCACGAACAGTTCGTTTTCCTCGTCATCCCCCTCTTCCAGATGTTCCTTGTCGCGCGTAAATCGTTCCCGGAACGGGATCGTCAGCCGCTGGCCGTAATGGCTCAAGCAGCGCGAGCAAGCGAATTCGACTGGAAGCGTCAACGTCCCGCTCACATCCACGATGCCGGAATCGGCCTTCGCTACCACGTCTACGTGAAGCGGGTCGACCCGAAGCACATCGCCTTGACCTTGAAACAGACCACCGATGTCCAAGTCTTCGGTGAACCGGACCTGTCCCGATTTGGAAACCAGATCCCGGATGTTCATTTTCATGTTAATCACTCCAAACAAACATAGACTATTATATCGATTCCATTCCTATTTTGTCAACGTTTTGCGGCCGTGCTATAGTAGAAATATCCAAGAACGCATCCGTAGAACGGAAAAGGAGCATTCCTTTGAAAACGGTCGGTATTATCGTCGAATACAACCCGCTGCATAACGGTCACGTTTATCATTTCCAACAAAGCAAAATCGTATCAGGCGCGGACGCCGTCGTTGCCGTGATGAGCGGCAGCTTCCTGCAAAGAGGCGAACCGGCGCTCGTCAGCAAATGGGCGCGTACGGAAATGGCGCTCCGGATGGGAGCGGACGTCGTCATCGAACTGCCCGTTGCCTATTCTACGCAGCCTGCCGAATGGTTCGCATTCGGCGCCGTCTCGGCTCTCGAAGCTGCGGGAGTGGTCGATTCCTTCTGCTTTGGCAGCGAAAGCGGGGACATCGGCTTGCTGCGTACAGCCGCCAAACGGCTGCACAGCGCCGACCGGCATGCGCCGGATGGCGGGGAAGGACGCTTCCAGGAAGCGCTGAGGTCTCATTTGAAAAACGGGATCAGCTACCCTCACGCTTATGCGGCCGCAGCGGCCGGCTGCTTGGGCGATCAATCCGGGGCCGACTGGCTCGCCCAGCCGAACAATACGCTCGGACTGCATTATTTGCTCGCGCTCGAGCGGCTCGGAGGAACGATGACGCCGTATACGATCAGCAGACAAAAAGCCGACTATCATCAGACGGACATTACGGACGAGCAGATCGCCAGCGCCACGGCTCTCCGCAAGTTGCTCGCGGATGAAGGCCGCGCCGAAGCGCTTCGCCCGTTTGTGCCGGATTACACGTGGACGATCCTGAAGCGCGAGCTGGAGGCGGGACGCGCTCCGGTAAGCTGGGATTGCTTTTACCGCGTCTTGTTCGCCAGGCTTGCCGTAACCGCTCCCGCGGAGCTGACCGGCATCGGGGAAGTGACGGAAGGGCTCGAGCACCGGATCGGGCGTGCTGTAGCAGACGTGCAGCCCGACCTGGGAGACCCGTTCGGGCAGTTAATGAACAACCTCAAGACGAAACGGTATACCCGTACCAAGCTGCAGCGGACGATGACCCGCATTTTGCTCCATCACCGCAAGGAAGAACTGTCCCCCGAGCTGCTCGGCCAAGGCGTTCCTTACTTGCGCGTGCTCGGCTTTTCCGCGCAAGGGCAAGAGCTGTTAAAGCAAATGCGGACCCGCTCCGCGGTCCCGGTAGTGACGAAGGCGGCCGCGTTCCGGCATCCGTTTCTGGAGCTCGACATCCGGTCCGCGACTGTTCACGCTTCGGCCTTCCGTTCTCCGGCGAAAGCGGAGTTATGGCGCGATTACTACGAGCCGCCCCTTCGTCTTCCTTAAATAACGCGGCGCACCTGGCAGGACTTGCATCCCGGCAGGTGCGCCTTCGCAGGAACGGTTTACGATTTCGGATTCAGCGTTTCGAGATAATGCACAGCTTCCTCCATCGTGGCGACAGGGACGACCTTCATCTTCGTCCCGATTTTTTGCGCCTGATCCGCCGCATCGGATGCATTCGGTACGTCGGCGCTCAGATTGCATTCGCCCTTTTTCCGGTCGGCCGGGGCGAAGAAGATATCCGCTTTCTCCCGATCGGCCGCCACGATTTTTTGCCGGATGCCGCCGATCGAGCACACATTGCCCGACGTGTCCAGCGTTCCGGTCCCCGCGATCCGGTAACCTTTCGTCAAATCCCCGGGAGTCAGCTGGTTGAGGATTTCCAGTGAAAACAGCAATCCGGCCGATGGCCCCCCGATTTCTCCGGCATTGATCGTAACCTTCTTATCCCCTTGCGCTGGTACAATCTCAAGCAGCTCGGCCGTAGAGATGCCCAGACCGACCCGGCTTTCTCCGCCCGCCGCTCCGGGTTTGCCGTTCGCCGCGTCGATCGCGTTCAAATCCTTCAGCGTTATCGCTACTTTCTTTTCCGTCTTCCCCCGTTTAATCGTGACCTCGACCGACTCGTCCGCTTGATGCCGCTTGATTTCGTTGACGATATCTTCATGCTTGATGACCGGTTTCGTTCCGACCTGGACGATCCGGTCCCCCGGCTGCAAGATGCCATGCGCCGGATATCCTTCCACCGCCTGCATGACGAGCACGCCTTGGGATTCGATTTGGTACGGGATATTGGC
This sequence comes from Paenibacillus sp. GYB004, assembly GCF_036577605.1. Lineage (NCBI taxonomy): Bacteria > Bacillati > Bacillota > Bacilli > Caryophanales > Paenibacillaceae > Paenibacillus > Paenibacillus sp. GYB004. Next base: position 215,540 of record NZ_JARBDB010000030.1, read on the forward strand.
CTTTTTATACGCCGCCTGAATGGCGTTTCCTTGGGAATCCAGCATGACATATTCCTGACGGGTCGAATATTCCTGCTCCGAGCTGCCTCGCAGCACTTCCTGCTTTTTGCGGATTTCCACATTCGGATTCAGTCTGGCGGTGAGTAAACTTAAGATGCTGGACCGTCCCATCGTCACGGTAGTCAGCATAAACGTCCCTTTTTCCTCAGGGTCGCCGTTCGTCACGCTAACCATCGGCTTCAGTTCTTCCGCCGTTCCCGGCTTGTAGATGTAATACGGAACCGGAATGAAATAAAACGCATAGATAACCGCCAGCGTAATAAGAAACGTGGACAGAAAGCTGCGCGTCCATCTCAGCTTGGCTCGTTCTCTGTGGTGATCGTACATCATCCGTGTGCTCCCTCCGGTCAATCTCCCCGCCGTTCTCGGAAGGGGCTTGGTCTAAAGCGCCGCCGCTTCGCGTAAACATGGTAGCACCATCGTTTGGAGGCGATTCACATGCAACTCGGGACGTTTCACGCGAGAAGCCGCGAATTCACCGTCGTGCTCGCCGTGCTGACGGCCGTGCTCGTGCTTTCCATACTATTATTTCCCGAACGGGCTTTTCAGTCCTCGCTTGGAGGATTAACGATCTGGTGGACGATCGTATTCCCTTCGCTGCTTCCGTTTCTGATGCTAAGCGAGCTGCTGTCCGGCTTCGGCGCGATTCGCGGCCTCGGTACGCTGCTGGAGCCCGCCACCCGGCTTCTGTTCCGACTTCCCGGCATCGGCGGCTGGGTTCTCTCCGTCGGGACTGTCGGTGGTCTTCCGCTTGGAGCGGACGCGGCCAGTAAGCTGCGGCTGGAAAAGCGGGTCAGCCGTGAAGACGGCGAACGCTTACTCGCGCTCTCGCACGTGGCGAGCCCTTTTTTTATACTGACCGTTCTCGGAGCGGGATTTCTTCATAGTCCCGAGGCGGGAGCCGCAATCGCGATCATTCATTATGCCGCCGCGATCGGTATGGGCGTGCTGATGCGCTTCCTGTGGCGGACACCGCCCGGCAGCCTCGCGGATGCCCCGCTGCCCGGTACAACTGCTGTTTTACAAACCAAACGGAAACCGGTTCGCACCGGAAATTCCCTTCTCATTCGCGCCATGTCGGACATGCATACCGCCCGTCTCGAGGATGGCCGCTCTCTCGGCAAGCTGCTCGGCGATTCAGTCTCCAACGCGATCCAAACGCTCATGATGATCGGCGGTACGATGATCGTGTTCTCCGTGCTGCTCGGCGTGCTGGACACGGCCGGCATTGTCGGTCTGCTGGCGGACGTCGTCTCTGTGGCGGTCCCTGGGCTGTCGTCCCCGGCGGATCCCGTCCGAAGCATGTTGTCCGGGCTGCTCGAGCTTCATATCGGAACGAACCGGCTGAGCGCTTCCCAAGGTATGCCGGATGCCACTACAGCCGCACTGATCGGCGCCGCGCTCGCCTGGAGCGGAGCCGCGGTTCATTTGCAGGTACAAACCGCCGTTCGTCATACCGACTTCCGGTACATATCGTTTCTGCTGTCCCGTCTCCTCCACGCTGGCTTGGCCGTTGTTCTGACCTTCGTATTATGGCGGCCGTTAACGGGCTGGTTGTCCCGGATACAGCCCAGCTTTTTGCCGGAAAGCGGAGCCGATCCGGTTCAGCCCGTAACACTGGACGCCTGGAGCCTGTGGGCGGCTGCCCCCTACCGGATGCTCGACCTGGCGCTTGTCCTTGCCGGACTCGCCGCCATGTCCATCGCGCTCTCGGTGCTGCTTCGTTTCCGCAAGCCGTCGTAGTTTGGCTCTGGACGGCCGCCATTTTCAACATATTCATAGCGATCTAGGACATCCTGAATGTAGAAAAGCTGCCGCTTATACAGGCAGGGTCATTCCACCTGGAAAGGCGACGTGGGAAAGAGTTCGTTGAGAAACTTTCTTCTAAACAATCGACAAGTTCAGCTTATGTAAACTTCACCCTCAACGCCGCTTCCACCTCGGCCGGGACCAGATCGGAAACCGGACCGTGAAAACGGGCGATCTCTTTCACGATACTGGAGCTGAGATACGAATATTGCGGGCTTGTCATCATAAAAAACGTCTCGACTTTGTCGTTCAGCTTGTGATTAAGTGAGGCCATCTGCATTTCCGATTCGAAATCGGACACGGCTCGCAGCCCCTTAACGATTACATTTGCCTGCTTGGCCGCCATATACGTAATCAGCAGTTCGCCGAAACTGTCCACTTCAACGTTAGTCAATCCTCGGGTAGCTTCCTCAAGCAGCTGCTTGCGCTCCTCCACAGTGAATAACGGACTCTTCTTGCTGTTATTCAGAACGGCCACGATTACTTTGTCAAACACGTTGGCGGCCCGGTGAATGATGTCCAGATGTCCGAAGGTAACCGGATCGAAGCTGCCCGGATATACGGCTACCGTATAATCGTGTTTAATTGTAGTCATATCCTCATCTCCTGATGGCGCTGAAATTAGACTGCTTTTCGGCAGGCGAACACTCGCCTTATACTAGGTCGCAGGGGCGACCTTGTCGTATACGGATACGGCTATTTCACCGTACTCCACTCGTTTCCGGAGCGCCAGCCCCCCAATCTCATCGGCATAACGGTTGGCTGCATCGTGCTCCACGACTGCGATTGCCTTGTCCGCCAAAAGACCAAGCTCCTGCATGGAATGGAGCAGTTCTTCGATCGCCGTCATTTTGTACGGAGGATCGAGGAACACGAGCTCAAACTGCAAATCCCGCTTGCTCAGCGCTTTGATCGCCCGGGATGCGTCGTTCCGGTATACTTCCGCCTGTTCCGATAGCCGGGCCGCCTGCAAGTTCGCCGCGACAACTTCCACGCTTTTTTTGTCGGCGTCCACAAAAACCGCCCGTTCCATCCCCCTGCTGAGCGCCTCGATGCCCAGACCTCCGGTGCCCGCAAACAAGTCGAGCACATTTCCTCCCGTAAAATACGGCCCAATCATACTGAAAATGGCTTCCTTCACTTTATCCGTCGTCGGCCGCGTTCCCATGCCGGGAACCGCTTTAAGCGGTCTGCCCTTCGCCGATCCCGAAATGACTCTCACGATTCGTTCCCTCGTTTCTCCCGCTTGCGGGCACCTTTATGTAAATGGCCGGCCGGCCCGTCGTTGGATTCCGGCCTCCATGGCGGTTTTGCTGTAGCTATCGTATCATATTCTGCAAAAAAACCACAAAAATTTTGAGCCCGCCATGTATATCTTTGGGTTCCGCGGGCCATATTGAAGCTATCGACATTCACAAGATGTCGTAGACAACCGCGGAGAAGACTTACGTTTCCCCATAAGCTCTTCGTCCGGTTTCTCCTCTCCCATGAGGGGGTTCGCGCAAGCGGCCCCCAAAGACTATGATCCGCCCGGCCTTGTGTGGGGCGGTTTTTTGTTGTCTTAGATAAAAGCGAAAACCTTTCCGCCCAAACAAAAAAAGTTTCGAGCTCAACTTCAGCTGAACTGTGCTAGATGATGCGTGCTTCAAGGCAAGCCAAATAAAAAATAACCCCGAACATCGCCGGGGCTATCCATTATGATCTCTTAATTTTCCAAGGATCTCCACGCATAAGTCCCATTAGCTAGTCTCATACAAGTGTAGAGAATATCTGCAGTACCTGTGGCACCTTGAGTTACTACCGTCATGACACCGGATGCCCCTGTACTAACGGGTGAATACATCGGATCAATCTTCGGTCCGAGAGTGTTACAAGCAAATGTTACTATGGTACCAGTACCACCAACTGTCCAACCGCTGTATGATGCATTTCTTATTTTGGATGCTACAGCAATGGGAGTGTTATCCGCAGTTGTTAGTGAAATCATTGTAGGTGTTCCATCAAGTGTAATAATTACACTGCCATTCACCTTACAGCCAGATGTCAGATTCAAATTAGCTTTTTCAGCACTGCCGTCTTTGCCCTCAACCAGTAACACCCTCCCGCGTTGCGTCTCGTCGGCCATTGGGAGAACTGGAGTGCTTTTTAAATACAAGCCTCCGGTAACGATGCTTTGCGGTTGGATTTCAAGTGGTTTAAATGTAGAAAAATGATTTTCTGTAAACATTTGCTGTGTGTACCTCGAAGGATATATTGCAAGTTTATCAATCACGAACCATTCGTTACCGGTAGCGCCTGTTCTGGCGTTATTTGCAACTGTTATACTTATAGATTGAATCGAAGCGTAGTCTGATACCTGTTCATAAAACACATGCATATTTATCGGAATTGTACTGGTCACCCACCTGCCTTTGAATTCATCGATCGAAGCCTGGGTAGGTTCACTGTTGTAGATGTTATACTGTTTCCGAACATTTGCCTTATCCGTATAATTAACCGTTACAAATCTCCGGAAATAGGTTGTATTCGGCTCTACAAAAAAATTGGCCACTGCACTCCATTGATTTATTTCTTTTGGTAATTGAGCATAGTCAATTTGAATTTGCAAACCATTAAAAGTATCTCCATAAGTAGATTGATGCTTGATAGCCTTATTTCCTGTTAGATTTGAACTGTGCTCTGAGAGCAGGCCATTTTTTTCAGGTTTTATTCGAATAGACTTTCCAGCGTCCAAATAATATGCGGAATTAGATGGAGTTGCTATCATTATGGAAGAAAAGTCTGTTGAATACCATGGAAACATGGTTTGACGATTTTGGCCTCTTACTTCCGTAAATTCAGCACTCGCATACAAGTGTTCGTTGTAGTTATACTTTGTCGGCGGTAAGCTCAGATACTCTACATTTTCAGTAATCATTAGTCTGTTGCTAGGGTACTTATTTATACCTTCTATTTTTACATATTTGACTCTGTCAAACACTGCCGGATTTGGATATGCCATGTTGCCATTGATAACGGTAACCGACTGAACTACATCTCCATGATCAGTACCTGCTAAGATGTGTCCGTTCGGATTCCCCTCCATATAAACTCCCGTTAATAAAACATCGCCCGCTAATCTAATTTTGAAACCGATACCGTTAGCTTCAACAGTCCCTCCGTGAAATGCAACTCCATCACTAACATCATCACTAATACCGGTTATATCAACTCCAATTTGAACACAATTCGCAATAGCACCCCCATAAAAATTAACAGCGTTTGCAGATACTCTGACACCAGTGTTATTAAAGTAAGCCTTTATGGAGTAAACATCCAGGATCCAGCCATACTTATAATCCAATCCGATATTAAATGAACTGAAATACACATTTTTAAACGCAGAATGGGTACAAGGAGCTTTTCTGACCGCATCCCCGAGAGCGACACCTACACCCGTTTTATTTGTACCCAAAAAACCGATATCTTCAATATATAAGTTTCTGCAGTCTTTAGCGCTAATGATAGGCATAGTTGCCGTTGTACTGGCCAATTTAATAGTAGATAGCGAGATGCCTGCACCGTATATTTTTATGGCGTATATATTTGTTCCCGCACCATCAATATCTATAATTGTATCGGTAACGTAGTATTCTCCGGGCGGAAAATATAACGGCAGCCTGCTTGACAAAGCGTACTGAACCGCATTTTTGATACTACTTGTATCATCAGTTTTTCCATTCCCAACTGCCCCAAAATCCATCACATTGACACGGCCCTCTTTAACCGAAGAGGCTTTTGCTTGATCAATCTTATCTGTCATCACGGCACCCACCCTTCCTTACCTTTGGTAGTAACAAATGTCCCCGCCAGCCCAGACCGACGGAGACCACACCCTCACCCATTATAAATCTGCTCCGGCTGTCCCGAAGCTTTACGAAGCTCGTTGGCGAGCTGGTTGCGGCGGATTTTGTCGGCATCCGACGCTTTATCGAATTCATGGGCCAAAAAACGCTCGATGATCTCGTTGGCATCCTCCGGTTTGATCATGTACGCCAAAGTATTCCACCACCCTTCTTCCCCATACGATTCGTCCAGATCGACCATGATCCCGTTGATTAGCATCCCCTGTCCGCTTGGACCGTTATCGTATTGATAGAGATGGATTCCGCTTGCCACCTGCCCCCTGCTCCAGGCATACGTCTGCCAAAACTTCGGGCACGCTCCTGCGGATCGAACGGCCTGAACGACCGCATACGATCCATACACGCCTGTATCATAGGCGGGGGTCGCTTCATTTGCACCGCGAATATAGTCAATAATCGTAGTCATCTGTGAAGGCAAAGCGTCGAAATCGACGGCAAAATAAATCGTGCTTCCCTCAGGCTGGCCTACCTGCTTCGCAATCTGGACGGCCGTCTGCCCGTCTGCCCGTCCGGCGTTCCGTCCGCCGAGCGCCCGGTTTGCGGTCGTTTCGAATACGGACACGATTTGCAAGCCGGCGGCGCTGATCAGGTCCGTCTCCGATTTATTTAACGCTTTCCAGCTTGTTGAAGGAACGAGGTACCGGCAAACGAAGGCGTAGCCATCCCGCTTAAAGGCTGCAGCCGTCGCTGCGGTTAACGGTGTTGCACAATCGAATCCTTGTGCCATCTCGGTTCACCTGCCTTGTCCTTTTCTGTAACATATGCAGCAAGCGGTACGCCCGCACTTGGCAAGTGACACGATTCATCGCTACAAAAAGGCGGATGCCGGGCCGAAACGAATAAAAAAATGTTCTCTCGTCCCGAAAACCGGGCGAAGGTACAGTCGAAGCGCCTCACCGCTTCGTATACTATCGTGAATCTCCACACTGGAAGGAGGAACATGATATGTCTTCTCAAGGTTTCCATTGTCCGACCAAAGCGATATACGATCCGCCCAGAGTCGTGTACCGCAATCACTATCATCCACAAATCGTCCAGGTCGTTCATGCAGTCGAGGTGGTGAATCGCCATCATTGTGTGCCGGTGTATCAACATGTCTATACTTGCAGTGAGCGGGATGAATTTTGCGGTGAAATGGCGAATGTAAACATGGCGCGCCATACGCGTTACGGGGGAAGAAGATAAAGGGGAGCGCCTTCGTCGGAGCGATGAGCTTCGGCGGAGGCTTCGTCTGTTTCGATGCCAGCTTTCCTAACGGTCGTCAAAACGTACAGATTCCGCTTCCGCCTGGCGCATGAATGTACGCTCCCGTTCACAATTGGCCGCAATCGCCTGCTCCCGAATGGGATATAATGGTGATGCAGTCATCCGATTATGGGGAGGAATTCCTATTGTCACTCGAAGCGAAGTGTATGACCTGCCGCAAAACGTACCGCCTGGAAGCAAACGATCCGTATTACCCGAAACTGAAAATGAACTTGACCAAGCTCTACATATGTAAGTCCTGCAGCACCGCTATGAAAGAAGAAGCGATCAGCTCCACCGGCCTGAATCCCGGTATGCTCGACCCGAAAGGGCATGACAAGCTGGTGCCTTGACATGCATCGACCTTGTATAGTCCACATTTCCCCAGATAATACAGTGTCAGCCCCACGGGAACGCCCCCATTTCGAAACGAAAGGACCTCCAATTCCACGGTAAGGTGGAGATCGAGATCCTTTTTCTCAAGGAACCGGTTTAAAGCGAGGCACAAAAAAATGCAAAATGACTTTTGAGGCAGCCCTCGATGTAGGCTGTACGTTCTCCTTTTACACAGCGATGCCTGTACTACTCCAAATAACCAAGCAGCTCCCGCATCGATTGAATATGTCCGATGGACGGAACTTCTCTTCGTGCAAGCTCCGCCACTTTTGCGTTATACGCCAGAAAAGCGACTCCGCCTCCCTGCGCCGCTTTCCCATCGATCCAGGAATCGCCGACAGACAGCCACTTTTCGGGGCGAATATGCGGGTAATGCGCAAGCAGCGCGGCCACTCCGGAAGAGGAGGGCTTCAACGCATCCATCTGCTCCCGTCCCGCGATATGATCAAAAAAACGAATAATTCCCGTTCGTTCCAATGCCTCTAGAGCCGCTTGATACGCGTTGTTCGTGAGGACGGTCAACGGATACCGGCCATGAAGCCGCTCGAGCACCTCGGTTACATTCGGCTCCAGTCCCGCTCCCGCCATGCCCGCCCGTTCCCCTTCTACGACGATTTCCCATACCGTTTGATCGAGCGCCGGTGTCATCCCAGGCGTATTGCGAGCCGTCTCAATTAAGGTAGCGATCGTATGGTCGCCGACCGGGAAACCGGGAGGAAGCAGTTGTTCCTTACACAGCAGAGCGAACACTTCACTTTTAATTTGCGGGAAGTTTATAGACGATTTCAGCAACGTATTATCCATATCGAAAATAATAGCTTCATAAGGCAAACCCGGGTTCACTTCTCACCGCGCCCCTTCCTTGATATGTCGGCTTCGCTAGCCTTCCAGAAAGTCAATCAGTTCCGCGACCCGGGTAATGTACATATCGGGCGTCGTATCAAAACGGTGTGTCTGCACATGCTCCAGCCAGTGAGCTCCGATCGTGAACACGCCCGCCCCTTGGCCTGCCCGCATATCCGCCTCGCTGTCGCCGATAAACACCGTCTCCTCCTTGATGCCGCCAAGCGCGTTCATCGCCGTCAGCACCCCTTCGGGGTCCGGTTTGGGGCGCGTCATCTCGTCGCCGGATACGGTTACGTCAAAATACCCGCTCATCCCCAGCTTTTCCAAAGAGATATCCAGCGCCGCCCTTCCTTTCCCCGTAACGATGCCCATCCGGTGTCCGCGTGCTTTCAAACGCTCGAGAAGGCTGTTGATTTCGGCATTGGGCTTCACCATCCGGTCGTGCTCCCGGACGTAGCAATCGTAGAACAAGCGGACAGCGTCTTCTGCGGAGTCGCGGTTTCCCAGATTAAGCCGGATAATATCAGCCTCCGTAGGACCAAACATCGCCACTACCTCAGAGGCGCTCAGCGATTTCCCGTCATACTTCGAGAACGCCTCCCCGATCGAATAAATACACACCGGCAGCGTATCCGCCAACGTTCCGTCAAAGTCAAAAAGAATCGTTTTATAGTTCATCTGCATGCTCGCTCCCGTCAAAAATTTACGTTGAATTCATGAATAGACGTCCATTCCGTTCGTTTTACGCTGACATCTTTTCCTCATTACAAAATGAATGCCTAAGCATGGATTCCGTTCAGCTTCAGCTTCTATAGATACGCACCCCGCCTTATTTAACTGCAAGCATTTGAAGCAAACGTTCATCCGGCTCCTTCGCAAGCTCCAGCAGCGCCTGATAGGGGTCACCCTCGAGCCCGAAATAGTCGGCAAAAGCCGGCTCTGTCTTGAGCCCAGCCCGTTTTTTAGCCATAACTGCGTTTCTGGCATGGTCTCCGAACAATTGTAACAGACGCGCTTCCACAACCATATGGATATATCCGTTCTGTCGCTCCACCGGAGCCTGCTCTCCATAAATCTCAATCGGAAGACCATCGCAGCAAAAACGTACCACCGCTCGCTCGGCGCGTGGAGGCCTCGCACCTCTGTAGGAGTAGCCGAACAACTCGTGATGACCGAACGCCTCTCTAACCGTTTGCTCAAAATATAAAAAATCTTCCACTTCGCACGCTATGTCCAGATCGCTGCCCGGGATATCGATTGCGATAGGGATCGTGCCGACCACGACAGGCCGGAAAGGCTTCAGCTTCTCAAGCAAACCGTACGATCCGATAATCCGGTAAGCGTTCCGCTGGACCGCGGTGCCTCGGCTCATGTGTGTTATAGTTGTCCAGTCTTCCATCCCGTTGGGGGTTAAGCCTCCTCTCGGATTACCTTTTGCTTCATCTTAGCAGCCTTTCCTAATAACCGTACCGGCTAACACCGGCTCCATTTGTCTGCGCTCGTAAACAATGACTTTGTGCTGTTGAAAGACACAATGGTGAACATAACAAGAATCATCTTCGAGTACGGTCCTTAAATAACGCGGAATAATCTCCCCCATACCGAAGTTGTGATCCGACAGCACCCACTCGATCTCCTTCCAGTCCAGCAGCCCTTCTTCCATCCGGACAGGGGTCAGGTAATCGAACGACGACGGCAGTTCCGCCGTAAATACATGCATTCCTCCGCGCGGTGAAGCGTCCGACTCCCAACTGACAATTCCTTTGTACGCCACCTCGGTCAAACGAATTCCCGTTTCCTCCCATGCCTCGCGCAAAACTCCGGCCATTGGGGCTTCTCCGGCTTCGAGCTTGCCGCCTACTCCGTTCCACAGCCCTTTAGCCGGTGCCGAATTGCGGTTCAGCAGTAAAATCCGGCTGCCTTGTCTTATAAATAAAATCGTATACCGGATAAATTCGTTCATAGTAAATCCCTCGAATACAGCAAAATCCCGTCTCGCCGCCGCCAGCCGGTTCCGGACCAGTAGCGGTGCTTCATTTCCCGGATGTCCATCTTGTGCGCTGCGCCCCTTACATCTTCGTTATTATTTTAAAATAGTGCATGATCTTGTTCGGCCGCGGCCGGAACCGTCTCATAAGGCTTGTCCTCCCGCCCGGCCGTCAGAGAAGTTCCCTGCCGGCCTTGATTAGGATGAAACCATACTATTCGAAATGACCCACATAGCGATCCTGTACATCCCGCCAATACCTATGGAAACGATCAACAAAACACCGGGCTTCTGCCGGTGCACCCGATACGTTTTTCGAACCGCTGCAGTAAAAAAAAGGATAAGCAAGCTGAAACTGACGAGAAGGGAAACTCCCGGCCGGATAGCTGGACCAGGCAGGAACAGGTTTTGAACCGAGACGAAGGAAAGATAGATGCACATCGTAACCGTAATCCACCAGCCCCACCTTTTCCCCCTTAACACGCCAACCGAACCGGCAGCCAGCACGACGCCCGACACGAAGCTGAGCAAAAGGAGCCGCTGGCCGGCAGACAAATCCCAGGTTATGAAATGGTGCAAAACCCCGTTAAACCCAAACAGAATGAGGATCCACAAACAAATGATAACTTGGAGCCATGCCGCCAGCCTGACGATCCGGACCGGGTCGATGCCGTTCATAGGACGCCCCTCCCTCGTGATCCTTTATTCCAATATAACGCTTTGACCCGTTACAATCGACTGAATGATCGGCAGATGTGTTTCGGCTATGTAGAGTTGATGCAGTTGACCGGCCGGTATAAATCGTACCTCTTTCGACTCTTCGCTGCACCCGATTTCCGAGAAAGGCTCGACTTCTACCTCATATGCAATCGTTATGATCCGTTTCACATTGCCGTCCGGAAAAGCGGCGATTCTGGAAGGGTCCGAAAACGTCCCGAACAGCTTTACATCGTGCACGGTTAAGCCCGTTTCTTCCCTAACTTCCCGGCGTAGCGCATCCGTTAGCGACTCGTGCTCCTGCACGCCCCCGCCAATGATCGCCCAGCAGTCGCTGTCCGACCGTTTTTCCAGCAAAATGCCGTCATCACGTCTGATAATCGCGACTACTCCGATACCGGTCGGCTTATTGGGCCGCGGAGCGTGTTCGTTTCGATAATAAAATCTGGCTTCTCCCAAGTGGAATCCCCCTTAGCCTGATTTGTATGCCCGATTTCGGCGATCCATGCTTTCGCTTTTCGTTTACGGAGCTCGTTTTTGCGCCAAATCCCCGATATCCAACAAGCGGGTGTCCAGGCTCGACCGAACGCCGTACTGTTCGCCGTATTCGTGCAGCTTGTCCAACGCGGATTGCAAAATATCGACGCACACCACTTTTCCGCCCCGGCCTTGCAGCCTGCTTGCGATCGGGATGCTGTTACGGCCGACTCCGCAGCCGAGATTGAGAACGGTTTTGGGGCCGTCGGACGAAGTCACCAAAGCCATCGTTTCCATGACCGCTCTAACCGGCTTATGCAACCAAGAGCCCGGTTTGAACAACTTGTACTCCTCGTAGCAGGCTTGTGGTAGTTGCGTTCTTCCCGGCGAATCCGCTCTATTCTAGCGCTCTCCATAAAGCGCGCCCCTATTTCCAAAATATCCCTTGATTATTTCGGTCCACAGCCTGCAATTGGAGTTCGAAGTCGTCTTCTGGAGTGATCTCATCGACAGGATGCCACCGATCTTTACTATCCTGCCAGTAAACGGTCCACTTGTTGTTTTCATTTCTACGAAACTGGGCGATGGGCAGTTGAATCCATTGATCGCTGCGAAACCCGACTCTTTCCTCGAACAACGTTACAGAATCACCGCGGATCTTGTAGTTGAGTTTCACTTGGTCCCTGGCATGTTCGGGCACTTTTTGTTCCATGTAACTGTCCAAAATGTTCTCAATTCTTTTTTTAGTAAACGCGTCCATCATTCGGGTTCACCTTTACCTTTCCATAGTAATTCTAGAGATACGGGGAGAGAAGTCCGATACTAAGCCTTTCTACTGCTGCCTGCGAATAGTAAAGAATACACGAAACTGTAGCAGATCATATGTATGAAAAAACGATGGTGAAGTGTTTGGTGTTAAGCTCTTGCCGCCGTCTCTTTCGCGAACAAATAAGTCCGGAGGTTCCGGTTTCGGCGGTTGATATATTCTTTTTCCAAAGTCATCCCTAGCTTCTCGGCCACTCTCCGCGAGGCGTGGTGATCGATTGGCATATTGGCGCAAATTCTGTGCAGTCCGAGATGGACGAAACCGTAGTCCAATATCGCCTGTGCCGCTTCGTAGCCGTACCCTTGATGCCAATACGGGGAGTAAATGATGTATCCTAGATCGTTCTCGGTCGTACCGTCCAGCTCAGCCTTCATGAGCCCCCCATCGCCGATCACTTCGCCCGTTTCCTTCAGCTCGATGACCGCCCTTCCAAATCCCCAGGCCGCATAGCTGTCCAAGCTTCTGCGAATCCAGCCCGAAGTCTGCTCCTCCGTAAACGGCAAGGGCCAAAAATGCATCGTAACCGGATCGCTGAGTATGCGGTGAATGGAGACAAACTCCTCTTTCTCGTACGGTCTGATCCGCAGTCTTGCGGTGTTGATGAGATTCATAACGACTCTCCTTGCGAATCGTTTGGCTTGCTCTTCTCTGGCCATGCGATCTGTTTTACCCTGCAAACGAGTACTGGAGTAAGCTTTGGATCACCGCTTCATTCCCTGCATAATCCAGCGTTTTCATCCACTTTAACCCAAAGGCAGGTTTGCTGCAAGACATTAGTACGAGCAAAAGTTCTAGCTCATGCCAAAATTGGGACATAGCTTCAACACGCGACTTCAGCGCTTTCCTTCCCATTAAAAAAGCGCCGCCTTACTTTCTAATGGAAAGGGGCGACGCCGCGTTTTGTATTTATTCATATGACGTTAGCTTGATCCGGCCCGTTCCTCACCCCCCACCCAACACCCGAAGCCAAACATACAATCCCCCGAGAGTAATAAGCAGAGTAGGCAGTGTCAGCACGACGCCGATTTTAAAATAGTACCCCCACGTGATGCGAACGCCTTTCCGAGCCAAAATGTGCAGCCACAGCAAGGTCGCAAGGGAGCCGATCGGGGTCATTTTCGGACCAAGGTCGGTGCCGATGACGTTGGCGTAGATGAGCGCTTCGCGAAGGATACCTTCGGTGGACGTGCCATCAATCGCCAAAGCACCGATCATAACGGTCGGCAAATTGTTCATGATGGACGATAACACCGCCGCAATCATTCCCATGCCCACGGTAGCCGCCAGCAAGCCAGATGCGGCGAGCTGCTCCAGCACGCCGGCCAGCAGATCGGTAAGTCCCGCGTTGCGCAAGCCATAGACGACGACGTACATCCCGATGGAAAATATAACGATTGACCATGGCGCTTCCAGCAGCACTTTTTTGGACTGAACGGCCGAACTGCCCCGGGAAGCAAGCAAAAACAGCAAAGCGACCGCCCCCGCGATAAACGATACCGGCACAACGACCCACTCGCTGAGCAAATAAGCAACGAGCAGTACACCGAGAATAACCCAGGAAATGCGGAATAACCGCTTATCCTTAATGGCCGCTGCCGGCTGCTTTAAGTCTGCGGTGTCGTAATGCGCGGGGACGTTTCTGCGAAACACGATATACAGCACCGCTACGCTGGCCGCCAAAGAAAAGAAGTTCGGAACCACCATCCGCGACGCGTATTCGACGAAACCGATCCCGAAATAATCGGCGGACACGATATTCGTCAAGTTGCTGATAATAAACGGCAGCGACGTCGTGTCGGCGATAAAACCGCTGGCCATGACAAAAGGCAAAATACGCGCTTCCTCCAGCCGCAGCGCCCGAACTTGGGCAAGCACGATCGGCGTTAAGATAAGCGCCGCTCCATCGTTGGCGAAAAACGCCGATACCCCCGCCCCCAGTAAAATGATGTACACGAACATGCGTCTGCCGTTCCCTCCGGCAAGCCGGGCCATATGAAGCGCCGCCCATTCGAAAAATCCGATCTCGTCCAGAATGACCGAGATCACGATCAGCGCGATGAACGTCAGCGTCGCGTTCCAAACGATGCCGGCCACGGTCGCCACGTCGTGCCAGCCGACCACTCCGGCGAGCAGCGCCAGCAGCGCCCCGCCCGAGGCGGACCAGCCGATACCGAGATTCCGCGGCTGCCAGATGACGAAAGTCATCGTCAGAATAAAAATAAGGATAGCCATTACCGTTGTTGCCACTTGTGCCGATTCCCCCCGAAGCCGATTAACGGCATCCGGCGCCATACGTCTCAGACCGCGCGTTGCAATCGCTGCATGGCGAACCGTTCATAGCGTCCGCCCTTTCCCTCGCATTGTCCTTTCTCCCCGTACAGCCAAAGCACTCATCATGTGTTGCCGCCAATAACAGCCCGCTTCCAAGGTCCAGGTCCGCCACTTTCGCCCCGCATAACGCCGCTTTCTTGCCCGAACGCCATGTTTCCACTTTCTCTACTATAAGGCCGAAAGGGTAACGGGAGCAAAAGGTTTTTAACGGCGGCCGGAGCGGCAGAGCGGTTCTATGGTAAACTGGGAGAAAATGATATTCCTGAAAGGAGTTTGAACGACCTTGCATCCTTTTTTTGAAACGGAAGCCCGTACCTTTCAGCACAGCGGCGATACGGCAGCGGACGTACGCCGGTTTCTCGAATCGCACGGCTGCCCCAAGACGGCGGAGCACAGCATCGCGGTTGGCGCACAAGCCCGCTCCCTCGCAGTACGGTTCGGCGCGGACCCGGACGCAGCGGAAACCGCCGGCTGGCTGCACGATATTAGCGCCATCTATCCGAGCGCCGAACGGGCCGTCGTGGCCCGCAAGCTCGGCATCGAAGTGCTCCCGGAAGAAGAGGCGTTCCCGATGATCATCCACCAGAAGCTGTCCGTTGCCGTAGCCCGGGATCTGTTCGGGATAAACCGGCAGGACGTGCTCGATGCGATCGGCTGCCATACGACCTTGCGAGCCCCTTCCACGCTGCTGGACCGGATCGTCTTCGTCGCCGACAAAATCTCGTGGGATCAGGCGGGAACTCCGCCGTATCTGGCCGAGCTGAAAGCCCAGCTCGAAAAGTCGCTGGAGCATGGAGCAATGGCATATATCGGCTACCTGTGGTCGCAAAAGGATAAGCTTAAAGTCGTCCACCCTTGGCTGGCGGACGCTTACCGGGATTTGCCGGCCGTCATCAACCGGCAAGAGGTGACGCTGCCCTTACGGAACAGCCGATAGCGTCATTCTTACCAACACCCGGCCGCTCCCTGTTCCGGATACCATGCACCTGAACTTCGGCACACCGACAGAGCGGGAGCGGCTTTTTCTAGCATCCAGCAGCCACCTGCCCACCCAACCGGCCCTTGCCGGGACAATGCGCCCGCGCTTCAGCCAGCCAGCGGCGCTGCTGTTCGACAGACTCGGGCGGGCCGCTGTTCCGCCCAGCCCTGCCGAGCTGCAAGCTGCCCCGAGCGGACTTGCAAAGCCTCGATTCCTAAGTCTGCGGCCTGAACCCGCCCAGTCCTCTTACCCCCGTGTAACGTTGACGATATCCGCAAACCGGATCGAGACAGTCTCTCCAGCGCAGGCTACTTTCACCCGACGCAGCGTAAAGTCGATTTTGACCACTCTCCCTCGGACGGTTTCGTCCCGGACGGGATCGAAGACGCAGATGACGACATCCGTCTGCCGTTCCGTCGACTCCAGCAGCAGCAGCGCGTATTGTTCCAGCGCCTGATCGTCCAGCAGAGGGCGTTGCCGATGCCGGGTCTCCTTCTGCTGGACCGCAAACTGCGCCTTATGTTCCGGCAGCATCATACGCGATGATTCGAACAGACCATTACCTTCCAATTTCTTCCCCATGTTGTTATTCCCCCGATCTTGTCCTGCCAGCCATTCGCCTATTCCTCCGCAGCCGCGGGAGGGTCGTTCGTACCTGGGACGCCGGCGCACCGTTACAAGGAGCCAACTTCCCGCCATCATCACTGAGCCAGATCGAGCTCCAAATAAACGCTTAGCTTGCGCTCTACCTCCGATTTGACGAGCCCCCACAGCATCGAGCATTTGCGGTGGTAGCCCCTGCACATAAAATCAGCCTCGAGCTGCTCCTTCGCCCGCCGCTGATCGTAAATCCGGATTCCCCGGCTTTTCAGCTTGCCGCGAAGGGCGGCCATTTCGCCGCTTACCCGATCCTGCACTTTTCTTAAGCTTTTGATATACAGCAACGGCATCTTCAGCTCGAGCGTATCGAGCGTCCGGATATCGCGCTCCAGCACATCGAGCACGACCGGCAGCAGCATGTAATCGAGCACCCATTGCAGCTCTTCCTGCGTCTCCAGCGGGGTCCGCTTGATTCCGTCCGGCATGTGCATCGTCCCACCTTCACCCATTCGAACATCCCCTTTTTTTAGAAAAGCTTCTAAGCCGACTAAGCGACTATGTGACTAAGCGAAGCCTTCTCTACGACGAACTCTGCGCAAGCGGGAGCTTTCTTGCAAGCGGTAACTGTTCAACTCGGCTAAAATCGTATACTTCCAGCCTCACAAATAAGAACAAACGTTCCCTTACTAGTATATACAATAAGCGAACATATATTCCTGTTTCAAGAGGGAAAATATTGATGCGCGCCAACTTTGTCCGGCTCCGGCCGATCACGGCATACGGGAAGCGAACTGGAAGATGCGGTTTGAAAAGCGTACAATGGAGGTAAGAGCAGCAGCTCCACAAGCCTTTTCTACGATAAAGGCCTACGTACAGGGAAGCTTTATATACCGAAATTCGCGCTTTCATGCCGTTTTCATTCGTTAAGCTAGATCCAGTAAGCCATTTCACTAAAAATCCGAACGCCCATCGGTTCACTTGTTCCACTCGTTCGTTAATGGTCTCCCAAGTTAACTTTCCCGGATTCGGTATAGATGCGAACAAACTTTCCGTAAGGAGGACTATCCATGTGCGGCAGATACACAATTACGGTCACGCTTGAGGAACTGCTGATACGGTATCAGATCGATCCGTTTTTCCCGCTGTACCACCGTCCGAAATATAACGTAGCCCCGGGCCAAATGGTGGTTGCCGTTATTAACGACGGGGCGAGCAACCGGATCGGGGAATTGAAATGGGGGCTCGTGCCGGAATGGTCGAAGGACGAAGCGGCAGGGTTCAAAATGATCAACGCCCGCGCCGAAACCGTAGCGGAGAAGCCGGCTTACCGGACCGCCTTCGAGCGCAGACGGTGCCTTATCCCGGCGGACGGCTTTTACGAGTGGAAAAAAAAGCAGGACGGCGGCAAACAGCCGATGCGTATTACGATGAAGGACGAATCGCTCTTCTCGATGGCCGGCCTGTACGAATCGTGGACAACCCCGGACGGACGCAAAGTCAGCACATGCACGGTCATTACGACGACCCCCAACCGGCTGATGGCGGACATTCACGACCGGATGCCGGTCATCGTCCCGCCGGAGCAGGAGGCGATCTGGCTGGATCGCAGCATGCGCCAAACGTCCCTGCTGCTCGGTCTGCTGCAGCCTTATCCGGCCGAGCAGATGACGGCCTACCCGGTCGCCGCCGGCGTCGGCAATGTCAGAAACGACAGTCCCGAATGTATACGCAGGCTCACCATCGACGATTAGGGCCGGCCCAGGCCGAGGCCCCGGGTGGAGCGAATCGCCTCCCGTAGCCGGCAGCAAAAACCCGTTCCTGCCCAGAAGGCTGCTACTCAGGACCCTGCGTAGTAACCCCGGAAACAGGATCTTCCTAAAAATAGCGGCAGGAAAAACCGTCTACGCGTGTGAGCCCGGAACAAAATAGGAGTCTTTGGCCCCTTCTATTTTCGTCCTTTTCGACAAACGGAAACGAATAGAAGCGGTTTGCACGTACAAACCGCTCTTATTCGCGTTTCCTCCCCACTTGAATCGGGGGGCCAAAAGTGTCCGCGTGACAGAGGCGTCCCAATATCCGAGCAAAAGGACCCCAAATTCCACGTAAAGTGGAGACTGAGGTCCTTTTCTTGAGGGAATCGGTTCTGGATGAGGCTCAGAAAAAAGATTAATGACTTTGGGGACATCCCCTCTGAAGAAGCCGGGCCCGCGTCCGGCCTTACCGCCGCGGCATCGTGATTCCTTCGTTTTTGTTGAACTTGTCGGTCGCTTCCTTGATGACCTCGTTGCCGCCCTTCGATTTCCACTCCTCGATCACTTTCGGCCAGTCGGAGATCGGCTCCTTACCGTACACCATCTTGACCATGTGGGTCAGCAGAAGCGGCGGCGCGGTGTCGGAGTTCGGCGAAACGTCCGGATTTTTCGTAAGCGACTCCAGACGCGGTTCGAACGTGATGCCGTCGCGCCCTTCCTTGGCGAGAACAGTATCGTAAATCTGAATCAGCTTTTTGCCTTCAGGCGTCAGCTCGAGCGAGCCTTTGTTGTAGGTCGTATCCTGAACCATCCACAGGAACGCCTGTCTGTACCGCTCTTCGTCGACAGCCGTCGGATCGGTCGGCGACGTATAAACGATTTTGCCGTTCTCCGTCTTGTACGTTTCGCCTTCAACGCCAAACGTGAAAAACTTCTCCGCCTCGTCCGAGATCATCCAGTCGAAAAACTTCACGATGCCTTCGGCGTTTTTCACATCTTTTTTGATAAAATACGAGCGGGTGACCGATCCGTACAAATAATGGCCGCCCTTGCCGTCAGTTCCGGTCGGGGAAGGAATAATTTCCAGCTTCGCCTCGGGAACGCTCGCTTTCAGCTGGGCTTCCCATTGCAGCAGCTCGTTGGCATTCATCGTCCACATGCCCGCTTTGCCGGCCAGGATCGTGTTTTTGAACGTCGTCGGGTTGATCGTCGCGAACTCCTTGTTAATCAAGCCCTCATCGTACATCGTCTTGTACACGCCGAGCGCCTTCTGCATATTGTCCGAGTCGAAAAACTTCGGAACGACCTGGTCGCCCTGCTTCTCGAACATCGACAAATACGGGTACACATCATACGCTCCAAAAAACGTATCGGCGTATTTGAAATCTTGCCGGCCCATATACGGATTTTCCACGCCCAGCTTCTTGAACGCGCGCAGCATGTCGAGCGTTTCCTCCACCGTCTTCGGCGCCTTCAGCCCGGCTTTATCGAGCAAATCTTGGCGAACCCAGGTCGCTCTCCGCGAAGGATTGGACAAATATTCCGGAATCGCGTAAATTTTGCCCTGATACGATACTTGATCCCAGGCGTCCTTCGGAATTTTCTTCAGCAGATTTTGCCCGTGCTTCTTCAGCAGATCGTCCAGCGGCATAAAGACACCCGCCTGCACCGAGCCGGCCATTTCTTTGCCGTTGACGCCTCCGCTGCCCTGCATCACGTCCGCAACGTCGCCGGTGGCGAACATTTGCACCATCTTCTGCTCATATTCCTTATGCGGCACGAGCACGATGTTCAGATCGGTATTCGTTTTTTCTTCCAGCCGCTTGACCCACTTGTCTTCGTTCAGATTCGGGGACTTCTCCACATAGTTAAAAGCCAGCGTCCGCAGCGCGATCGAAAACTTCGTCTTTTCTCCCGGGCCGGCTGCCTGGCCGTCTTTGCCGGAATTCCCGTCCTCTTTCGTACCGCAGCCGACTAAGGTGCCAAGGGCAAGCGTGCTCACCAAGCTCACTTTAAACCATTTGTTCATGATACCCCTCTTCCCTTTCGCTATATTGAAAACGCTTTATCGTAGTTCTAGCCCTATCTTATCGCCGGATGCGGATTTCAACAATGGAGTGGCTTTATGTCGGTTTGTCATTTTTTCAGATTTCCGCACCCTTTGAAGCTCCAGGGGCCCGGGGCCCGGAGGCGCATGACGATGGCGACTCGCCTTCCCCGACGCGCCTTAATACGATTTGGCGATTTCAATACGCTGCGTTCTGCCGTCCTCCGTAAAATACAAGTGGACCCCGTGATCCTGATCGTCCATAAAAAACGAGACGTATTTGGCGTCCCCCTTCTTCATCGGGACGAGCAGCGCGGCAATGCGGTGGCTGGACGCCTTCCGGGTCGAGGCCGTCAAATGCCAGTGAAGCGGCAGCCCTTCGATCTCCGCCGGGTCAACGTCCGTGAACGCGTTATGCTGCGACAGCTCCAGCTCTCCCGACGAGCAGTAGACGAATCGGCCGGCAAGCTCGGCCTTTTCCCCGTTAACCCGGAACGACTGGCCTTTGATCGTCATCGGATGCAGCGTGTGGAACAGCCAATCGATGGAAGCCGGCTGCTCCAGATCGACGTGATCGACAATCACAAAATACGACTGTCCTACGAAATAAATTTCGCGGACATACGATTTCAAATCCGGCACCAGCTGCTTGTAAGCGGCGGTCGCATCGGATCGGACGAAGCTGCAGTCCCCGGTATCGCGCACTTCGAGCACCGTTCCGGAGGCCGCCATGTTCAGCACCTTATCGAGTCCCGCATATTGGCCTTGCCCGTCGATCAGGATGACGTTTTTGGAGCGGGTCTGTCTGCGCCATTGAAGGTGCATCGTGCTGCCGAAGGCGACGTAATACCCGCTCTCGATCGCCAGCGGTTCGCCGAACGCATGCAGCAGAAAAGCGTTCTGATCGCCGTGGCTGTGGCTGATCGAGCCGTAACGGCTGCTTTTCGTCAGCAGCATGATATGCTCCTGCGGATCGTCCATGCCGCGGTGCATCGCTACCCAGCCGACGTCCTTGAACCATTTGACCGCTTCAATGCCGGCAGGCGCCACAGGCTCGACAGGCGGATAATCGTGAAGATACGTCATCTCGTCGAAACGGAAATCCCACCAACCGTAATTGTAAAATTTACTGTCCGCATCAAGGTTTAGACGCTTCACTTGCTCATAATACCATTGGTAGCGTCCGTCCCCCGTGACCCCGGCAAACTGGCGGACATTAAACCCCGTCTTCAGGCTGGGCGGGTCGCCGAGCGTAGACTGATCCGCGAAGCTGGCGCGCCTCACGTCCGGCGGGAACACATATAGCGGAAAATCTCCGGTTCGCCGGAAAAAGGGCCGGCGGTACAAATCGATTCCGGTGTAAGACCGCAGCAGATTCATCGCTTCGGTGACGAACGCCATGCCGGTCGTCCAGTACATCGGTCCCTCGGCCCAGCCTCCGTCCGCGCCGCCCCAAGGCGAATACAGGCAGGCAAAATATTCGATCGCGTAATCGAGCCATTCCTCGGCCTTCGGCTCCTCCCCAAGCAGCGCCATGCAGCAAGGGACCAGCACCGACGACAGCGAGCGGACGGCATGGCTGTCGTACGGCACCTGATGGATTTTCGACCGCTCGATCACGTGATAGGCGACCTGCTCGGTACGGCGGAACAAGCTGCGGCGCACCGCCGCCCGCTCCTCCTCGTCCAGCTCCCCGTACAGCCAGTCGTAACCCCAGGCAAGCGCGCCGGCGGTGCGGAAAGCCGCTTCGTCGTTATAGTCCCGGCTCGTCGCTCCCTCCGTATTCCAGGACGCCACATGCAGCAGCCACCGCTTCGCCTGTCCGATCCGTTCGCGGTCTTCGAGCACAATGCCGGCGACACTTAAATGGCGGACCGCATACAAACATTCCTGGCAATCGATGTACATGCGGCGCCATAGATGGGCCACCCGCTTGTTGTCCGGATACGGCGCAGGCTCCGGGATGAGCGGCCGCTTCGTCCAAGGGAGCACCGATTTCTCCATAAACTCGCCCCAGCCGTACGCGGACGCATCTTTTCGCACCGCATCGCGGAACGGCGGAAGCGAACCGGCCTGCAGCCACAAGCGGGGGTGCCCCCCGCCCGCCGCAGGGTAACGGGTGCCGCGTCCCGGCGGCGGCGTCTCCGGCAGTCCTGCTGGCACTTCAAACGAACGGATCCGGCTCCATTCCGTCCGCCGCCCGGCACCCGCATTCGGCTCAGCGCCGATCCCGGCGGCACAGCCGTCCGCCGTCTCCTCCCCGATCAGCAGGGCGTAACGCCAGTAGTAGGTACCCGGGGCAAGCGGCCGATCCGGGGTGAAGTAGTTATATGGAACAGGCTCGTATACGTCCGTTCGCTCCGCCTCGAAGCCCGGCGAAGACGACAGCTGCAGCACGTACCGGTCGTCGGACTCCGCCGCCGGCATCCAGGTGAAGCGCGGCGGATTTTCCAGCAGTATCGTCCGCTCGTTCGGTTCATACGGGACGGTTAATATGCCGCTGTTCGGCTCGTACAGCTTCGTCATTTCCGGATCACGCTCCTCGGGTTGGCTCTGCCAAACGTAAACCTGCCTGCTTCGTAAAATGAACGGTCCGCCGCACATCATTCCCGTCGGCGATATCCAGCGCGGCACCTCCAGCCGTTCCTTCGCGGAAATGAAGCGACAACGGCTCTGCACCGTCCCGGTACACCGCGATGAACCTGGCCGAGCGCCCGCGCTGCCGATGAAGCAGACCTGCCCCCGGCCTGCTCGGATCGACGGATACGCCCGGCGTGCGAATCAACTTGGCCTCGGAGACGGGAAACAGCACCATCGCCGCCGTCACCTGCTCCTCCGTTCCTTCCACCGTCATCCGCCATAAGCAGGTATCTAGTCCGGGCAGGACCGGCTTATGGCTGCGTACCTCCCGAATGTAAGAGTAACCGCCGCCGGCGCCCAATACCACACCCTCAGCGCCTGTATCGATGCCGTCCGCCCACGCTTCCGGAGAACCGGCGGGCGCCATAACTCCGATTCCGTGCATCCACCAGTCGATCTCCGCCTCTTCCCCGGTCTGTACCTCGAACCAGTCGAGCAGCCATTCCCCAGTCAGCAGCAGATGACGGTCGAACACCGTACCCACGTAAGCCTGATCCGAGCGGAGCCAGACGTAAGCCCTGTCCGCCCCCTCTTCAAATCGGACGCATTCGCCTTCATGCGGCGCTTGCGACTGTCCGCCGATCGACACCGTGTTATGGCTCGCCGTTCCCGCATACCAGCCTTTCCGCAATGGCGAGCCGTACGGCACCACTCCCATGTCCGGGGCGACAGCGCCGCTCTTGTGCATAAGCGATACGTGCAGCTTGTCGTAATGGCCGTGCGAGCCGCCATGCGGACCGAAATCGGCCAGGAGGGACAGCTTGCTTCCCGGGCGGCGCAGCACGACGAAACCCGAGTCGGCAAGCAGCAGCGAACGGCGCTGATTATAGTCGTCAGCCGGCGGAATCCCGGAGCGGGCGCGGGCTCCTCCTTCCAAGCCATCCACCGCTCCCTGATCCATACGATAAGGCGTCGGCGTCCAATCGCCCGTTCCGTACACCATAGCCTCCAGTCCGGTCCGCACCGGCCCGCCGTACAGCTGTCTGTAAACTTCGGCAAGAATCGGCGTATACCGGGCATGCCCGTACCGGGTCAGCCCGGTCTCGAATACTTCGGCGATCTCCCGGGCGTAGGGCACCCGCGCGTAAGGGCCGTCGTGCAGCGCAGGCAGCTCGCCGAGATCGTTCGCCAGCCCGGCTAACACGTCCAGCATCCCTTCGAAGCACTGACCGTCCGCTCCCCGGACCGCGTACAAATCGACGCCAAGCCGTTCCGCCATCTCCGCTGTAATGAAATACGCCCGCAGTACAAAAATGTGGTAATACGTGCTGCCCTCGAATTCGAACTGATCCGGCTTTACGCCGATCGTCAGATGATGGAGCAGTCCGCCTTCGCCGTCAACGAGCGCCAGCAGCTTTTCCTTCTCGCCGCGGGCGGCATATACGCAGGCTAGCGCCGCGTTCAGCCAAGCCGTGTAGTTATTTTCCGGATTGCGCTTTTCATGAATCAAGACGTGCCGGTACTGCTCCATACTGCTTTCCAGCAAGCCGAGAAACGTCTCCATCGCCGCAGCGTCCGCTTCTTCCCAGACGGCAGCACCTTCGTCGCGCAGCAGCAAATAACCCCGGATCAGCGTCGTCGCCCAGATCGCCTCCGTCAGCGCCTGATGAAAGGCTCGCCCTTTCAGCATCCAGGGCTGAGCGTCCGGATGGACCGGATAATGCGGAAACTGCGCGGCATAACCGGCAATCAAATTACTGCTCAGCGCGGCATACGACTCCTCGCCGGTTGCCGCATAAACGGCCGCAGCCTGAAGCGCATAACGCGCCAGCGCCTGGTGCTTGAATACGAGCCAAGCGCCGCGGTAAGGCTCGCCGGACAGGCGGCAGCCGTAAGGACAAGCGAACGACAACGCATCGGCTTCGGCCGGATCGAACAGCAGCTCGGTATGATGGTCCGGGCATACGTATTGGTGCCACCACCCGCCCGGCTCATGAGGGATCGCCAGCGCCTGCTCCGGCAGCGAATCCAGCTCGCAGCGCAGCAGTTCGCAGGCCGGCTGACCCCATATGCTCCTTCGCACCTTTTCCCGGATTCGTGTCGTCTTCATCGCATGAACATGCCTCCGTTTACTTCGACGGTTTCCCCGGTCAGGTAGGAAGCCAGATCGGAGACGAGGAACAGAACCGCCCCGGCCACGTCGTCCGGAGTGCCTTCCCGTCCAAGCGGAACGCGCCCGACCGTCGCTTTGCGCCCTTCCTCGGAGGTGAACGTCGCATGGAACGCCGTCTGGCCGATAAAACCCGGGGAAACGGCATTAACCCGGATGCCGCTGGCTGCCAGCTCTTTGGCAAGCCCTTTGGAATAAGAGACGATCGCGCCTTTGCTCGCCGCATACACGCTCGCGCCCGGCCCGCCCCCGTCATGCCCCGCCAGCGAGGACAGGTTGACGATAACCCCCCCGCCCTTGGCCTTCATGCCCGGCAGCGCCGCTTTCGTCACGAACACGGTGCTTTTCAGGTTTACATCCATGATCGTATCGTACAACTCCTCCGTCATATCCGCGTTGGAGCAACGCTGCACCAGATGACCGGCATTGTTCACAAGGATATCGATTCCGGTGCCGAAGGCGGCCTCGACGGCGCGCACGAGCGCATCGATCTGATCCAGCTTCGAGACGTCGGCCTGGAACAGCTCCGCCGTCCCTCCAGCCGCACGGATCGTCCGGACCGTCTCCTCGCCGTCGCCGGCATTTTTCAAATAATTAACCGCCACCTTCGCTCCGCTGGCCGCGAGCCGGATCGCAACCGCGCGTCCGATACCCGAGCTGGAACCCGTTACTAAAGCGACTTTCCCCGTCAGATCGATCGTATTCATTGTTTCGTCCTCCTCATGATTTTTGTTTTTTGGGAGCGGAGTGTTTTGCTCTGAACGTCAACTCTGAACGTCAGCTTTAAATGTCAGCCTCTGTCCGTTCAGTCCGCCGCTATGCTGAGCTTGTTGCGTATGCCCGCCATCGTCAGCGTAATGCGCGTTCCCTTGCCGCGCTCGCTGTCGACCGACATGCCGTACTGTTCGCCGAATACGAGCTGGATGCGCCGGTGCACGTTCATCAGACCGATGCCTCCGCGATGATAGATCGAGCCGGTGTCCGGTTCGGCCAGCCGGTTTTGCTTCAGCTTCTCCCGCAGCGCCTCCAGCTTCTCCGGGCTCATGCCGGCCCCGTTATCTTCGACGATCACGAGAAACCGGTCGTCCTCGCGCCGCGCGTCGATCCGGATGTAGTGCCGGTCCTCGATCCCGTCCGGGAACGCATGCTGAAAAATATTTTCCACGATCGGCTGCAGCGTCAGCCGTACCATCTTCTCCAGCAGCAGCTCGGGAGGAACCGCGACGTCGATGTCGAAGTCGCGCCCGTGCCGGTGCCGCAGTACCGTCATATAGCTGAGCACATGCTTCAGCTCGTTGGCCATCGTAATTTCCTCCAGATTCGTCTGGATCGAATACCGCAGCATGAAGGCCATCGCCTCCACCATTTCGGTAATTTCCGCGGAATCCTGGACGACGGCGTAACATTTGATCGTCTCCAGCGTGTTGTACAAAAAATGCGGGTTAATCTGCATCTGCAGCGCCTGAAACTCCGCCCTGTGCCGCTCCAGCCGGGTTTCCTGCAAATCCAGCAGCGTCCCCTGCTGCTTCAGCTCGGCTGCGTACACTTCCTCGACGAGCTCCGACAGACGGGTCACCATCCGGTTGTACGTCACAATCAGACTGCCGATCTCGTCCTGCCGCTCGGGAACGTGAATATGGGCCCAATTGCCCTTCTCCGTCTGGCGCATGCCGTTCTTGAGCACCTGAATCGGCTTCACGATCGAGCGGCCGAACCGGAGCGCGGCGAAGATCGCCGCCACCAGCGTCAGCAGCCCGACGACAAGCGTTGTCGAGCGGATGGCGGATACCGGGCCGCGCAGCTCCTGCACGGGCACGGATATCGCGATCGTCCAGTTGGAATAGTCCGATTTGCGGGTGACGAACAGCCGGTTTTCCCCGTTCAGCTTCTCCAGAAAGCTGCCGTTGCCGGTCTCCGTCACTTTGTGAAGCAAACCTCCGCTCGAAATGCCCGCATATTCGGAATCCGCCGGCCGGTAGATCAAACCGCCCTGTTCGTCGACGATGAAGAAAAAGCCGCGCTCCCCGATATCGAGAGGCTTCCACATTTGCGCGAGATCCTGCTCCCTGAACTCAATCGCCAGCACGCCGTTCGGCGTATACGACGAGACTCCCCGCACCCTCCGGGCCATCGTAATGATCCGGTCCGCCTGGTCCGGCTTGATGCTCGACTTGAACATCGCAATCGCCCCGTTCTCCGGCGTCCGCTCGAGCAGCATCGCGTACTGCTCCGCAGGCCGGAAGTTCGGCGTATACAGCTGGGTCGAATTGTCGTCCGCGACGGCGCGTCCATGCTCTCCGATCAAATAAATCAGATGCGTTTGTGGATGGAGAATGAACACCGTCGGAAACAGTTCCTTTTGCAGCGCATTGTAGTATTGGTAGTACTCGTAGCTGTCGTTCGGATTGATATCGAGAAAGCGCTTCAAATCCATGCTGGTAAGCAGCGACTGGCTCGCCCGCTCATACGTTCTCAAGTAAATATCCGTCTGATAAGCGGCGCTTGTAATGATCTGGGAGATGTACCGCTCCGACTGGCGGTCGAGCGCCCGCGACGACTGCGTGTACGAGAAAATTCCGACCGTAGTAAGCGACATGACGATGACGACTAGAAAATAGACGAAAAGCTGTCTCGACAGACGTTTCTTCATCATTCGATCCCGAGTCTGCTGCGGTATTCAGACGGCGAATAACCGGTATGCTTCTTGAACATTTTCGTAAAATGCGGATGATCGGCGTAACCGACCTCGTAGGAAATATCCGTAATCCGGTAGTGCGGCTGCTCCAGCAGCTTCTTGGCTTTGTCCATCCTCCGGCGGGTCCGGTACTGGACGAACGTTTCGTCCGTCGTCTGCTTAAACAGCTGGCTGAAATATGATGGATTCAGCCCCAGCACGTCCGCCACTTCCTCCAGCGACACCTCCTTGGACAAATGCTCGTCGATAAACGCCTTCGCCGCCTCCACCGGATTTTTCGCCTTGCCTTTGCGCTTCGCCTTCAAATCGGCGGCGATTTTGCGAACCGCCTCGGCCAGCCGTCCGAACGACTCGGCGCTCGTGGCGATGCCCTCCAGCCGCAGCTCTTTGTCGTGCGGCACGACATCGCGGTGTGCCAGCTTCTTCACAAGCAGCGCGTACAGCTCCTGCAGCGCCTCGTTTTGCCGGCTTACCGTCAGCTGGGCAAAATCGTAATCGCACTCCAGCCGTTCCAGCAGCCGCTCCAGCTCTTCGCTGTGGAGGCTCCAGACCGCGACCTCCATCTGCTCCACCCATTCGTCCAGCCGGGCTACCGACAAATAATACGGCGACTGCTTCCGGCCCAGCGCGTTCGTCAGCTTAGCCAGCGTATCCCGCATATCCTGGACGCCGACCGGCTTCAGCAAATATTGCTTGACTCCGTACGAGACACACTTCTGCGCGTATTCGAAGTCGCCGTAGCCGGATATGACGACGACCTGAACGTCCGGCTCCTCCTCGGCCAGCCTCCGGCACAGCTCCAGCCCGTCCATACGCGGCATGCGAATGTCCGTGAATACAAAATCCGGTCGTTCCTCGCGGATTCGGGCAAGCGCTTCCTCCCCGTTTTCGGCCATGCGGATGGAACAGTCCAGCGACTCCGTCTGCCGGATCATTTTCTCGAGCCCTTTGCGAATCATCGGCTCGTCGTCGACGATCAGAATGCTGTACATGGTGAGCGCCCCTTTTGCGGACAAACCAACAGCTAGCGCTCCAACACTGTTCTCCCGTCTGTAACAGAGGACGGAGGTGAAGGGCCGGCCCGTTTCGTTTGCTTCGCTTCGATTGGATTGACGTTGCTTCCGGTCCGAAGCCCCACCCGCCGTCTGAACCGCGACATGTTCCGTTCACCGCAGATCGGCCGGGACGAAGACGCATGCGCCCTACGATTTGACCGAACCGACCATCATGCCTTTGACGAAATGTCGCTGCAGAAACGGATAGATGAGAATAATCGGAACCGTGGCGATCATAATGACAGCCATTTTGATGCCTTCCGGCGAAGTGTGCGCGAGCGAGCTGAACACCTGGGACGACGGGTCGATGCTGATATCGTCCGTCTCGAACAGCTTCTTCAGCTTCACCTGCAGCGGCCACAGCGCCGGCTTGTTGATGTAATACAGCGCGCTCATATACGTATTCCAATGGTTGACCGCATAAAAGATACCCAGCGAGGCCATTACCGGCTTGGACAGCGGCAGCACGATACTGGAAATAATCCGCAGCTCGCCGCATCCGTCGATTCGGGACGAATCGATCAGCTCCGCCGGAATTTGCATGAAAAACGACCGCATGACGAAAAAGTTAAACGCGCTGATCGCCCCGGGAATCAGGAGCACCCATAGCGAATTGACCAGATGCAAATTTTTCATCAATATAAAGTTCGGAATAAGCGGGGCCGTAAATACCATCGTAATGAGGACAAACATGACGACGGCTTGGCGTCCGACGTATTCCTGACGGGAAACCGGATAAGCGAGCGACGCGGTTGCGATCAGATTGATCAGCGTGCCGAACACAGTAATGTATACAGTAACTCCGAACGAGCGCCAGATCGAGGCGTCGCTGAACACGTACTGGTAGTTGATCCAGGTAAAGTCCACCGGCCACAAGCCGACCTGGTTGTTAATAATAGCTTCCGAGCTGCTGAACGATTGCGCGATCACGTTCAGAAACGGCAGCAGCATCGTCAGGGCGATGACGGTGAGAAGCACGACGTTGAACGCGTTGAACATATTTTGTCCTCGGCTATATTTTCTCAAGTTTCTCACCCCTTAGTAAAGACTTTCACCCGTCGTTTTTTTGCTGAACACATTGCCAATGACGATCAGCATCAGCCCGACCAGCGATTTGAACAAACCGACCGCCGTCGTGTAGCTGTATTGCTGGGACAGCAGACCGACCTTGTAAATGTACGTATCAAGTATTTCGCCGTTCTCCGTATTAAGCGGATTGAGGAACACGTACACGCGCTCGAAGCCCAGATCGAGAAACTTGCCGATGTGAAGCAAAAACAAAATCATAATCGTCGGCAGCAGCGACGGCAGCGTAATCGACAGCGTCTGCCTCCACCGGCTCGCGCCGTCCACTTCAGCCGCTTCGTACAGGTCGGGATTGATGCCCGCCAGAGCGGCCAAATAAATGATCGTACCGTAGCCGGTATCGCGCCATATGCCCGAGCCGATCAAGATCGTGCGGATATACGAATTTTCGCCCAGGAAGTAAATCGGATCGATGCCGAACAGCGACAGCGCTTTGTTCAAAATGCCGGTCGACGGAGACAAGATGCCGATCGCAATCCCGCTTATAATGACCCAGGACAAAAAGTGCGGCATATATACGACCGTTTGCAGCACCCGCTTGTACAACACGAGTCTCAGCTCGTTAAGCAGCAGCGCCAGGACGATCGGGGCCGGAAATGCGATGAACAGATCGTACAGCCCCAGCAAAATCGTATTGTTCAAGATGCGGAGGAAATCGTAATGCTCGAACATCGTTTTAAAATGTTTCAGCCCGACCCACTCGCTGCCCGTAAACCCTTTGAAAATGTTGTAATCCTGAAACGCGATCACCGAGCCGAACAAAGGAACGTATTTGAATATGAAAAAGTAAACGATCCCCGGTATCGAGATGAAGTACAGCGCCCGGTATTTCCACATGTAATCCAGCCATCTTCCGCGGGGCGAAGACTTGATCGCCTTCTTGGCCTCGGGTTGTATTGCAGCCGCCATTCCGCTCCCCCCAACCGTCTGTTGTCGTAGTGCAAGCCTAGATTTGTAAGCGCTTGTTCTTTTTAATCATAAGGCGGGAGCGGTTCGCCAACAATGGAGTCCCTTTGATTGAACTTGTGTTTTTTTTAGGTGGGAGGCATGCCGCGCAGGCGGGGTTTGCAAAACAAAAAACGCCGTTCCGTTGCAGGAATGGCGTTCGCCAGGCTGATGAACCTATAGGACATCGGTGCCATTACGTCAGCGATCGGCTCCGAGGGAATGTCCATCCTGTCGGATCTTAACACGCGCCGGAGGTCTTCTAACGATAACGGGCGATGGCTGCTAACGTGACTTTGATCAGTCATCCTTGCTATTATGAAGATAGGTGCCTCTACATTCTCTAGCTCCCAGTTACGACATCGACTTGGGCATATACACCGTAACCAACTGAAATGACTCTCCATACCCGGGAAGGAGAACGTATTTATTTATGGATATTGAACATCTGATTAAAGTAACATCAAGAGAAGGCTTGAGGAGTTGGCTACAGGAAAATGGTAAAACGGAAACATTTTGCTGGGTAATCGTGAGCATGACGCCAAACCCGGATGCGCTGCTATATTTGGACGCGGTCGAGGAAGCTTTATGCTTTGGCTGGATCGATGGGGTCAAAAAGAAAATATCCGAGACGGAGCTGGCGCAAAGATTATCTCCCAGAAGCAAAAAAAGCTCATGGACGGAATTGAATAAAGAACGTGTCCGCCGCCTCGAAAAGTTGGGGTTCATGAGAGACGAAGGAAGAAAGGTGCTTCCTGATATGGACCCCGATTCTTTTAAAATAGATACGGTTATCGAGCAAAGACTGCAAGAGGAAAGGCAAGTATACGAGAATTTTTTGGCATTTCCAGCTCTTTATAAACGAATTCGGATCGACACGATCCAAAGCTATAAAAATCAGCCGGAATTATTTAGGAGTCGGTTAGACAAATTCATTACTTACACAAAAGCAAATAAAATGTACGGTCAATGGCATGATCATGGACGTCTTCTGGATTATTAAGAGGCGACAGCGGCAACGGTTCGCCCGACAAGGGAAGCGAAGGGGATGGCGGCCTACCGGAACATCCCCCACAACTTAATCAAATGAAACGTATTGTTCGGATCGATTTTCAGATCCAGAACCATCTGTACGATCTGTTTGGCCAATCCGTCCGAGATCGGCTCGCCCAGCGCCTTGGCCGTCTTGCTAAGCAGCGTCTTAACTTTGGAGCGGTCCTGCAAGTCCCCCTTCGTCACCCCGTCCATAATCGCCCGGACCCGGTCCTTCGTCTCCGGATGCTTCAGCTTTTTCCGGACCCTCTCCACCAGCTCGCGCGGAATTCCATACTTTTGATAGCTCAACGCCGGACACCTCCCGAAGTGGTCGTCTCTAATTGTATGCCGGATAGGCCGTCGTTTTGCCTGCCCGAGGAACAACTATCGGCTTTCACCTTCCATTCCGGACCGGGAACCGCAATTTTGCAGTTCCTGCAGTTCCAGCAGTCCCGTCAGCACGCCTCCTTCACGCGTTCGGGCGTCTCCGCCCATTCCGTACAGGACAGCGAACGTAAGAAAAACCGTCCGGTCAAGATGATCGTATCCCCTTTAAGCAGACAGTGTTAAAAATCGACACTACGCCCGGACGGCTCTTTGACGTGCAAACCCATACGTGGATGGGCGGGAGGGAATGAGCACCTTCGCTCCAGCCGGTGTTGATGAGGTTTTGGGGGACTCCTTCGACTTAGATGAGGCCGCACATCTCTTTCGCAGCTGCAAACCGCTCCTATTCGGTTCCCCCTCCCCCAGCTAGCAGCAGGACAGAAAGTCGAACGGTCATCGTGGTTGTTCTCCACACCGATTCATATCCGGCCAGCCTCTTTCTTCTCCTATTCGCTTACGAGTTTCATTGTAACTGCAGCAACTTGCGACAGTCGCTGACTCGACAAGCAAGGGGCCCTTTACCCGCTTAAGCACGGTGAAGAACTTATACATTCCAGCTCTCTCGAAAAGAACCTCCAATCCGCTTGCCGAGCGCACCGGCTTGGCAGATCCATCGGACTAAACTCATCGTTTGTCCCATGTCCATACCAAGCAGCGCACTCCAGCCGACAGCGGATGGAGGTTCGCTTTCCTAACGCGGCAGCCGGCAAGCCGGCGCTTCCAACCCAAACGATAACCACAATCTTCGCCCAACCAACCAACTAACCAACTCAGTCCAGCCGCTCTCCGTCCAGAATATGCTCTCTCTGCAAAAATTCGCGCAGCGGCAGCATCTCTGCCGACGTCCAGAAATCCGGCTGGGCGACCAGCTCGGCCGCGTCGTCGCGGGCCATCTCCATAATTTCAAAATCGCTCATCATATCCGCAAGCTTGAACTCGGGCAGGCCGCTCTGCTTCGTGCCGAAAAAGTCGCCGGGACCGCGCAGCTCCAAATCGCGGCGGGCGATCTCGAAGCCGTCGTTCGTCTCGGTCATGACGCGCATGCGCTCCTTCGCCGTTTCGTTTTTCGGGTCGGCGATCAGAATGCAGTGCGACTGATGCTCCCCCCGGCCGACACGGCCGCGCAGCTGGTGAAGCTGGGACAAGCCGAACCGGACCGCATCGTAAATGACCATCACCGTCGCATTCGGCACGTCGACGCCGACCTCGATGACAGTCGTCGAGACGAGCACCTGCACCTGATTCTCCTTGAACTGGCGCATAACCTCGTCTTTTTCCTGGGTCGTCATCCGCCCGTGCAGCAGCCCTACCCGGAACTCCGGAAATGCGTGCGACATCTGGGCGTGCACGTCGATCGCATTTTGCACGTCCAGTTTCTCCGATTCCTCGATCAGCGGACATATCACGTACGCCTGACGGCCCGTGCTCACTTCGTTACGGATAAAACCGATGACCCGCTCCAGCTTGTCGTGTCCGACCGCATACGTTTTGATCGGCTTGCGCCCTTTCGGAAGCTCGCGCAGCGTGGATACGTCCAGATCGCCGAACGCCGTAATCGCGAGCGTACGCGGAATCGGCGTAGCCGTCATCGTGAGCACGTCCGGGTTCATTCCTTTACGGCGCAGGATGCTCCGCTGATTGACGCCGAATCGGTGCTGCTCGTCCGTTACGACAAGCCCGAGCTTCCGGAACAGCACATCGTCCTGGATGAGCGCATGGGTCCCGACGACCACATCGATCAGTCCCATATGAAGCGAAGCGATCACGTCCCGGCGCTGCCGGTCGGTCAGGCTGCCCGTAAGCAGCCCTATCGTCATTCCGTAAGGCTCGAACAGCTTTTCCAGCGACCGCTTGTGCTGCTCGGCCAATATTTCCGTCGGCACCATAAGCGCCCCCTGGCAACCGGCTTTTACGGTCGCAAACAAGGCGGCCGCCGCCACCACGGTTTTGCCTGCACCGACGTCGCCCTGCAGCAGCCGGTTCATACAATACGGCTCCTTCAAGTCGTGCAAAATTTCCGCGATCACCTTTTTCTGCGAATCGGTCAGCTTAAACGGCAGCGCACGGACGAATTGCCGCACGTCCTCGTTGTCGAATTCGTGAGCGACGCCGTCTTCTTTTTGGCGCTGGATGGCACGGAACGCATGGAGCTTTAATTGGAAATAAAACAGTTCCTCGTACACAAGCCGTTTGCGGGCCTGCTTGCCTTCCTCCACATCGTCCGGATGGTGAATCCGGTACACCGCCTGCTTTCGCGGCATGAAGCCGTATTTGTCGACCAACTGCTTCGGCAGCGCCTCGGCGACGAGAGCCCCGAACTGGACGAGCGCCTGCTGGATCGTCTTGCGCATCCATCTTTGGGCAAGCGCCCCCGTAATCGAATAAACAGGCTGCAGCGTCCCCGACCGGGACGAGCTTCCTCCCGGAAACTCACACTCGGCGACGGTAAGCTGCAGCCTGCGGCTGTCCCATTTCCCCGTCAGCAGGAGCTGGGCACCCGGCCGCAGCCTGTCTTTTAGAAAATGCCGGTTGAACCAGACGGTTTGGACCATTAGCGGATCGACGAACACCTTGCAGGTCATGCGGGATTTGCTGCGCCCGTATATTTGCACGCTTGGCTCGCTGTACAGCTTGCCCTCGATCGTTACTTTCTCCCCGTCCTTGACGTCCGCGAGATCCCGAATCCGGTAATCCTCGTACCGGAACGGGAAATATTCCAGCAGGCGGGCGACCGAGTCGATTCCGAGCTCTTCCAGCTCTTTGGCTTTGGCCAAAGAGACGCCTTTCACGCTGCGGACGGGAAGCGTATGAAGATCCGTGCTCATGACGCCGGGATGGCGAATGCAGCCACCGTACCCGGACCGGTGTACGTACCGATGACCGGACCGATGTCCGTATACGTCAGTTTGGAAATATGGAAATGCTCCTGCAGCAGCGTGCTGAACTCCTCGGCCGCCTCCCGGCATTGCGAATGGGCCACGGTCAAGTGCAACTCCTTGCCGCCGAAGTCCGTCTTCATCAGCTCGACGATGCGCGCCATCGCTTTTTTGTGCCCGCGGGCTTTATCGATCGAGTTCACTTCCCCGTCGTCGTCGATCGTTAATATCGGCTTAATATTCAACAGCGAGCCGAACATGGCCGCCGCTTTGCCGATCCGGCCGCCTTTTTGCAAATAATCGAGCGTACCGACCAGAAAATAAATGCGCAGTTCCCGGCGAATCTTCTCGATCAGCGCCAGAATGTCTTCCTTGCTTTTGCCTTCCTGAGCCGCTTGGGCCGCTGCGACTACGAGAAGGCCGATTCCGTACGAGGCCGACTTCGAATCGACGATCGTCAGATTCGGCTTATCCTCCAGCAGCGACTTGGCCAGTACGGCCGACTGATACGTGCCGCTCATCGCCGAGGACAGATGAATCGAGATCACTTCCGTCTCGGGATCTTCCGTCAACGTTTTGTAGATTTCGAGAAAATCAACCGGCGACGGCTGGGACGTCGTCGGCAGCGCAGGCGAGGACGTCAGCTTGTTATAAAATTCGTCCGATTGAATCGTAATCGAATCGTAATACGTTTCCGTACCGAAATGTACTTTTAGAGGCACCATCTCAATGCCGTATTCTTTCCGGACCGACTCCGGAATGTCGGACGTACTGTCCGTCACTATTCGGACTTTCCCCATCGGCGCACCCCTTCATAAGTGAATAATTATCATTCTACCGAAAATAAATAATAATACAGCGGCTGGCCGCCGGCATGCACTTCGAGCTCCGCGTCGGGATACGTCTCTTCGATGAGTGCCGCAAGCTGGCTCGTGACCGGCTCCGCCGCATCCGCCCCTGTCAACACCGTAACCACTTCTCCGCCGTCCGCCATCATGCTGTCCAGCAGCTGACGGCACGTTGCGAGAAGCTCCGGCGTCGA
Source organism: Paenibacillus sp. GYB004 (assembly GCF_036577605.1). Classification (NCBI taxonomy): domain Bacteria; kingdom Bacillati; phylum Bacillota; class Bacilli; order Caryophanales; family Paenibacillaceae; genus Paenibacillus; species Paenibacillus sp. GYB004. The sequence goes on from NZ_JARBDB010000030.1 coordinate 251,387, forward strand.
GGCGACAATCTTGCTGTTATGAATGCCGAGATAATCTCCCGCCCGAATGTCCATTCCGTCGATTTGCGAATCACGGACGGCGTACGTAACTTGTCCCGAATGAACGCGTGCGATCGCCACCTCCATCATGGAGGTGTTGCGCTCCGCAGTCGCCCCCGCCTGGAAGGCAAACAGCGCCGCCATTCCCTGCGGAATCGTCTTCGTCGGAATGACGATCACGTTCCGGTCCAGCAAATCGCGGGCTTGCTGAGCGGCCAGCACGATGTTCGAATTGTTCGGCAGCACGAACACCGTCTCGGCATGAACACGCTTGATCGCGCTGACGATATCCTCGGTGCTCGGATTCATCGTTTGTCCGCCGGACAATACGACATCGGCTCCCAGACTCGACAGGATGGCGGCCACGCCGTCTCCGGCCGCCACCGCTACGAAGCCGTACGGCTTCGCCGGTTTTCCGGACGCCTCCGGCTTCGCCGCCGGAGCTTCTTCGCGGGCCGGCTGCGCCGCCGGTGCCGCATGATGGGATGTGGCCGGAGCAGCGCCTTCTTCCAATATATGCGTATGCTGCTCGCGCATATTGTCAATTTTAATTTTGACCAGCTCGCCGAACCGCTGGGCAAGCGTCAATACTTCGCCGGGATGCTCGGCATGCAGGTGCACTTTGACCAGATCGTCGTCGGAGACGACCAGAACGGAATCCCCGAACTTCTCCATCTCGCCGCGGAACGACAACTCGTCAAACGCAAGTCCGGGCGTCTTGCCCGGCTCCAGACGGATCATAAATTCGGTGCAATATCCGAACTCGATGTCCTCCGTCGCCAGATGGGCCTGGGCCGATCTCGGCTCGGCCGTTCCATGTCCAGGCAAGGCAGCAGCCGCACCGGGTTCCGCCATAAGAGACGTAACCGGCATATCGCCGCTTAACGCCGCTGCAAAACCTTCATAGATAAGAACCAGCCCTTGGCCGCCGGCATCGACGACGCCAACCTGCTTCAATACTGGAAGCTGCTCCGGCGTCCGGGCCAGCGCTTCCTTCGCTTTGGCCAGAACCTCCTTCATCAGCTCGCCGATATCGGAGCTGCGCCGAACCGAGGCGACGGCATGTTTGGCCGCTTCGCGCGCAACGGTCAGAATCGTTCCCTCTACCGGCTTCACTACCGCTTTGTAAGCCGTATCTACGCCTTGTTGGAGCGCAGCCGCAAATTTATGGACATCAATGTCTTCCGCGTCCTGTACCGCTTTCGCGAATCCGCGGAACAATTGTGACAAAATTACTCCTGAATTGCCCCGGGCGCCCATAAGCAGCCCTTTAGACAGCGCTTCGGCCGATTTGCCGATATGCGGAGACGTTTTTTTCTTGAGCTCTTCGACACCGGAGGTCAAAGTCATATTCATGTTTGTTCCCGTGTCTCCGTCCGGCACGGGAAATACGTTCAGAGCATTCACATTCGCAACGTTCGCGTGTAATGCTTCCGCGCCCTTATAAATCATGCTAGTAAAAGTGGAACCATCCAGTGAATTAAAGCGCTTACTCAAAAAAAAACCCCTTCCTCTCGGATATTCTGCCGATTCGAACGCCGTCTCAGCGTGCGATTCGCACGCCTTGGACGACTATATGTACGAAATCGATCTTTAATCCGACGACCTCGTTCAATACGTATTTCACTTTGGACTGCACGTTGTGCGCAACTTCGGATATTTTGGTTCCGTAGCTGACGATGATATGCAGTTCGATATGCACCCCGTCCGGTTCGCTCCGGACTTCGATGCCCCGGCCCAGATTTTCGCGGCCGAGCAGTTCCGCTATCCCGTCTTTAAGCTGTTTGCGCGAAGCCATGCCGACCAGTCCGTAACAATCGAGAGCGGCCGATCCTGCCAATACCGCCACCACTTCGTTCGATACGAATACTTTGCCGAGTTCGCTGTCGATTTGCATAGGCATGGCATGTTCCTCCTCCGGGTTACTTGCTGACTGTTCCGAAATTACCGCCCTGCTTGGCGAATAGCTTGTCAGAGCCGTTAAGCATTAGCTTACGCCGCCAAAAAAGCAGGTGCATGATTTCGCAACCGTCCTACCTTACGACTACCTTCCATTTTACTATAATCGACATCAGAAAGAAATGCAAAACCGCCACTCGCGTAGATTGACGCCGCAGTTATCCATATGATAATATATTGGGGTATGTGTTCGGTATGAAAGTGTCAGGAGGTGTAACTCATGTCCCGCAAATGTACGATTACTGGTAAAAGCCCACGCCAAGGCAACCACGTGTCCCACGCCAACAACAAAAACAAACGCACCTGGGGCGTTAACGTGCAAAAAGTCCGCATCATGGTAAACGGCAAGCCGAAGCGCGTTTATGTAAGCGCCCGTGCTTTGAAATCCGGCCTTGTTGAGCGCGTGTAATTCCAACGCTTGCAAGATGCCATATTGCATCAAGCCAACTGTGAATGAAACTTATGGTTTCCCAAGACAAGCGACCGCCACCCGGCGGTTGTTTTTCTTTTATGTCAAACCCCCAAGCCGAGCCAATGGGTCGCCAACATGGCGATTGATGACAAAAAGCACCCGTTCAGGTGCTTTTTTCGCTTAACCAAGACAGACGGCCCGGTCCTTCGCGCCCCAGGACCGGCCGTTATCAGAATCCGGCCGCATGCATCCGCTCCACGAATTCGTCGGTACGTTTCAGATGGGCAGCCGAAAGACGTAACGGCGCCCTAAGTATGAATGTATCCGTCTTAGGTCACAGGCATCGTAATGAACGCCCGGCGGCGAGCCTATGTCCTTTGTACAAGCTCAGCTTTTGCTGAACGAGTTCAAAATCGCTTTCACGACACCGCCCAGAAACTTCGGTAGCTTGATCGTATAAAATTTCATTTCTACCCCTCCCTCGCATGTTCCGCACGGCCGCGAACGTCCGCCCGCCGCTTGACCGAAAATGGCGCCGCCGTACGAATTCACCTTATGTCTCCATTGTATTCGCCGCCTGCGGAAAAGGTGATGACCCGAAACAAAAAAACTACAAGAGCGGCAACTCTTGTAGTCATCTTATGCGGATAAAGGGAAAAAAATGCATTCGCCTGCGCGTTCTTACTACTCCAGCTTCAAGCCCGGCGGTTCCAGATTAAGAATCGGAATTTTGCCGATCATCACGTATACTATGGTCAGCAGCACCCAGAACACGAGCGATACGAGGATGAAGCTGATCCGCAGCCCTTTGCTCTCATAGGTTTTAAAATAATAAATGCCTATGAACAGCGCCCCAAGCGAATAAATGTACCGGAAGATCGAGAATTCGTGCCAGGAGAAGATAAGCAGCAGATGTCCCGCCAAAAAGCTGCACAATAGCAGCATCAGCGTTTTTTTCAAAGAGAGCTGCCTCCTTTGTCGGAACCGCCGCGAATGCGCGAGATCGCTTCCTTGCGGTCCGCCTGGGCAAACACCGCATTGCCGGCCACGAGCACGTTCGCCCCGGCCTTTTTGACCAGCTCCGCCGTCTCCTCGTTCACTCCCCCGTCCACCTCAATGTGGACGTGTCCAAGCCCGCGCTCGTCCAGCATGTGACGAAGCGCCGTAATTTTCGGAAGGCTGGAGGCAATAAACCGCTGTCCGCCGAACCCGGGATTAACCGTCATCAGCAGCACCAGATCCACATCTTCGGCGATATGCTCCAAAGTTGAAAGCGAAGTAGCCGGATTTAATACCACACCGGCCTTAACGCCTTGATCCTTGATGAGCTGCACCGTCCGGTGAAGATGCGTGCAGGCTTCGACGTGCACCGATATGTAATCCGCACCGGCCTGAGCAAAAGCGCGTATATAATCGTCCGGCTTCGATATCATCAGATGAACGTCCAGCGTCAGCTTCGTGTGCGGACGAACCGCCTGCACGATAGGAGGCCCAAGCGTAATATTAGGTACGAAGTGGCCGTCCATCACGTCCACATGAATCCAGTCGGCTCCCCCGCGTTCGACGTCGCGGATTTCTTCGCCCAGACGGGCAAAGTCCGCGGACAGAATCGAAGGGGCAATTAACAATTCCCGCATATGTCAGTACCTCCGTTTCCGTTCTTTCATCTCCTGCAAAAAGACAAGGTAGTGCTTGTACCGGCTCGCAGCGACCGTCCCGCTCTCCACCGCCGCTATCACCTGACAGCCGGGCTCGTGCTGGTGCAGACAGCCGCGAAACTTGCAGCCCGAAGCAATACGCTTCATCTCGGCGAAGCAACTGGACAGCTCCTCCGGCTCCAGCTGTACGAAATCAAGCTGGCTGAAGCCGGGCGTGTCCGCCACGAGACCGCCTCCTTCGCCTTCCAGCTCGATCAGCTCGACATGCCGGGTCGTATGCTTGCCCCGACCGAGCTTGGACGAAATTTGATTCGTCTCCAGCATCAGGCCGGGCACCAATGCGTTCAGAAGCGAAGATTTGCCGACGCCGGATTGGCCGGAGAAGACGCTGATCCGGCCCGCCAGCCGGGAGCGCACCTCGGATATCCCGTCCTCCGTCTTCGTGCTCGTGATGATGACGGTATACCCGATCTGCTCGTAGAGCTGCTTGGCGTCCTGCATCGTTATCGTTTCCTGCGAAGCGGCCTCCGCAGATTCGTCCTCGGAGTCCAGAAGATCCGACTTGGTGAGACAGATGATCGTATCGAGGCCGGCGTTTTCCGTGTGAACCAGAAATTTATCCAGCAGTTGCAAATTCAGCGCCGGTTCCGCCACGGAGAAAGCAAGCACCGCCTGCTCCACGTTGGCGACCGGCGGCCGGATCAGCTCGGTGGAGCGCGGCAGCACTTCATCCACCGTGCCTTCCCCGTTTTCCGTAACTTCGTAGATAACGCGGTCTCCAACCAGCGGGGAGACGCCTCTTTTCTTAAAGATCCCCCGCGCCCGGCATTGTACCGGCTCCTCTGCGGAACCGGCGGACTTCACATAATAGTAACCACTCAATGCCTTCACAATAATACCTTCAGGCATTAATTTTGTCCTCCTGTACTCGAGTTCGTAGTCGTAGTCGTGCCGGCCGGCGTTTGGGCGTTGCCGCCAGAGCCGTTTCCTCCGGAAGGCGATGTCGACGCCGGTTTGTTCGCGGCGTTTCCGTTGCCTGCTCCTCCGGCGCCGCCTGTAGCTGACGTTCCCTGCTGCTGGGTAGTGTTGCCCGGATTGCCGGGAATACCTTCGCCCGGATAGGTGACCGACCGATAATCGATCCGTTCCTTGTCCCTGTAAAATTCCACAGTGCCGACCATCCCCGGAGATAACACCACCGTCACATTAAACTGCTGGGGTGCTTTAATCGTTACAGGTCCCGAGCCCCATACCAGATTTTCGCCGCGGGCGTCGGTGTACTTGATCTCGATCGTGCTGTTCTCTCCCTTTTTGGCAGGCTCCATGAGCTTTTCGACCGTAACTTCCTTGGCTTCATCAGGGTATCCGGTGCTTACGCTGACCGTAACTTCGGCTCCAGGCAAGACGGACTCCCCTTCCTTGTACGGCGCTTGGAAAAACACCCGATCCTTTGGCTGCGAATACGACGGCTTATGCTCGACCTTCAGCTTCAAATCCAGCTTCGTAGCGATTGATTTGGCGGTATCCTCCGATTCGCCGATCAGCTTCGGCATCGGAAAATCTTTCGGACCTTTGCTGACCCTCAGCTTGACGGTGACCGTTTTCAGATCATACTCCGCGTTCGGAGCAGGCTCTTGGGAGATAACGGTCCCGATCTCCTGATCGCTGTTTATATCCTCTTGCGTAACCTTCGTAATGTTAAGCCCCGCCAGCTCCGTTTTCACGTCGGTTGCTTTTTTGCCGGTCCAGTCCGGCATCTTCTGCTTCTCCGGCCCGAGACTGACGTACAGCGTCACGGTATTGTTTATTTTTACGGTAGACGGGTTCGGGTCTTGCTTCGTGACGATATCTTTCTCCACATCGGGATGATGCTCTTCGATCACCCTGCTGTGAAGCTGCTTTTGCACAAGCAAAGCTTCGGCATTTTCCCGGGTCATGCCGACCAGACTCGGCACGTCCACGTCCGGCACATAAAGCATCTCCTTCACATACCGGACTCCCATGTACATCAGGGCGAGCAGCAGCAGGATGACGACGGTCCAGACGACAGGCTTCACCCAGCCTCTCTTCTTCCGCCTCGGCTCCTCGTCCGGTTCATCCTCCACATCGTGGACGAATTGGTCGCTGCGTATAGCCGGCACTACGCGGGTTCTCTCGTCATCGTCGTAATCGTCAGAGACGAACGTAATTTTCGGTTCGTTCCGGCGGCCCGGCTCCAGACAAGTATCGAGATCCTGCAGCATTTCTTTGGCGGAGCGGTAACGTTCGTCGGGATTTTTGCGCATCGACTTCAGGATAATATTCTCGACGCTTTGAGGAATGAGCGGGTTGACTTTACGCGGTTCCTCCACGTCTTCCTGCAAATGTTTCAGCGCGACGCTGATCGGACTTTCTCCAAGAAAAGGAAGCCGGTTCGTCAACATCTGGTACAGCACGATGCCCAGTGAATACAGGTCGGACTGGGCGCCGGTCAGCGTCCCTTTGGCATGCTCCGGGGAAAAATAATGAACCGAACCGACGACCGAGCCGGTTTGGGTAATCTGCGAAGAATCCGCGGCCCGCGCGATTCCGAAATCGGTAACTTTTACGCGGCCGTTTTTGCCGATCAGGATATTATGGGGCTTAATATCGCGATGGATGATCTGGTTATAGTGGGCATGATCGAGCGCGTCGCATATTTGACTGGCGATCCGGACGGCTTCTTCGACGGGCAAAGGCGCTTTTTCCTTAATCGTCTCGTTAAGCGCCTTCCCATCGATGCATTCCATGACGATATAATGCGTCTCGTCCTCCTGACCGACATCATAGATGCTTACAACATTCGGATGTGATAGCGACGCTGCGGCCTGGGCTTCTCTGCGAAACCGGCGGATGAACTCCTCATCGTGTACGTATTGCTGCCGCAGCACTTTTACCGCAACTTTCCGATTGAGCAAAATATCATGCCCTTTGTACACCAGCGCCATTCCGCCGCCGCCGATCCGGTCGAGTATCTCGTAACGCCCTCCCAACACGTGGCCGATCATGCATCATCCCTCCTTCCCGGATCGGTCGTAACGTCCGCCCCGCCCAACTTGTCGTTGGCCAGCAGAACAACCGTAATGTTGTCGCCTCCGCCTTCCTCAAGCGCCCGTTCCACGAGTCGGTCGACTTTGCCGTGCAGATCTCGGCTGTCCGTAATAACCGAGTATAGCTCCGCCTCTCCGACCAGGCCGCTTAATCCGTCGCTGCACAGGAGCAGGACGTCGCCGGTCCGCCATTCCGTATGAACGACGTCGACATCGACCTGCTTATCCGTGCCGAGTGCCCGTGTCACTACATTGCGGAGCGGATGGAAGCTGGCTTCCTCCTGGGTGATCTGGCCGGATTTGATCAGTTCGTTGACGAGAGAATGGTCCTCCGTCAGTTGGCGGATCGAGCCGTCCGATACGAGGTAGGCGCGGCTGTCCCCGATATGGCCGATGACGAGATCGGTAGAGGTCGCAAGCGCAGCGACGACGGTCGTGCCCATCCCTTGGTAGCGGGCTTGCTTCGAGGCAATCTCAAACACCCGGTCGTTGGCTACCGAGATGGCTCCGCGCACCGTGTCTTTGCGCTGCTCCACGTTCATATCCGCCGTAAGCACGCTGCGCATTTCCGTTTCTACGAGCTCGATCGCCATCTGGCTGGCGATTTCTCCCGCTTGATGTCCGCCCATGCCGTCTGCAACGATGGCGAGGGTAAAGCCGTTAAATTCGTCTCTCACCGCAGCCCGGTCTTCATTAATCAACCGGATGAGCCCGGCATCCGTACGATGCGCGGTTTGCATACTTTCCCTCACCTCACCTGTGATTCCATATGCTTCGCCCGCAGCTGGCCGCATGCCGCGGCGATGTCGCTGCCTTGCTCCCTGCGAATCGTCGCGGGAATGTTGTGTTTCTCTAGAATCCGCTGGAAGGCAAATATATCGTCCCGCTCCGTACGTTTGAAATCCCGTTCCATTACAAAATTAACCGGAATCAGGTTGACATGGACCAAAGGCAGCATCTCCTTCAGCACGACCGCCAGCTCCTGAGCATGCTCCGCCTTATCGTTCACTCCCCCCATAAGAGCGTATTCGAACGTTATACGCCGGCCGGTCGTATGAAGGTAGTATTTGCACGCTTCAATCAGTTCGGCAAACGGATAGCGGCGGTTAACCGGCATCAGCTTGGAACGCAACTCGTCGTTCGGAGCGTGAATCGATATCGCCAGATTGATCTGCATATTCTCGTCCGCAAACCGGTGAATATTCGGAACGATGCCGCTCGTCGAAACCGTAATGTGGCGCGCGCCGATGTTGAGCCCTTTCTCGTGAATCATCAGCTTCAGAAACTTAAGCATCGCATCGTAATTCTCGAACGGTTCGCCGATTCCCATAATAACGATGCTGCTTACCCGCTCTCCGGTCGCATCGAGCAATTGCTGGGCTTTAACGATCTGCGCTACAATCTCGCCCGCAGACAGATTGCGCTTGAGTCCGCCCAGCGTAGAGGCGCAAAACGTACAGCCGATCCGGCAGCCCACCTGCGTCGTTACGCAAACGCTGTTGCCGTAGCTATGCTTCATCACTACGGTTTCGATCGCGTTTTTGTCGGCCAGCTCGAACAAAAATTTCACCGTGCCGTCTTTCGACTGCTGGCTTGCAATTTCCGTCAGCGATACGAATATAAACGACTCGTCCAGCTTCCGGCGCAGCTCCTTCGACAGATTGGACATCTCTTCGAACGACCCGACGCGCTTCACGTACAGCCAATCGAAGATTTGCCCCGCCCGGAAAGACGGCTGGCCGTTTTCTTTGAGCCAGGACTGCCACTCTTCGAGAGTCAGATCGTAGGCCGACAGCTTTTCCGGAATATGGGGCTGCAGCGGTTTTAATGGTTTTAAAGGTTGTATAGGTGTAGACACAAGCATCCCTGCCCGTTGTTTGGATTTCACATGTATGCATGACACATCTGATGGTGGCGACAACCGGTATCAATAATAAAGATTGTCGGTAAAACGCGATCGCCCGCAACAATTTCTCTCTAGAATCAAAAATCGCTGGCTGGAGATCGTTCGTGGCGGATAAACCCGCTGTCTCTCTTGGATAGGCGGTTGTTAAGAGCTGCAAACCGCTCTTATTTCGCTCGTTATCCGTACATGTAGTCAAATAAGGGCGGTTTGCGGCTCTTAAATCGACGTTTTTTGGCTAAAATCGGTTTTTGGAGCTGAATAAGAGCTGCAAACCGCTCCTATTCAGCTATCGATCCACATTTGGTGCTTCAACAAAGGTCGTTTGCAGCTCTTATTTAAACATTTTGGCTGAAGATCGGCTTTTAGAGCGTACAAGCTTCAACCGGAAGCTGATCTTATTCTAGCATAACAGAGCGCCCAGCTAAAGTTGCAGGGCCTTTTGCGCTTTTCTAAGCTTCTTCAGAGCTTCTTCTGAACCTTTTCAGAGCCTTTTTAAAGCTCTTACAGAGCTTCTTCCAAGTCCCCGCGCAAGTCTGTCAGAGCTCTAAGACTCTCCTAAGCTTCTTCACCGATACTCTTCCAAAGCTCCTTAGCAGCTTCACGAACGTTTGCGCAACACGGCGATAAAAAAACCGTCCGAGCCGAATTGGTGCGGCAACACCGTGATCGTCCCGCCGGGAGCTACGGAATCCGCCGGCAGACGATCCTGCAGAGACTGCGGCGGCCGGCTCAGCGCGAACTCCGGATGCTCCTGCAAAAACCGCATCACGACCTGCTCGTTTTCCTCTTCGGCCACGGTACAGGTGCTGTACACCAGCACGCCTCCCGGCGCCAGAAGGGAAGAGACGCCGCTTAGCAGCTCGTACTGCAGCTCGGCGATCCCGGCCACATCCCCGGGGCTTTTCGCCCACTTGATGTCCGGTTTCCGCCGGATCACGCCCAGTCCCGAGCAGGGCGCGTCAAGCAAAATCCGGTCGAACGCCGTCCCCGCCAACGCCTCGGGAAGATTGCGGGCGTCGATCGTTTTCGTCTCGACGCAGCGGAGCGAGAGACGCTCGGCCTGGGCCGCAATCAGCTCCCGCTTATGCTCGTGAATGTCGCAGGCCAGTATGCGGCCGCGATCGTTCATCAGCTCGGCCATATGCGACGTTTTGCCGCCCGGAGCGGCGCAGCAATCGAGCACCTGCATGCCCGGTTCCGGATGGGCCGCTTCGGCGACGAGCATCGAGCTCTCGTCCTGCACGGACAGCTCGCCGTTCACGTACCAGGGGGTCAGCGCCATATTGCCGCCGCTCTCGACCACTATGCCGGCGGGCGACACGTCGGACGGACGCGCCTCGCAGCCGGCTTCCTTCAACCGGCCGAGCAGCTCTTCCCGCGTCAGCTTTAGCGTATTGACCCGTACGCTGGCGCTTGGCGGCTCGTTGTTGGCCCGGCATATCTTCTCCGCCGTCTCCGCTCCGAAACGTCTCACCCAGTCGGCGACGAGCCATTCCGGATGGGAGTGCTCGAGCGCGATCCGGGCGACCGGCTCCAGCGAGACGGGAACGATTAGCTCCTCCTTGCGGCGAATGACATTGCGCAGCACGCCGTTCACCATGCCCGATATGCCGGCATGCCCTCTCCGCTTGGCGATATTTACCGCTTCATGAACCGCCGCATGCTCCGGCACGCGGTCCAGGTAATGCAGCTGATACAAGCTGAGCCGCAGCAAATTACGTACCCACGGCTCCAGCTTTTTCACTCCTTTGGCGACGAAACGGTCCAAAAAATAATCGATCGTATTTCGGCGCTGAATCGTCCCATACACGAGCTCTGTCGCAAGTCCGGCATCGGCCTTGTCCGGTTTATGCTTCAGCAGCGCCTGGTTCAGCAGCAGATTGCTGTACGCCTGCTCTGTCTCGACGCGCGTAAGCACGTCCAGAGCGATTTCCCGCGCGGACCAAGGCTGTCTCGGTGGAGCCGCCGGTCCCGGCTTTTTGCCGGAGCCGCCGCCCGTCTTGGGTCGTCCGCCGACCAGTCCGGGCTTGCCCGCTCCGGGGGATCGTTTGTTACCGTTTGGTTGCCGCTGCGCATCCGTTTTCGTCTTGGCGGACGTTTGCGTTTGTGGCTGCTTCGGATTCAATTCGTTTCCCCCAATACCGTTCCTTTGGCAATCGGTGTGCCGCGCTTCAGGTCGGACACGCTCATCGCCTTCTTGCCGGCGGGCTGAACGTGAGTGAGCCAGATCGAACCGCTTCCGGTAGCGACTTCCAGTCCGTCGTCCGTCATTTGCAGCACAGTCCCCGGCCTCACTTTCCCTGCGGAACCGTTCGTTCTCTCGTCATCGGCGGGTTTGCGGCTCGCCCAAACTTTAAACACTTCGCCGTGAAGCAGCGTAAAAGCACCGGGCATCGGATTCAGTCCGCGGATCTGATTGAACAGCTGAAGCGAAGATTTCGTCCAGTCGATCCGTTCGTCCTCGCGGGAGATATTGGGGGAGTAGGTCGCATCGGCTTCGTTTTGCGGTACGGCTTGGATACGCCCGGCCAGCAGCTCGGGCAAAGTCGTGCGAAGCAGCTCGGCTCCCGCCACGCTCAGCTTGTCGAACAGCGTGCCCGCCGTATCTTCGTCGGTAATCGGAACTTCCACGTTCGAGATCATATCCCCGGTATCGAGACCCGCCGCCATATACATAATCGTGACGCCGGTTACCGGCTCGCCGTTCATAACCGCATGCTGAATCGGCGCCCCGCCCCGGTATTTCGGGAGAAGCGAGCCGTGTACGTTTATGCAGCCATGCTGCGGCACGGCCAGCAGCGATTTGGGCAAAATTTGCCCGTAAGCCGCCGTTACGATCAAGTCCGGCTTGAAGCTGCTAACCTCATCAACGGCAGCGGGATCGCGGAGCTTGACCGGTTGGAGGACCGGAATGCCGTGCTTCATCGCTTCGGCTTTGACCGGGGTGGGCGCAAGCTCGCGTTTGCGCCCTTTCGGCCGATCCGGCTGAGTGACGACAGCCACAACGTTGTAGCCCTGCTCCAGCAGCGCTTGAAGGGAAGGAACGGCAAAATCAGGCGTTCCCATGAAAACGACGTTCATGTCTTCACTCCTCGCCCTTTTTTTGCCGTTCCTCTTCGCGGTATACGCTTTTGGCCAGATCGGTAAACAGTACTCCGTTCAAATGATCGACCTCGTGCTGGAATGCGCGGGCCAGAAACTCCGAAGCGGTAATGACGAGCTCGTCGCCGTTGCGGTCCAGACCTTTAATCGTAATTGTCAGCGAACGGTTAACGTCGCCCCTGAGCCCCGGAATGCTAAGACATCCTTCCGGCCCGAGCTGCTCGCCCTCCGCGTTTACGATCTCCGGATTGATCATCTCGATCAGCCCGTTGTCGTCTCCTACGTCGACTACGATCACCCGCTTCAAAATACCGATCTGCGGCGCGGCCAGGCCGACGCCCTCCGCATCGTACATCGTATCCGCCATATCGTCCAGCAGCTTGTGAATGTTCGGTGTAATTTTCGGAACCGGTTTCGCTTTCTCGCGAAGCACCGGGTCCGGTTCTTTTACTATAATTCGAATGGCCACGGATCAGCACTTCCTTTCAAAAACATAAGTCATCCATTCCATAATCGGTCCGGAAGCGCCAAGGCGCTCGCTACATCAGCACTTGCGGATTAACGTCGATCCCGATCTGCAGCTTCTCCTGGCGCACCGTATCGTCAAACGCGGCCGCCACTTCGGCGATCATCCCGGAAACGTCGATATCCCCCCGATATTTTACCATGCATTGAAACCGATATCTATCTTTGATTCGCGGGATCGGCGACGCGACAGGCCCGTACACCTCGAAGTAAGGCGCGTCCACCCCCCGGCCATACAACCCTCCACGTTCTGATGCCGATCCGGCTTCTGAACGCTTCCACTTGTCCTTCAGTCTCGCGGCAAACGATTCTCCCGCCCGGACAAGCATCGGCACCTGTTCGTGGGAGAAGGTGATCAGCACCAAATCGCAGTATGGCGGGTATCCGCGTTCTCTCCGCATTTCCAGCTCCGTCTCCAGGAATGAGGCATAATCATGATGGCTGGCGGTTACGATGCTGTAATGATCGGGAGTATACGTCTGGATAAACACTTCGCCGGGAAGCTTGTGCCTTCCCGCCCGTCCCGCTACCTGGGTGAGCAGTTGAAACGTCTTCTCCGCCGCGCGGAAATCGGGCAGATGCAGCACCGTATCGGCCGCGATGACGCCGACAAGCGTGACGTCCGGGAAATCAAGACCTTTGGCCACCATTTGGGTGCCAAGCAGCACATCCGCCTGCTTGTTGCGGAACCGGGTCAGCAGCCGTTCGTGGGCGCCCTTCTCGGAAGTCGTGTCCACATCCATCCGGATGACGCGAATACCGGGAAACAGCTTGCCCAGCTCCTCTTCGACCCGCTGGGTCCCCGTTCCGAAATAACGGATATGCTCGCTTTCGCAGCTGGGGCATTTTTTCGGTTCCGGCTCGGATAAGCCGCAATAATGACAGCGCATCGTCCGGGATACCTGGTGATAGGTTAGCGAGATGTCGCAGTGCGGACATTGGACGACGTAGCCGCACGACCGGCACATGACGAAAGTCGAGTAGCCGCGCCGGTTTAACAGCAATACGGTCTGTTCTTTCTTGTGTAACCGTTCTTCAATCGCTTTATACAAGCCGCGGCTGAACATGGAGCGGTTGCCTTCCTTCAGCTCCTCCCGCAAATCGACAATATGAACGGCGGGCAAAGGGCGGCCTTCGACACGGTCCTCCATCGTCAGCAGTTGGAACGGGGAGCGGACTGCCGAACGTTCGTTTGTCCGGGCATAACTTTCCAGCGATGGCGTCGCCGAGCCGAGCACGACGACCGCCCCCTGATGCGAAGCGCGCTGAACCGCCACGTCGCGGGCATGATACTTCGGGCTCTCCTCCTGTTTATAGGAAGCTTCGTGCTCCTCATCGATAATGATCAGGCCGAGCTTCGTAAACGGAGCGAACACAGCCGAGCGTGCGCCGATCACGACGCTTACCTGCTTCGTGCCGATTTTACGCCACTCGTCGTACCGTTCGCCTTGGGACAAGCGGCTGTGCATGACCGCGACCGCATCGCCGAACCGGCTCTTGAACCGTTCGACCATTTGCGGAGTGAGCGATATTTCCGGGACGAGCACGATCGCTTCCCGGCCTTGGTCGAGACACTGCTGGATCGATTGCAGGTACACTTCAGTCTTTCCGCTGCCGGTTACGCCGTGAAGCAGGAAGACGCGGTGCTCTCTCTCTTCGAGCGCAGCCGATATCGGAACGAACGCCCCGCGCTGCTGATCGGTGAGCGGCAGCGGCTCCGTTTTGGCAAACTGCCTGCCTGCATACGGGTCCCGGTATACCTCCCGCTCCTGAACCGACAGCCAGCCTTTCTCGGCAAGCGCCTTGACCGAGCCTGCGCTTATGTTCAATTTCTCGGTCAGCTCTGCAAGCGGCAGCGGCTCCGGCTGCCCGGCGAAAAAAACCATCAGCTCTTTTTGCCGCTTCGCTCCGGCTCCCAGCTTCTCCGCTTGCTCCAGCATCGTCGCCCGGTCCGCAGCCGCCTCGACATAAAGCACCTTCTTGGCGTTCATCCGGTCCTTCACCGAGTTGATCTCGGCCAGTATTCCTTGCTCCAGCAAATTTCTCAGCATCAGGCTGGCATCGGGAAAACGGCGAAGCAGCGCTTCCGCCGGTACCGTGCCTTTCTGCTTCACAAAGGCGACGATATTCTCTTCCTCCGGACTGCGAGCAAACATATACGCTTGCCTTCCGGTCTCCCCGGCAGCCGTGCGGGTCTCTTCTCCGGCAAAAGCGATCATTTTCTCGTATTTCGCCTTTAACGCTCCCGGAATCATCGCTTGGAGTGCCGTAATCTCGTGGCATATATACGTCCGGCTCATCCACCGGGCCAGGTCGACTAGCTCCGGGTTCAGCGGAGGAACCAAATCGAGCACTTGCTCTACCGGCTTCAGTTTGCCGGCATCCATACTAGTCCGGTCCGACAAGCCGACGACGAAGCCTTGCAGCGTCCGGGGGCCGAACGGAACTCCGACACGGCTGCCGACTGCAACCCAAGACTGAAGCTGGGGAGGCACGATGTAGTCGAACGGACGGTTCGTCTGTTTGGCGGGCACATCTACGATCACCTGTGCATAGAGACGGCGCTCCCCGAACAGATCGCCTTGCAGCAGCGCCCCGTCATACAACGCGGAAGGCGCCGTCGCGCCTTCCTTAGTCATGGCGATCACTCCCGCCGCGTGTATTCAACCGTAACGCTACAAGGCTCAGCAGTTTCTGCGCGACGTCCAGCTTGCTCATTTGCGGCAGCGATTCCACCAGACCGTCTTTGTCGTACACGCTCACGATGTTCGTATCCGTTCCGAACCCCGCACCCGGCACCGTCACATCATTAAGCACA
The DNA here is from genome assembly GCF_036577605.1 of Paenibacillus sp. GYB004. Taxonomy (NCBI): domain Bacteria; kingdom Bacillati; phylum Bacillota; class Bacilli; order Caryophanales; family Paenibacillaceae; genus Paenibacillus; species Paenibacillus sp. GYB004. The sequence goes on from NZ_JARBDB010000030.1 coordinate 266,874, forward strand.
AGCAGATCGCAATTTTTACGAACCAGCTTGTCCATCGCATACTGTTCCCCGTTATCCGTTTCCGCGGCGAAGCCAACGAGGAACTGCTTCGCCTTTCGCTGGCCAAGCGTTTGCAAAATATCCGGATTTTTGACGAGCTCCAGCGTCATCGTCTCGTCTTTCTTCTTCATTTTTTTGTCGAACCGAAGGGCCGGACGATAATCGGACGGGGCAGCCGCTTTAATGACGATATCCGCGTCCTCGAAGCGTGACAATACCGCGTTCATCATATCGGCCGTCGACTCGACATGGACGACCTTAACTCCAGCCGGCAAAGCCGCCGTCGCTTTACCCGTAACAACCGTGACGTCCGCTCCCATCCGCTTCGCGGTTTCCGCGATCGCAAACCCCATTTTGCCCGACGAATCATTCGTGATGTAGCGGACCGGATCGATTCGCTCCAACGTTCCCCCTGCCGTTACGATCACCTTCAGCCCGGAGAGCGGTTTTGCCGGATTCAGCATCCGTTCGATGGCCGTCATCATTTCTTCCGGTTCCGCCAGCCTTCCTTTGCCGACGTAACCGCAGGCCAGCTGCCCTTCGCCCGGCTCGACGAAAGAAACGCCGCGGTCCCGCAACGTTTGCATATTCGCCGTTACAGCCGGATGCGCGTACATATGCACGTTCATGGCAGGCGCAACCAGCACCGGCGCCTCCGTCGCGAGCAGCGTCGTGCTGAGCATATCGTCGGCCAGGCCATGCGCCATTTTGGCGATTATGTTCGCAGTAGCCGGTGCAACAACAATCAGATCGGCGCTGTCCGCCAAATGAATATGCGACACGACGGAAGCATCCTTCTCGTCGAACGTATCCACCGCAACATCATGTCTCGACAGCGTCTGGAACGTCAGCGGGGCGACAAACTTGGTCGCAGACTCCGTCATAATCACCCGTACGTCCGCCCCCGCCTGCACGAGTTTGCTGCACAGCGCAGCCGCCTTGAAACAAGCTATTCCTCCGGTAACTCCGAGCACGATCGTTTTTCCTTGCATCTGCGCACCTCTCCATCTGATCAATGAGATCCATCCAGCTGCGTCCTTCAACCTGGGAAGAGAAAAAAATAACAACCTGTGACAGGTTGTCGTCATACGAAACGTACATGTTCTCTTACTGTTTGTTTTCTCTATTTGACTCCACGTGAATATAATCGCCATAGATTTCTTCGAGCGCAACTCCGACATGCTTGCTGGCATGCTGGTCTTTCAGATCGGTCTTGGATCCGTCCCGCAGCATGCGGGCCCGCTTGGATGCCGCTACGACGAGCGAATATTTGCTGTCCACTTTGTTGATAAGCAGGTCGATCGATGGGTATAACATCTTTTAACGCACCTCTTCCATCCAAGAATTCACATAAGGCATAATCCGTTCGCGCTTGCAATGTTCGGCCGTAATGATCGAGCGGATGCGGGAGCAGGCTGTTTCCACCTGATCGTTGACGACCGCGTAATCGTAATGCTCGAGCAGCCTGATTTCGTCAACCGCTACGGACAACCGGTTGCGGATCGATTCGTCGGTTTCGGTCCCTCGCGTTTCGATCCGGTTTTTCAGTTCATCAAGCGACGGAGGCATCAGGAAAATAAAGACGCCTTCCGGAAACTTCTGCTTTACTTTCATCGCGCCTTGCACTTCGATCTCCAAAATAATATCTTTACCTGCGTTGATCGTGTCTCTGACGAAGCTCCGGGGAGTTCCGTAGTAGTTGCCTACGTATTCGGCCCACTCCAGCAGCTCGTCTTTTTCGATCATCGAACGGAATTTATCTTTGGATGTAAAAAAATAATTAACGCCTTCCGTTTCTCCTGCGCGCGGCGGGCGGGTCGTAGCGGAAACGGAATATACCAGTTCCGGTGCCAGCTTGCGAAGCATGGAGCATACGGTTCCTTTGCCTACGCCGGACGGGCCGGACAGCACGATCAAAAGGCCTTTGTCGCCCGCATTACTCGTCATGATCATCGTCCTTATTGTTAGTAAGTCGATGCGCCACCGTTTCCGGTTGTACGGCGGATAAAATGACATGGTCGCTGTCGGTGATAATCACCGCGCGGGTACGTCTGCCGTACGTGGCGTCGATCAGCATATGCCGGTCGCGCGCCTCCTGAATGATCCGCTTGATTGGTGCGGATTCCGGACTGACGATCGAGATGATCCGGTTTGCGGATACGATATTTCCGAAGCCGATATTGATCAATTTAATGGCCATCATTGCCCTCCTACGAATTCAAGACCGTTGGCCCGTTGTCTCGCAGCCTTAGCAGCCTTGCACTATTCTTGCCTTATCGATGTGCGCTCATACTTTAAAATGCGGCCGGTTACTCGATATTTTGCGCTTGTTCGCGTATTTTCTCAAGTTCCGCCTTCATCTCGACGACCCTGCCGACGATCTCGAGATGCCCTGATTTGGAACCGATCGTATTGACTTCCCGATTCATCTCCTGATTCAGAAAGTCCAGCTTGCGTCCGGCAGGCTCGTCTGTTGCTAGCAGCTTGCGGCATTGACCGATGTGGCTCTCGAGCCGGACGAGCTCCTCCCGGATATCCGAACGGTCCGCCATAACGGCTGCTTCGGTAAGCAGCCTGGGGTCGTCCGGCAGCAAACCGGCGGATTCGCCCAGCAGCCCGGTCAGACGCTGATGAAGCTTCAATTTGTACTCTTCCACCGCTTTCGGAGCCCACTCGGCCGTTTCCCGTCTCAAACGTTCCAACCGGTCGAGCCGTCCGGCAACTTCGACGGCCAGATGGCCGCCTTCCGCGCGCCGCATCTCCAGCATGCCGGCTGCCGCTTCCCGCACGCATTCCAGAAGCGGTTCCGTGAAATGATCCGACTCCATCCCCGAATCTCGAAACGATACGATCCCGGGCAAAGCGAGGATATCCCTCAGCGAGAGAGAGTCGCTGAGAGCGAACCGTTCCTTTAGCTGTTCCGCCGCCAGGCGGTAAGATTCGGCAAGCGACCAGTCGATCTCCGCAAGGGCTGCCGTCCCCAGTTCCTTCTCGACGGTGACGGACACGTCCACTTTCCCGCGCTTGATGGAGTGCTGAACGATCCGTTTCACCTTGTCTTCCAACCGCATCCATTCGCGGGGAATACGGACGGAGATTTCCGAGTACCGGTGGTTGACCGATCTCATCTCGACCTGCAGCCGGCAGCCGCAGACGGAACGGCCAGATTGACCGAATCCGGTCATGCTTTGAACCATGGGTATCACATCCATACCCTATTCTAATTCATTTTGCAAGAGGGGACAAGTGGAAAAGAGAGCTGTCCCAGGGGCTCCGGGCGTTCTCAGCGCCCCGACTTCTCCCACACGTACTGGGTCAACTGAGCGCTCATGCCGTAAAAGTGCATCGGCGTCATGATGTAGATGCCTTTGAACCTCGGCATCGCCACGTCCAGCAGCTCCTTCGTAATCTGCACGCCCATCGCACGGCCGGACTCGCCGCTGAGACCCCCCATTCGTCCGCGCACTTCCTCCGACAGCTTAATGCCCGGAACTTCGTTATGCAGAAACGTCGCGTTGCCCTCGCTGACGATCGGCATAAATCCGATAAAGATCGGCACGTTCAGGTGCTTCGTCGACTCGTACACGTTCTCGATCAGCTTCGCGTCATACACGGGCTGCGTCATAATAAAATCGGCGCCTGCCGCGATTTTTTTCTCCAGCCGCTGCACCGCTTTCTCCAAGTACTTGACGTTGGGATCAAACGCCGCGGCAACGATAAACTTCGACTTATGCTTCAGCGGCTTACCGGAGAAAGCGACGCCCTCGTTCAACTGCTTGATCAAGCGGATCATCTCGAACGAAGTCATGTCATAAACCGAGCTGGAGCCCGGCAAATCGCCGAATCTCGACGGATCGCCGGTAATGACGAGCGTATGATCAAGTCCGAGCGCATGCATGCCCATCAGATGGGATTGCGTACCGATCAGGTTGCGGTCGCGGCAAGCGATGTGCAGCAGCGGGCGAACGCCCAGCTTCTCCTTGACGAGTATGCCGAGCGGAAGGTTGCTCATCCGGGTGACGGCCAGCGCATTATCGGCCATCGTGATCGAATCTGCGCCCGCTTCCTTGAGCGCCTTCGCCCCTTCCATAAACTTGCTGATGTCCAGATCTTTCGGCGTATCCCATTCGACGATAACTGTATGCCGCTCTTGAACGAGCTCGAGCAGCGAAGGCTCCGCACCGCCCGGCGCCGCGCCTGCCGGCCGCGAAACCGCAACCGTTCCGGCGTCTGGCGAGGCCGGCTTAACCGGACCGGCGCTGCCGGCGGCACGCCCTGCCGAGCTCGGCACGTAATGCTCCAAGGCTTTCGCCATTGCGGCGATATGCTCAGGCGTCGTTCCGCAGCAGCCGCCGATGAGACGCGCTCCGAGATCGGCGAACTTCAGCGCGTTCTCCGCAAAATAATCCGGCTTGGAGCCGAACGTGTACTTCCCGTCCACATAACTCGGCAATCCCGCATTCGGAAAAATCGAGAACGGAACTCCGGGAACCGGGCGAAGCTTCTCCAGCGTGCGGATGATTCCGTTCGGACCGCTGTGGCAATTAAAGCCGAGCACGTCCGCCCCTTCGGCATGAAGCTGTTCGAAAGCGGTCTGATAATCGACGCCGTCGTTCGTCATCGCTCCGCCGTCGGTCGCAAACTGGCCAATGACCGGCAACCCGGTTAACTGCCGCGCCACACGAAGCGCAAGCACAATCTCTTCCATATCGTAAAAGGTTTCCAGCAGCAGGCCGTCAACTCCCGCCTCCAGCAGCGCCTCCATCTGTTCCCGGTAATCGCGCTCCAGTTGCTCCGGAGTGACGTTGCGGCGGCGGGCCGCCCGGATCGAGCCTACCGCGCCGACGACGTAGGCGTCTTCGCCGACCGCCTGCCGGGCGAGCGCGACGCCGGACTGGTTGATCGCCCGCACGTCCTGTTCGAGTCCGAATTTGGACAGCTTCTCCCTGTTCGCCGAGAACGTATTCGTTTCGATCAGTCTCGCTCCGGCTTCATAATATTGACGGTGAACGTCAGCAATGACTTCGGGCTTCAGCAGGTTGTATTCTTCATAAGAGACGCCTACCGGGAACCCCTGCTGATACAAAAACGTCCCCATCGCTCCGTCGCCGATCAACACCCGCTGTCCGAGCGCTTTACGCAAATCTTCTTTCATCCGGTTCCTCACCCAAGCTTTCTATATAAATCTCTCTATTGAAAACTGCATCCCATCCGAAACCTGCCTGCTGCTAGGATCTATTCAACCAGCGTACCCCGGTATACGGTTACGGCAGGGCCGGTCATATACACCCGGCCATCCTCCTCCGCCCACTCGATCTCCAGATCTCCGCCCTTCAGCGAGACGACGGCGCGGCGGCCGGATACGCCCTTGAGCACCGAAGCGACCAGCGTGGCGCACGCTCCCGTGCCGCACGCCAGCGTAGGCCCGGCCCCGCGCTCCCAGACGCGCATGTCGATATGTTCGCGGGAGCGGACCGTGGCAAATTCGACGTTAACCCGCTTCGGAAACAGCGGATGCTGCTCCAGCTTCGGCCCCCAGCGGTACAGATCGAACCCGGCGGCATCGTCCACGTACACGACGCAATGCGGATTCCCCATCGACACGGCGGTAAACCGGAAAGTAACCCCGTCAATTTCCACCGGATAATCGACTACCGGATTTCTGTCCACCGTCGTTGGGACGGACAGCCCGTTCAGCACCGGAATCCCCATATCTACCGTAACGGAAAACGCCTTGCCGTCCTGCACTTGAAGCCGCACGGGCTGAACGCCTGCGCCGATCGTTTCGATCGCCAGCTCCGTTTTATCGGTTAAACCATTATCGTATACGTATTTGGCTACACAGCGGATGGCGTTGCCGCACTGCTCCGCCTCCGAACCGTCGGAATTCATAATCCGCATCATAAAATCGGCACGGTCGGAAGGCAGCACGAACACCAGGCCGTCGGCCCCGATTCCGAAAAACCGGTTGCAGCATGATACGGCTAGCGAAGCCGCGTTGTCGGGCAGGCGGGACTCGCCCGCGATCACGATAAAATCGTTGCCCAGGCCGTGCATTTTAGTAAAATTCATGGCGGTTCCTCTGTTTCTGAATCGTTTGGATTAGACCTTATTATAGTGCATAACGGACAGTATGCCTAGTGATTTTGTAAGCAATATCGAATCTGGCGGAGGAAACCGCCATTTTTCCCGCCGTTATCCGGGATAATGCGGAAATCGTTAACAATTCGGCGGTCGGAAGCGGTGAAGCGAACGGAGGGACGAAGCGGATGCCGGCACGATCGAGCGGCTGGCGGGGGCGCGGCTGCGATAGGCATTCATCAGGCGGGGACATTCATCCGGTAAGAAAAAAAGCCCCGGACCGCCAAAGTCAAGGGCCGGAGCTAATCTTATGATATCGTGGAAGCCCTGGCGCAACTCCAATAAGGGACGCGGGATTGTCAGCCCAGGGGCTGTTCGGGCGGCTTAACCGCCTCTATAAACGTTAAGCCGAAAAGTCCGCGACCATCAAATACTGGGTGTATATCGTCTTGAAGCCTGCTTCCTCCAGCCATTCGGTGACCGCGGGGTCGGACATGGACAAATTGTCCGTCGTTCTCGTGCAAGCAGCGTCCGCCGGTCCGAACGCACCGGCAACAGCGGCCCTTGCGAGCCGGTTCCGGTCCGGGCGTTCCGGGTCGGCGGCACAATGGAATAACACCGCTCCTGCCAGCTCCCCGTTCTCTCCATAGGAACGCCGGACAATCGCATAAGAGCCGATTGCACCCTGCTCGTCGATAACCGCAATCCCTTCGCTGTCGCTCCGGTTGAACCACTGACAGTTCCACGCCGAATCATGACGGAAGAACGGAAGCGCCGTCAGCTCGCGAAGCTTGGCGGGCCGGACCCGGTACGCTTCGTCCGCTTGCACGGCGGAAGCCGGCAGCGGGCCTTCCAGCTTCGCTCCGATCAGGCCGTCGCACTTGCGGAACCCTGCGCTTTCATATGCCGCAATCGCTCCCGCATTTTTCTGAACGACCTCCAAATAAGCGATGGACGCACCGCTCTCCTTGATCGCCTCCGCCGCTTCCCGCATCAGAAGTTTGGCCAGCCCCTTGCCCCTCTGGTTTGGGCTGACTCCGGTTCCGCCGTTCCAGGCGATTTTGACACCGCCCGCTTCCTTCAGCGCGATCAGGACGAATCCGGCCGGTTCTCCGTTCACAAAGGCCGCGACCGAAAGGTCCGTGCGGATCGACTCCCGTCCGAGCCTTGCCGTAAACTTCTCAAGCGTCGTCGACATATCCGAATAGTAGCCGGAAAATCCTTGATTCCACAGCTCCACCGCCTGGCGGAACGTACAGTCTGCCAAACGCCGGATTTCAATCGAATCCCGCTCCGTAAGACGGTTGTCCATAGAGCACTCTCCCCCCGCAAAAAATAAGCCGGGAACGGAAGAAGACCCGCTGAATAGCAGGCACTCTTCCGTCCACCCGGATCATTTAGTTATACTACACTACATACATAGCCCGCTTCCCGCAGCATCCGCTCCAGGTTGACGCGTGCTTCGGTAATCCGCCGGTCTAACTGCTCCACCGGAATGTCCGCACCGAACTCGCCGTTCAACCCGTCCAGACGTTCCACGATTACAGGACCCGTAAAGCCGGTCTCGCGCATCGTGGCGAATATCGCGGGGAAGTTGGCTTCTCCCTCGCCCGGAATCGGGAAGTCGAGCGCCGCGCGTGCTCCTCGGTGGTCTTTGGCGACAACGGAGATCGTCTGGGCCGCAATGGCGGGAAAATCGTCCGCCGGCTCGATCCCTTCATAAAACCGCACGTTGCCCGGATCATAAGACGCTTTCACGTGCGGTGAACCAATCGTACGCAGCGTGTCTGCAATCACTTCCGCCGTAGCCGTATTGCCGGTGTGCGGCTTGATCGTGACGACCAGCCCGCGCTTCCCCGCTTCCTCTCCGACCCGCCGGTATTTGTCCGCGAACGCCTCGTTGATCGGCGCCATCTCTTCGTCGGAACGCGGCTCATCCGGAAATCGCTTGTAACTCGTCGTACCGAGCGATAACAGCTCCTCCACGCCTAGGGCGCGGGCAAACTCGAGTCGTTGGATGGCCCGCTCGATCGGCTGATTCGGATGCAGGACATCGGTGCTGACCAGCGAGACAGGCTCGAGCCCGTACTTGTTCAGCAAGGCCGTAATACGCTCCGCTTCCCCTTCGAGCCCGTCGTCGAATGCAGGCTTTCCTTCGTGCGGCAGGCCGAACGAAACGTAACGGTAACCGGCTCGGGATATGCTCTCCAGGGCGCGTTCGAACGAATGCTTGTTATAGATCCAGCTCATGCATGCAAGCTTGACGGTTGGCTTCATTGTTACACCCCGGTCCGCGAAACGCTGCGCAGCGCCGAATAATCGACCGCCACCTCGCGGCGTTCCTTAAGCGAACGATACGCGGCTTCCGATACCGCTATGACGCGCAGTCCGTCCTCAAGCGAGATAAGCGGCTGCTTGTTCTCACGGATACAGTCGATGAAATGCCCGTTCAGCTGGACCCACATATCGTTGTCCGCAAACGATATTTTCTGCTCGGGTCCGCCGTCGTCCTTCACCAGTACCTGGCCGTTGTTGTTCACGACGGTCAAATTCTCCGTAGCGACTCCGGTGATGTCGTATTCCACCCGTGTCACCCACGGGGTGCTGACTTGGCCGATCCCGCCGTTCGCAAACCGCAGCGATACCGTAAAGGCATCGGCTACGCTGCCCGGAGGAAGCAGATACGTCCCGCCGTAAGCGAACACCGATTCCACCTCGCCGCACATCCAGGTGAGCAGGTCGTAATCGTGAGAGCCGTGGGAGAAAATCGGGCCTTTGGCCGTTACATCGTCAAAATACCAGCTCGGCGTATCGTAGTAATGATCGCGGTACTTGTCGTACACCCGCTGATTCGGATCGAGGAAATGCGTCCGCATCGACCAGGCCTGAATCGTCTTGCCCGCGCCCGCCCGGGAAACCGTCTCCTTCATCGTCCGGTAAGCCGGAGCAAAGCGGAGCGGGTAAGCAACCATCGACTTCAATTCCGGATGTTTCGCTCCGGCCGCCACGATCTCGGCCCCGTCTTCCACCGAGGTGGCAAGCGCTTTCTCCAGAAACAGGTGCTTGCCCGATTCCAGAACAGCCTTGGAAGCATCGACATGCAGATGATCCGGCGTAGCGACCCACACCGCATCCAAATCCTGCTCCAGCAGCGCCTCATAAGAATCATACACGGTAGCGCCCACTTCAGCGGCGAGCGACTCCGCTTTTTCGCGCGTCCGGTTGTGAACGGCCGCCACCTTCACGCCCGGCAGCTTGTGCAGCGTGCGGGCATGCAGCGATCCCATCAGACCGCAACCGATTAAGCCAACTTTGATCGTCATCGTTATCCAGCCTCCTTCTTTATCGCTGCCGTTACAGGTTCACCGGGGTACCCTGGCTGTTGTACATCGCCCAGATCGTCCGGTGAGATTTCAAAATTTCGTGACCGTCCGTCTCCGGCCGCTGTCCGGTTGCGATGCTTTCGAGGAAATGCTCGATTTCGAACAAAACGTTCTGTCCGCGGCGTGCCGGATATTCAGCAGGACGCTCGTACAGCGTTTCCGTGCCGTCCTTCGAGATCGCTTCGACCTTCCACATGCCGTTGTCCAGCTCCAGCATGCCTTCGGTCATATGGATTTGGAACCTTGCCGGCGTTTTCTTGTATCGCATCCCCCAACTGGTCACCAGATGAGCGAGCGCTCCGCTTTTGAATTCGATGATGCCGTGCGAAGTCCCTTCCCCTTCCATCCAGTCCGTGCCAACGCGCGTGCCGAAATGGGAAACCCGGGCCGGTTCGCCAAGCAAGTAGAGCAATATATCGATGTAATGGCAGCCGTGGCTGAACAAAGCGCCTCCGCCGAGTTTTTCTTTGCTGGCAAACCAGGTGCCCGGTGCCGGTTGCAAAAAGGCCTCGACCCACCCTTGCGCGCTGATCGGCTTGCCGTACTTGCCGCTGTCCACCGCTTCCTTCAGCTTGCGGATCGCCGGCAGGAACCGTACGACGAAGGCGAGCATCAAGGTGACGTTGTTTTGCTCAGCAGCCTGAATGACGTTTAAGCAATCTTCCTCCGAATTCGCCAGCGGCTTCTCCAGAAGGACGTGCTTGCCGGCGGCGATCGCCGTAAGCGACTGAGGAGCATGCAGATGATGCGGCGTACAAAGGCTGACGGCATCGATATCGTCCAGAATCGTCGTCCAGTCCGTCGTGTAATTGCAGCCCAGATCCGCGGCTACTTTCTTTGCTTTCTCTTCGTCGAGATCGACGACCCACCGTAGTTCGGATCGTTCAGCAAGCTTGTAAGCGTAAGCGTGATCGAGCCCCATGTTAAGACCAACTACAGCTGTGCGGATTTTACTCATCTGTTTTTCCTCCATTCGGCTGGAAACCGTTTTCTCACCGTTATCATAACGGCGATCGGAAAGAAAAGCTTTATCTAAAACGACGCAAAATTTGCACTTTTGAAATCGGAATCTTTGCACTTTAGGAGCAGCGGTGCCAGGGGATGTTCGCCCCCCCGAAAACACTCGCTGGCAATTGACAAGGGGAGGTCGGCCGCATACGATTAACTCAGGAACCGTTTGCTGGAAAAGCTTCTTTATACGAAACGCGTCTAAAAGGTGGGAGCCATGAGGAAACGACACCGGCACATTAAACTGAGAGAACAAATATCGGTCGATAAAATATACTCGTTCCATTATAACGAACTGCGTCAGGGCTACGTATACAGCGGCGAAAAGCACGATTTCTGGGAGTTTCTGTACGTGGACAAAGGGGAAGTTGAGATTACGACCGATTTTTCGACCTTTCATGTCAAACAGGGGGATATCGTATTTTATACGCCGAACGAATTTCACAGCTTGCGCTGCAACCGGAAGACGCCGCCGAACATTTTTATCATCTCGTTCGAATGCAAGTCCGAGGCGATGAGCTTTTTCTCCCATAAAGCGCTTCATCTCGGCAACGAAGAGCGTCAACTGCTATCGCAAATTATCGAGGAAGGCAACAAGCTGTTCGTTCTGCCTGTAGCGCGCCCTTATTCCGTAACGGTGAAGCGCAAGTCGGCTCACCCGCTCACACGCAAGGAAAAGTTCGATTTCGGTACCGAGCAGCTAATTAAAATTTATTTGGAAGCGCTGTTCATCCGACTCATCCGCAACAATCAGGTACAGGCGCAGAAGCCGAAACTGTCGTCGATTACGAAGGAAAAAGGGCAGCGGGAGCTGGTCGGGCGCATTGTCCGCTATTTGGAAGAGCATCTGCACGAGCACCCGTCGATCGACCGGCTGTGCGCCGAATTCGCGCTGAGCAAGACGCATCTGCGCACCGTTTTCCGGCAGCATACCGGCAGCGGGATTACCGAATATATGAGCAAGCTGCGGATTGAGCGAGCTAAGCAGCATATTCGTGAGGATACGTGCAACATCACGGAAATCGCCGAGCGGCTCGGTTATACGAGCATCCATTATTTTTCCCGCCAGTTCAAAAAAGCGACCGGCATGGCCCCTTCGGAATATTTGAAGACGATGAAAGCACAGATGTAATCGAATGGCGGGCAAGCCCGGGAGGAAGACCGATCCGGCCCCCCTCCCGGACCGCACGTTGTTTAGAGGCTGCCGTCGCCGGATAATATCGCTTCAGTTTTTTTGATAACACATCCATTAATTGTAATAGAGGGAAACCGGACTGTGAACTTCGTGCCGCCTGGGCTGCTATCCACTTCGATGACCGCCCCGTGCCGGGCCGCAATGCTGTAGCAGACCGCCAGCCCCAGCCCCGTGCCGTGCTCCTTCGTCGTAAAAAACGGCCGCCCGAGCTTCTCCATATTCTCCTTGCCGATCCCGTGCCCCTGGTCGGCGATCCGCAGCACGCCGCAGCCTTTTTCCGTATATGTCGCAATCGTTAATGTTCCCCCCGGCTCCATCGCTTCCAAACCGTTCAGCGAGATGTTCAGGACGAGCTGCCGGATTTCTTTTTCATCCAGCTCCAGATCCGCCAATTCCCCGTATTCGATATGAATGTGTTTGCCTGACATCATCGCTTCTGCATGAAGCAGCGGATATAGCGACTCGAGCAGACGGTTGAGCGAAGCTGGCCGGATATCGGTCTGTTTGTTTTTCGCCAGCGACAAATATTCCGTAATGATGCTGTTGGCCCGGTCAAGCTCATCCAGCATAATGTCGATATGCTCGCTTCCCATCCGGCCTCCCACGCCTTTGGACAACTGGAGAAATCCCCGAATCGTCGTCATCGGATTGCGGATTTCGTGCGCGATGCCGGCGGCCATCTCGCCGATCAGGTTCAGTTCGGACAGACGGGTCATTTCTTTCTCGAACAGGAGCTGCTCGGTGATGTCGATGATGACTTCCAGCAAACATTTATCGTGATCGATCTCGATCATTTCCGTCGAGATCATCCCGTCCCGCACTTCCCCCGCCTTCGTCGTATATTTGATCTTCACGTTGCGCAAGCTCTGCAGCCCCGCATTCCGCTCTTCGGACTCCAGCTTCATCTGCAGCAGGTCGGAAGCTTCGCCGACGACCTCCGGGCCGTATCCCGTCCACTGCATCCAGCTTTCGTTGACATCGATATATTTCAGGTCCGAGATACGCCGGATCGACATCAGGCACGGACTGGACATAAACATCGTGCGGAACCTCTCCTGCGATTTCTGTAATTTTTCGTTCGCTTCCATCAGCTCCAGCGTTCTTTCCTTTACCATCATCTCAAGCCGCTCGTTCTGATGTTTCAGCCGCGCATCCGCCTCGACGATTTTCCGGTTGGACCATTCCAGCTCGAGCGCCCGCTTGCGGAGCATTTCGCCTTGTTCGGCAATTTTCCGGTGATAACGGTGCAGCTTGACGAACGCTTCCACTTTCATTTTAAGCAGCTCCGGATCAACCGGCTTGAACAAATAATCGATCGACCCGACGTCGTAGCCCCGTCTGACATGCTCGTGGGAAAAACTAATGGCAGTCAGGAAGATAACAGGTATGTCTTTGCACCTGTCACGCTGCTTGATCAGTTTAACCGTCTCGAAGCCGTTCAAGCCCGGCATCTGTACATCCATCAGGATGACAGCCAGGTCGTCGATCTCCTCCTGCAGCAAGTAACGAAGCGCCTCCTGGCCGGAGCCGAGCGTGATCACTTCATACCGTGTGGAGGATAATACGCCCCTCAGTGCCACTAAATTCGCCTCACGGTCATCAACCGCCAATATTTTAACCATCCGTCCATCCCTTCCCCTCTGTCCGTGTTGGTTGTCCAAACGCTGCCGGGCTCAGAGAGCCCTGCCTCGTATTCTTCAGGAAAGAAGCAATCGTTGCCTCTGTCTGCAACCGATTTGCCAAACGTGTCCGGCCCCCGTTAAGCGCAGAGCCGGGCAGCTCCGGATTTTCCTTGGCGACATCAAAATTCGGCATGCTGCCTGGTTCAGAGTGATTCAGGTGTGGCAGCCCCCGCTCCCTTCCCGTGTAATCCTTACTACTCTTCTAAGAATAGAAAGAAAAGTCCTTCAATTCGCGGCGCAAATTAACAAAAAAAGCCGGAGCGCACAGCCCGGCTTTCTAACACGTATACTCAACCTCTGCTATCCTAGCGCTAGGAAGCAGTTGCCACTGCGAACCGGTCTCTGAAACGGGTCCTTTGCAGCCCCGGCGGTTCGTTCGGGAAGTTCTGCGGAATTTCCTCTTGCTTGCGTGCGGCACCGCTGTTATCTGGCCGCCGTATTGGAGCGGTAGCCGGATACGAGCTTGCGGCGTTTGCGGCGCTGTGTCGTCAAAATGCTGCCAAGCCCGAACAGGAACGTCGGAATTGCGGCGAATACAAGCGTAATGAGCCATTCGTCAAACCCGAGCGCCATCGTTTTGAAGACCGGCTGCAGCGCTTCGATGTACAGAACGCCCAGCAGAAGGACGACCGACGAAATAACGGCGAGCACCAAATATTTATTTTGCAGCGGATTGCGGTGAAAAATCGAGCGCGAGCTGCGGCAATCGAACACATGGATCAGTTGGGCCATGACCAACGTAGCGAACGCTACTGTCTGCGCCCGGACCAATCCTTCCGCGCTGTCCGGATTTTGCTGCAGCGTAATCCAGAAAGCTGCCAGCGTACATACCCCGATCAGTATGCCGCGACTGACGACCTTCCATCCCAGCCTGCGGGCGAAAATGTTTTCTTTGGCTCCACGCGGCTTTTGCTGCATCAAATCTTTTTCCGCCTGGTCGACGCCGAGCGCCATGGCCGGCAAGCCGTCCGTCACCAGATTGACCCAGAGAATCTGGATCGGTACGAGGGGAAGCGGCATGCCCATCATCATCGCCAGGAACATCGTCATGATTTCCCCTACGTTGGAAGCGAGCAAATACCGGATAAATTTGCGGATATTCTCATAGATGCCGCGTCCTTCTTCGATCGCCGAGACGATCGTGGCGAAGTTATCGTCGCTCAATACGAGCGCGGACGCTTCCTTCGTCACGTCCGTACCGGTTATTCCCATCGAGATGCCGATATCGGCCGCCTTAATGGCCGGCGCGTCATTGACCCCGTCGCCGGTCATCGCCACGACATGGCCTTTGCGCTGCAGCGATTTGACGATCCGCAGCTTGTGCTCGGGCGATACGCGCGCATAAACGTAGACGTGATCCGACTTCTCGTCCAGCTCATCGTCCGATAACGCATTCAGCTGCTGGCCGTTCATCGACATGCCGTTTTGCGGAACCATCCCGAGCTGGCGGGCAATCGCCTCCGCCGTCGATTGATGGTCGCCGGTAATCATGACGGTTTTGATTCCGGCCCGTTTGCACGTTTGGATCGCGTCGCGAACCTCCTTGCGGGGCGGATCGATCATGCCGGTCAGTCCGACGAACACCAGCTGATTTTCGAGAATATGCGTTGTATCTTCGCGGTCCGACGGCTTGAGCTCCTTGTAAGCAAGACCGAGGACGCGCAGCGCGGAGCGGGCCATTCCCTCATTGGCGGCGATCACCTTTTGTTTCAGCGTCGGGGTGAACGGGATGACTTTGCCGTCCCACAACACGTAGCTGCATTTCTCCAGCACGACGTCCGGCGCGCCCTTCGTGAACAGCAGCCGGCCGCCCTGATGCTGAAGCAGCACCGACATCCGCTTCCGGTCGGAATCGAACGGTAGCTCGCCCTTCCTCTCATACAGCCCGTCGAGCGAATGCCGGGTAATGCCCGCCTTCGCCCCCAGCACGACGAGCGCGCCTTCCGTAGGGTCCCCCTTAATCGAGTACACCGGCTTCACCGGCCCTTTGCCCGCTTTCCGCTTCTGTTCCGGAATTTCCTCATGCAGGTGGGCATTATTGCACAGGACGGCGATTTGCAGCAGCCGTCTCAGCGACTGATTTTGCCGCAAGTCGACCAGCGCGCCGTTGCTTAAAATTTGCCCCGAAGGCTCGTACCCGTCGCCCGTTACTTCGAGCACGTCCCCGCCAAGCCAGACGTGTGTGACCGTCATCTTATTTTGCGTCAGCGTTCCCGTCTTGTCCGAGCAGATAACCGAAGCGCACCCTAGCGTCTCGACGGAGGGCAGCTTGCGGACGATCGCTTTGCGCTTGATCATCCGCTGTACCCCAAGTGCCAGGGCGATCGTAACGATCGCCGGCAATCCTTCTGGAATCGCCGCGACCGCCAGGCTCACGCCGGCCAGGAACATGGCGTATGGCGGCTGTCCGTGCATAATGCCCGCGACGACGACCATAATCGTAAGACCGATGGCGACGGCGATCAATATTTTGCCCAGCTGTTCGAGCCGATGCTGCAGCGGCGTTTCCATTGTATCCGTATTTTGGATCAGATCGGCGATTTTCCCCATCTCCGTCTCCATACCGGTCCGGATGACGATGCCTTTGGCCGTTCCCCGCGTCACCATCGTCCCCATAAATCCGATATTTTTCTGATCCCCGAGCGGTACTTCGCCCTCCTGCAAAGCGTCCGTATGTTTGCCGACCGGTACTGATTCGCCGGTAAGCGCCGACTCCTCCACGTACAGGCTGTTCGCCTCGATCCACCGGATATCGGCCGGAATCCGGTCGCCGCTTTCGATCAGCACGATATCCCCCGGCACCAGCTCCCTCGCCGCCAGCAAAACGAGCTCGCCTTCCCGGATTACTTTCGCTGTAGGAGCGGACAGCTCCTTAAGTGCGCGGAGCGACCTCTCGGCACGGAACTCCTGAATAAATCCGAGCACGCCGTTCATGACAATAATCGCTATGATCGTAATGGCGTCCAAATACTCGCCAAGCAGCCCGGAGATGAGCGTCGCCGCCATAAGCACAAGCACCATAAAATCTTTGAACTGGTTGAAAAAAAGCGCGATCAGCGATACACTGCGCTTCTCCGTCAGTTCATTGGGGCCGTACTTCTCGCGGCGCGCCCCGACTTCTTCCCACGTCAGCCCTTGCGCCGGAACGACGCCCTGCGTCTTGGCCGACTCCGCTGCCGCCATGTGATACCAGTTCTTCTGATCCACGTCCCTTCCCCTCCCGAAGCGTTGAATGGTACACGCTCACTCATGGTAAATGTATTCAGACAAGCCGGAAAATATCCCACCGCCCGTCCGAATCCGTTTTTTTGCCGGAGCCGTTCGCACAAAATGATTAAAACATTTGTTCCGCCGGCCCTGTTTATGGCATGATAGGGGAAGCTTACGTGTTACCGGCGGCCGAATATCCGTGCCGTGCCGGTTTTTCATACAAAGGAGAGAAAGCCTCATGTCTTTGGACGGACTCGTCACCCGCGCCATCGCCAGCGAACTCGCGGTGTGCGTAGGAGGCAGAATCAATAAAATTTATCAGCCCGCCGGCCACGATATCGTGCTCCAGCTGCGGGCGCAGGGCCAGAACCGCAAGCTGCTGCTGTCGGCCAACCCGACTTACCCGCGCGTTCATTTTACAGAGTCGTCGTACACGAATCCGACCGAAGCTCCGATGTTCTGCATGCTGATGCGCAAACATTGCGAAGGAGCAGTCATCGAGAAGGTGTCACAGGTCGGTCTCGAGCGGATTCTCCACATCGACGTCCGGCAGCGTGACGAAATCGGCGATATTAGCGTCAAGCGGATCGTGATCGAGATTATGGGCCGGCACAGCAACATTATTTTAGTCGACCCGAAGACGAATACGGTGCTTGACGGCATCCACCACGTTACGCCGGCGATCAGCTCGCATCGGATCGTCATGCCCGGAAGCCAGTACGCCGCTCCCCCGGAGCAGGGCAAAGCGAACCCGCTCGAGGCCACCGAGGCTTCATTCAGGCAATTGATGCAGGAAAGCGGCGGCGATGAGGAAACCGGCGCTGCGCCTGTCCGGCAGCGGCTCGTAAACCGTTACAGCGGAATCAGCCCGCTGGCCGCCAAAGAAATTGTAGGGCGCAGCGGCGCAGCCCTTGGAGCTGCTGCGGGCGAGACGGATATGGGCGCCGTCTGGAAGGCGTTCCGCGATGTGATGGGAGCGATCGAAGCGAACCGCTACGTCCCGGTAATCGTAGAAGAAACGGGCGGGAAAGCTTACTTTTCGGTTATCGAGCTGACGCATATTCATGGAGAATCCGTCCGGTTCGATACGGTCAGCGCTTGTCTGGAAGCCTATTACGGGGATAAGGCGGACCGCGATGCGGTGAAGCAGCGGGCGGCCGATCTGCTTCGTTTCTTGCAAAACGAGCGCACCAAAAATGCGAAAAAGCTGGAAAAGCTGCGCGATACGATCGAGGACGCCAAAGAAGCGGACAGCTTCCGCATCCTCGGCGAGCTGCTCACCGCCTCTCTTCATCTGGCGCAAAAGGGCGACAAATCGATCGAAGTGATCAATTATTACGACGAGGACCAAAAGCCGCTCCAAATCGAGCTGGACCCCCAGCTGACACCGTCGGAAAACGCGCAGCGGTACTTCAAAAAATATACGAAGCTTCGCAACAGCGTCAGCGCCGTGCAGGAGCAAATCGAAGCGGCCGACATCGAGATCACCTATCTGGACACGCTGCTCGCTCAGCTCGACCGGGCGACGCTCGGCGACATCGAGGGCATCCGGGACGAATTGGTGGAGCAAGGGTATCTCCGCGACCGGGGAGGCAAGAAAGGGAAAGCCAAAAAGAAAAAAACGGACAAACCGCTGCTCACCTGCTACACGTCCGGAGAAGGCATACCGATCTATGTCGGCAAAAACAACATCCAGAACGAATATTTGACCAACCGGCTTGCCCAGCCGAACGACACCTGGCTGCATACGAAAGATATTCCCGGCTCTCACGTCGTCATCCGGGCCGATACTTTCGGGGAGACGACGCTGCACGAGGCGGCGATGCTGGCCGCTTACTACAGTCAAGCCAAATCTTCGAGCCAAGTGCCGGTCGACTTCACGCTGATCCGGCATGTACGCAAGCCGAACGGCTCCAAGCCCGGCTACGTCATCTATGAACGGCAGAAGACGTTATTCGTAACGCCGGATGATGAAGCGGTCAAGTCCATGCCCGTTACCGTAAAGTAGGCCTTGTGGACCGATGCCGGCCATTTGGCGGAGTACGAAAGAAAGACTGTCCCGAAAGTCATTTTGCGCTTTTTCGAGCGCCGCTCGAATTTCCTGAAGAAAAAGGACCTCAAGCTCCACCTTACCGTGGAAGTTGAGGTCCTTTCGTTTGGCTATGGGGACGTTTCCGTGTTCTGCGAACGCTTTTGGGAACGCCCCTTTTGGATGCGCAAACTTATACGTAAGGGAGCAGGAGGAACCCGCCGCCTCCGCTGCGCACGCCCGCTTTATTCATGGCTTCAGCGCGCCGCTTCGGGCTTTATCCCGATAAGCCCCCGGCGTCGTGCCGAAACGTTTGCGGAATACGTAGTACAAATAATTGCCGCTTGCAAATCCTTGCTCCAGAGCGATTCGCTCGATCGGCTCGTCGGATTCGAGCAGTTGCCCGCATACGCGCTCCAGCCTGACCGCCTCGATATACTCGCTGAACGAACCCATCCCTTGCTCGCGGAAGATGCGCTGCAGCTGCCTGCCGCTGATCCGGATTTTCTCCGCCACTTCCTCCAGCGTAATCGGCCGCTTGTAATTCGCCTGAATAAATTGGCAGGCCAGCTGAACCCGGTAAGCGTTCATATCCCTTGTCGGCAAATTCGGCTCTGCCTGCCCGCCCCCGTAAGCGCGAACCGACCGGAGCAGGATTTGGATCACGGCTTGTTTAATCGTCGTGTACATGCCGGTCTCGTTGCCCGACCAAGCGCGGAAAGCGGTCATAAAGCAGTCCATCGCCCCGAACTGGTCCACCGCCGGCTTGCGCGGCAAACTGCGGAGAAGACGGACGCACTCTTCCGCTTCCTCGACTTCGGACTCCATTCCCCATTCCCCCGAGACGGCGGAATACTGCGCTCCCGCTTCATGGGGAGGATGCTCGTTCAGCTTGACGAAATCCAAGTGGAGACACAGCTCATCCATCCCTTCGACCGCGTCGGCTTCCTGGTAATGCTCGACCTCCGGACCGGTCAAGTAAAACATCCCTTCATGAAACGGATGCCGGATATCGTCCATAATGACGAGCCCTTTACCCCGGGGAATGAAATGGAATTCGAATTCCGCATGCTTATGAAAAGGGACCGTTTTGGAAGGCGCAAAAGTCGTCCAGTGAAAGCGGAGAACCCGGAATCCGTAATCGCCCCAGCGAAACCGGATATCCCGCCGCTCCAACTCGTTATGCCGCCCGTTCATAAAAGCGTAAGGGCTTGGCTTCTCGCTTCTTCTCGCAGAGGACGCAACCGTCTCTTCCCGGCGCCGTGCTTTATGGATAGCCATCAGCTTTCCCCCGCCCGGCCGGTTATCGAGCCAGCTCGCTTAGAAGCACCGGCTGATTGCGCTGGACGGACAGGTTGGACGCTTCCATCAGCTTCGTCAAGTCGAGAGCGAGGCCGATATTCTCCTCCGCGGTCGTGCCGTTCTGAATATGACCGACCCATTGCTGAATCGCCGAAGCGCGATTCGAAGGCTGCTGCTTGACGCTCCAGGACTTCGCCGCTTCCTCGCCGAGCTTGGACGTCCGCAGCACAATCTGATTATCGTGCGTGCTGTACAGAAGGGACCCTTCGGTACCGTGCAGCTCGAGCGAGAACGGCGAAAACTTGTTGACGAATCCGGCTTCCACGATCCCGATCGCGCCACCCGGATACCGGAGCACGGCTACTGCATTATCGTCCACTTCCTTGCCCGTCACGTAGCCGTAATTGGCTGTGACGCTTTCCGGCAAACCGAGGAACAGCCGGGTCAAGTACATCGGGTGGCAGCCGAGATCGACCAATGCGCCGCCTCCGGTTTGCTCCGGGTTGTAAAAGTGGGCGGGCAGCCAGTTCGCTATAGCACCGCCATGGGACAAGCGGGCGCGTACGAGCGTCAGCTCGCCGAGTAGCCCTTCGCGCAGCACTTCCTGAATCGCCAGCGTATATCCGTCGTTCAGCCGCGGAAGCGATACCGTCAGCTTCACGCCGGAGCGGTTGACTGCCTCCACGATTTCGTTCGCTTCGCGCAGCGTCAGCGCCAATACTTTCTCTGTAAAAATGTGTTTGCCGGCATTCGCCGCCTTCACCATGACGTCCCGATGCATGCTGGACGGCGTATCTACGACAACGGCATCGATATCCGGCTGAGCCAGCAGCTCATCAAGCGAATCGTAAAACCGCACGCCCCTCGCTTCCGCCTCTCCGCGGCCGCGCTCGGCGATTTCGTCCCAGATTGCTACAATTTCCGTATCCGGATGCTCGTTGATTTGTTTGGCATAATCTTTCGCATGTACGTGCCAAAAGCTCAGCATGGCCACTCGTATCACAACAGATCCACTCCTCGCAAGGACTATTAATATACGACATCAATTACAAAATACCACACACACGGCCTAATTTGTTACTACTTTATTGTGACATCGAGCTATATTATTACGACATGACTAACAATTCCTAAAAGGCAAAGCCCAACCCCTCAATCTACTCCGCTCCTTCAAGCCGTTTTAACCGTAAGAAATGGCTTGCTGAAAATTATGACTTTAAGAAAAACCGTTCGGATGGTCCTTTGACGTGCAAACCCATGCATTTGTACGTTGGAAGGGAATGGGTACCTTCGCTCCAGCCGCTCGCCCTCAGATAGTGTTGTCTTCATGAGGTGGTATCGCTAACGAACCCGCATTCGTTATCAGAACAAAATGCGGACGTTTGAATTTGTAACGAACTCTTGTATGGTTATTCCCGCAAAACGGATCGTTTTTTTCACTCTCGGTTCGATAACGATCCCCGGATTCGTTACCTCTGGAATAACGTCGTTTTTTCAGCCATAAGCACGATCCGATTCGTTAATCATCGAACTGGGTATACGTTCGCTAACGCCAAGGAAGGAAACCCCTCCCCTTCAGTGCGGTAAAGAACTTAAACTTTCTGGCAGAGAACAAAACTCTAACGGACACAGCGGTCGTTATTATGGTGAATATCGATCCATTTGTTTTCTAACGGACATGGATGCAACTATTTGGTGGGAAATGTTACTTTTAGAGGTGGTTCGGAGTAAATAAGCGCTGTGGTGACCGTTACATTTTAAAAAACTGTTTTTTAGCGAAATAGCCTCCACCATGTCCGTTAGAGTGTGGTTTAACTTCGCTTTATCACCGTAAAGCACTTAAACATTCTGATCTAAAAAAAGGAACGAGCCTACACAGGCTCGTTCCCGCTGTATCCGCTATCCCCGGGTCCGCATCATTTCCAGGTCCCACTTGCTTACAAGCGCCGACAAATATTGCCGGACATCATCCCGCAAATCGTCACGGCCCAGGGCAAATTCAATCGTCGCCTCGATATAGCCCAGTTTATCCCCGACATCGTACCGTTTTCCTTCGATCGGGTAAGCGAGCATAGGCTTGTCCGTATTCAGCAGACGGAGCGCATCCGTCAGTTGAATCTCCCCGCCCCGCCCGGGCTTGCCTTCCTCCAGCAGCCGGAAAATATCCGGCTCGATAATGTAGCGGCCGATAACCGCCATATTGGAAGGCGCCGTTTCGCGGTCCGGCTTCTCGACCAGATCCTCGATCCGGGTATGGGCGATCGGCCCTTCCCAGCCGCCTGCCGGCGACACGATTCCGTACTTGTGAACGTCTTCCCAAGGCACCTGCTGCACGGCGATGACCGACGTGTGATGACGTTCGTACAGATCGATCATCCGTTTCAGGCAAGGCGGCTCCGAATCGATAATATCGTCGCCGAGCAGGACGGCGAACGGCTCGTCGCCGATAAATTTTCTCGCGCAGTATACCGCATGCCCCAATCCGAGCGGCTGCTTCTGACGGATATAATGAATGTCCGCCATATTCGATATGTCCTGGACGATCCGGAGCAGATCGGAATTCCCCTTTTCCTCCAGCGTCGCTTCCAGCTCCACCGATTTGTCGAAATGATCCTCGATCGCCCGTTTATTGCGTCCCGTTACGATGATAATGTCTTCAATACCCGAAGCGATCGCTTCTTCCACAATATATTGAATCGCCGGCTTATCCACGATCGGCAGCATTTCTTTCGGCTGCGCCTTCGTCGCGGGCAGGAACCGGGTTCCGAGACCTGCCGCCGGTATAATGGCTTTACGTATTTTCATATATACGGTCACGTCTCCTATCGTCGATTAGTGGCGCTTGCTGCTCTGAGACGTTCAACCACCGAAGCGTCGGCGGTACAGGAGCCAAGCGGAGCATGGAACACAACACCGCCCCGGGAACCGTGAAAATCCGAACCGGCGGTCGCGATCAAGCCATGTTGTTCGGCCAGCTCCGCATACTTGGCCTCCTCCTCCGGTCCATGATCGGAGTGGTACGCTTCGATTCCGGCAATCCCGTACTCGATGAGCCGTATGACCAGTTCGTCATTGCCGTACAATCCCGGGTGAGCCAGCACCGGTACGCCCCCCGCCTCGCGAATCCAGTCGACCGCGTCCTCCGGGCGGATTCTCGGCGGATTGACGTAGGCTGCGGCGCCTGTAGCCAAGTAACGGTTGAACGCATCGGCCATGTCAGAAGCATGCCCTTTTCGAACAAGCACCTCGGCAATATGCGGCCTGCCGATCGTCTCGTCTTTGCCGGGAGTTTTGCGGGCCTGTTGAATCACTTCCTCCATCGACACCTCGATGCCGAGTGATGCAAGCTTGCGGAGTATCATTTCATTCCGGGTGTTGCGCGTCTCCCTCAACTGCTTCAATCGTTCCAAAAATGCGGTGTCCCCGGTATCGATAAAATAACCGAGCACATGAATATCCCTTCCGTCGGCAACGGTGCTTATCTCTACGCCCGGTATTACTTCGATGCCGATAGCGCCGCCTTCCGCCTGCGCCTCTGCAACGCCGGCTACCGTATCGTGGTCGGTGATCGCGACTCCGCGCAGACCGGCCTCCCGGGCCAGCCGGACTTGAACCGCCGGGGCGTTCGTGCCGTCCGACGCAGTCGTATGGGAATGCAGATCGTACTTATCCGTCAATTCGCCCTCCTCGCTTTCCTCGTTATAGAAGTTGTTCAAAAAGTCCACTTTTGATCACGAAGCCGATCAGGAAGCCTGCTCGACATCGAATATGGAATTCAGCCGGAACTTGCGGTGTTCACAAAAGCTTCACTACGCTCCGCTCCTCATTTCCTAGCTTCATCCCATCTTCTCGGTGCTGATAACCGGACTTTTTGAACTCGCACTTATAGTCTGAATTCTTTACAGCCATACATTCAGATCACGTTCGCGCAAAAACGATAAAAAGGTGACCGCCGATATCGGAAGCAAAGCCGCCTGCAAATAAATCGAATAAAAATGCCGGGTAAACGTAAGCCCCTCGATCGTCTTCATCTTGAAAATGCCAAGCGCCATCTCGTGCCGGACGGCTGCCTGCGACAACAGCGTAATCCCGAGTCCCGCTTCGACCGCGGATTTGATCGCTCCGGTGCTGCCGAGTTCCATAACAATCTTCAGTTGCTCCGAACCGACCCCGACGCGATGCAGCTCCTGCTCCATCACCTGGCGGGTGCCGGACCCCTGTTCCCGCAAAATAAACGGATACTTCTGCACGTCGGCCATCGTCACGATGTCTTTGTCGGCCAGCGGATGATCCGACGGGACAATCAGCTTCAGCTCGTCATTCAGCACGATTTCCGTCCGGACGTCGGGATGCTGGATCGGTGCTTCCACGAGACCGAAGGTCAACTGGTGATTAAAGATCTCTTCGAGAATTTGCGTCGTATTCATCACTTTCAAACTGACGGATATGCTCGGATATTCTTTGCCGAACGGACCGAGCAGGCGGGGCAAAATATATTCCCCGATCGTAAGGCTCGCTCCGAGCTGAAGACGGCCTTCCAGCAGCTGTGTAAACTTCGACATCGCCGAATCCGTATCCTTTATCAGGTCGATGCTGCGCTTGGCGAACGGCAGCAGCGTCCTTCCCGCTTCCGTCAGCTCGATCTTTTTGGTAGACCGGTGAAACAGCTTCGTGCCGAAGTAATCCTCGAGCGACTGCACCTGCATCGTTACGGCGGGCTGTGTCATATGAAGCGCCTGGGCGGCCATGGAGAAGCTGCCTTTATCGGCGACGGTATAAAAAATATGAAGCTGATGGAAGTTTAACGCCAAGCCGATCCCGCCCCCTCTCTACTTGATACTGTATCGCATGCGGCCTTCCTTTTGCAACAAATGGAAGAGAACGCCAATTGAGATGCCGCCCTGACAAAAAAATGGTGCTGAAATTCGCGTCACGCCGCTCCCCCATACTCGTAAAGTAACAACAGCTTCCGATCGAAGCAATTCGTTGAAGGGCATTCGTGCGTGGTTGACCGATAGCCGGTTTTTGCTCAAGAAAAAGATAACTTCGCTTCAGTATTAGCACATTACTGCATATGCAGAGTTAAACTTCTTTTATGACGATAAAAGGCATGCGGCGATTGCCGGCATGCCCTATTAAGGTTCGTTATTTACGCTTGCGGCTGTTCTTGATCAAGGTCATCCTCCGGGAATGCCGGAGCCAGGAGTAATACGATTTCAAGTCCCGGAGCTCGATCACTTCGGACATACGCCCGAGGAACGTCACGATGATCATCTTATGCAGCGGATTGCCGGCAATGTCGAATTCGTTTTCCATAATCGCAAACTCAGCTACCATGACCAGATCGTCCTCGACAACATAAACGTCCTTTTCGTTTTTGTAATAAGGCTTGATTTGGTCTTTTTTTAATCGATCCCATAGAAAAGCGCAAATGTCCTCGAATCCTGTTTTTTCACTCTCTACGCGATCGATCCAACGGGATCGGGCATGATTCGTGATAATGATGTCTGCTACTTTTTTATCGCCCAAAACAACATGAAAAGGTTCATAGGTGCTCCAGCGATCCATAATTTTATCCTTCATAATCCCAACCCCTCTCCTAACCAAATCAGGCCTTATTACCTATGTACAACGGGAGATAACTTTATTTTACTCGATCTTTAAACATTTTCCAAATGGAAAATGCACCATTTTGCATTCCGGACGCACCCAAATTCATGCACGCCAATTCTATATAAAAACACCGGAAGCTTACTAGGTTGCAAGCATTCCGGTGTGATATAGTAGAGAGATCCGGTTTTTTTCGAGTGCTCACAAGTTGCCTTTTATCCAAGCTTATTTTTTAGAATGATGTGGAAGAAGTGTTATGTGTAAAGTTTCGCTTTATCCGGCACATTACTATTATATTCAGTACGAATTTCATTTCGATACGACCGTTCGACTTTTTTTACGAACGACAATTTCTGGACCGCTTTCGTCGTTTCTTCCGCCTTATCGGCGTTCACGTAGAGGACGACGTAATGCATACGTTTGGAAATATAATGGATGCTGCCGTACTTCTCCAGATGTTTCGTCTGTTTCAGATCGGACACCCACAAAATAAGGCCGGTGCGTTGTGGATACATCGTTTTTTGTCCTTTCGTTATCGGATCGACAAAACATATCTCTATATTAAGGTTCAATCGAGAGTGAAACAAATGAAATCTGCGATGCTTGTTCGTTCCGTACGTGCTCCGATTACGGAATCGGTTCACCGGGGCCATATGGCGGTCGTGAACACGGCTGGTAAGCTGCTGGCAACCGCCGGCGATCCCGGATACCGGACCTTCGCCCGTTCAGCTGCGAAACCTTTGCAGGCCGTCCCGGTCATCGAAGCCGGCGCCGCCGAGCGGTACAGTTTCGACGACGGGCAAATCGCGCTGATGTGCGCCTCTCACAACGGAGAACCGGAGCACCTTCAAGCCGCCCTTGAGCTGCTCGCCAAGCTGGGCTTGACGGAAGCGGCGCTGCAGTGCGGACCGCACTATCCGTATTACGAGCCTGCCGCTGGACCGCCTCGCATATGCGTTCGCCTCTTGGGGCGCACCGGACCGTTTATCGACTCCGACGGCCGAAGCATGCCTCAAGATCATTCGCGCCGTCCGGAGTCACCCGCACTTTATAGCCGGAACGGACCGGTTCGACACCAGGCTGATTGAAGCGACCGGCGGACGGCTTGTAGGCAAGATGGGCGCCGAGGGCGTCTTTGCCGTCGCCAATCCGGAGCGGAAGGCGGCGCTGGCCGTCAAGATCGAAGACGGAGCCCAGCGCGCCCTCTATCCGGCGGTGACGGAAGCGCTCGTCCAGCTCAGATGGGTCACCCTTGACGAGACAGAGGCGCTCCGGACGTTCCATCGCCCGCCGGTCCGCAACTTCCGCGGAGCCATCGTCGGCGAGCTGGTCCCGGACTTCGCGCTGCGTTAAGAACCAAGCTGCGGCATCAGCCGCAGCCGCCATTGCAATTGCCGCCGCAGCCGCCTTTGGACGGAAGCGGGTTGTTACTTGGAACCTTGATCGTATCGGATACCGAATAAGCGATCGTCTCCGACACGTGAAGCAACAGCTCGTCCAGCCGCGCCTCCGCTTCTTTGAAATGCCGGACGGATTCAATGGCGTCCAGCCTCTCCTGAGCCAGATTGGCAGCGTTAAGCGCGGCGTGGTAGTCCGGATGGTAATGTCCGAACCGCTGGCAATCCTCGAACGTCTCTTTCGCCTTGGCGAAAGCTTGCATCGCGCTCTTTACCTCCGGATCGCCATCCACCGCGTTTTTCCAATATAAATAGTCCGCAACTTCCGCGGAGCTGTTGATCATGTCTCCGACTTCATACGCTTGAAGCAGCACCTGGGCCATGTCAAGCGATTGGGTCTCGGTCATGTTCACCGGCATGGGCCTCCTTCGTCTCGCGGGTCACTGGTATACAGTCAGAACCGGCAGTGTGCGATGGATCGGCTTGGGTGTTGCCGTAAACCCGAGTCCGTTCGCGCAGATGTAAGGCCTGAACTGATACTAATCGTTAATTCCCGGCAGGATAAGCTGCATTTCCTCCCATTGATCCGGCGATATCCGCACCTCGCTTTGCTGCTCGAAGCCGGTTACCGCCCAATCGTCGCGGATGCCGTCCAGCCGGATCGGGATGAAAACCGTGTCCGCTCCTGATTTTCTCAGCTTGAGACACGCCTTCCATTCGAGCGCCTTCAGGATCATCTGCTTGCGGGTCGAAGCGTGATACGCCCTGCAGTCTTTGAGCCACATAGACGGCACTTCCTGCAGACCGGGATACACATCCTCGACTAACGGAAATTTGCCCTCCTTACCATAATACTGTACAGTCGCCTTCGAGTAAATATGCCCTTTAGCCGGGTTGTCGGCCGGCTCGCCGCTGCGGCTATCCGGCAAGTCCCCGTCATCCGCCGCGGGTAGCTGCAAATAGACGGTTGTACCGCCCTCTGCTCCCTTTTTCCCGCCAGGGCTGTATCCGCTTCTTTCCAGCAGGGCGCGCAGCTCCGCCTCTTTATCCGCAGGCACAGTCCAAGCCGCCGGCCCGAGCGTTTCACCCAGAAGGGGCACGATCCGTTCGTCGCCTCCAATCATCCTGGCCGCCGCTTCATCCCGGCACTTCAGTACGACATACGGTGCAAGCCTGAGCAGCGACTGCTGTTCGCCCCACTGCTGGATGGCGACCCGCACGTTGTCCGGCACTCCGTACTTGGCATGCAGCTCCAGAAACCCGACCGTTCCGTCCGCCGTTCTGCCTTGATCCAGGGCGCGCATGATCGTCTCTCGGGTCATCCTGTAGACGGCCATATGTTCATGCCTGATCCGATCTGCGATAAGTTCAAGCTCCCAGCGCACGCCATACGGACAATCCGGCGGAACGATAAGCTCGAAGTCCGGCTGAATAAACAGGCAGGGAGCCGCGGCGGCTTCGTCACGGGAGGAAGAGGTTGCTGCGGTTGTCCCTCCCCCGGTTTTGGAACCGGCAGGGTTGGTCAGCCAGCGGAACAGCTTTCTCCCGTCCGGTGTCAATCCGCTTTCCGCCCAGCCCCAGGCTATAAGCGGTGACAGCCAGTCCATAAGCAGCCCGGACCTTGACGAACCATCGACGTTCAGTCTCCTGGCAGTCAATCCTTCGGATTCGCCCGGCATCTGCTCCGCCACTGCGCATACGGAGATCCAGACCGACTCGGGCATCTGCTCGATACAGCTGACCGCATGCTGCAGCCAGCAGCAGCGCGGAGCGTTCATCTCCTTCCATAACGCGTAAAGGACCGCATGCATCTCCGCTTCCGTTTGGCGCAGCCAGCCGCGCAGCCGGCTGTTCCTCACGGCTAACCGTCCGTCCGCCTTTTCCAGCAAACCCAGACTTTGCCCCATCGCGCATAAATAAGCGGCCGCCGCAGAACCGTAGTCGGGGTCGGGCCGGAGAAGCGTTCCTGCATCGCGGAATTCCTCGTCCTTGACCGGAGTAAGCGCCGACAGTTTGCCGGCATGACGCTTATGCATCGTTCCTTTCTGCGTGAGTGCCACTTCTTCTTTGGCCGTATAAGCCAGCACCGACAGCAGCTGCGAAGGAATGCCGGGACGGTAGTCGGAGTCCGGCGCTGCGTCCGAGCCCGCATATACCACCGCAGTCTCGTCGAATGGGAGGAGTTGCCTTCTCCAAAGCGGGAATGTATCCTCCGCCACCCGGTGTTCGGCTTCCCCCCATTTCCGCTGTATCGCAAATACGATTCCTCTCCGGCTTAGCCGGATCAAACCGACCTTAAGCGCCGCTCCCGGAAACGCCTTTCTGCCCGCCTTCTCCAGCTTGGGCCAGTCGAACGGCTCGTAACCGAACGTACGCAGCACGAGGGTGAGCGTCTTGATTTCCAGATCGTATAACGAACCGTTCAGCTCGCTGATTTTACGCTCGTCGGCGAGCAACTGCTCCAGCGTCCCGGCTTCTTCCTCCCAGCCGTTATGACGGCGAATCTCCTCGCGCATCGGCCCGGTCAAACTCTCCAGCAAAGCGGCCAGTTTCATGTCGCTCCCCCCTCCTCCATCTCCGCTGCCTGCAGCGCTTCCGCTTTCCGGATCTCGTACCGGTATCCCTGCTCCAGCAAAAACAGCTGCCGGTGCACCGAAAACTCCTGCTCTCTCGTGTCGTCGCTGACGAGCGAATAGAAGAATGCTCGGTTGTCCTCCAGTTTCGGCCGCAGGATTCGTCCGAGCCGCTGCGCCTCTTCCTGGCGCGATCCGAAGCTCCCGGAAACCTGAATCGCGACGCGCGCGTCCGGAAGATCGATCGCAAAATTAGCCACCTTCGAGACGACCAGCGTCCGAATCTCCCCGCGGTTAAACCGGGCGTACAACCCGTCCCGCTCTTCGTGCGGCATCTCGCCCGATATCATCGGCGCGTTCAGATCGGCGGAAATCCGCTTCAACTGGTCTAAATATTGACCGATTACGAGCGTCTGGTCGTCCCGGTGCTGCTCGAGCACGTCGCGGAGCACCTGCAGCTTGAGCGGATTCTCCCCGGCGATCCGGTGCTTGCTGCGCGACTCGGCCCGCACGTACGATTCGCGGATTCTCTCCGGCATCGGCACTCTCAGCTCGGTGCACTGCACCTTGGATACCCAGCCTTTATGCTCCAAATCTTTCCACCCGGCCTCATACAGCTTCGGGCCTACGAGGGAAAACACGTCCTCTTCTCTTCCGTCCTCGCGGACCAGCGTGGCGGTCAGCCCCAGCCGACGCGTAGCCTGGATGTCGGCCGTAGCCCGGAATACCGGAGCCGGCAGCAAATGCACCTCGTCATAGACAATCAAGCCCCAGTCCCGCTCGCTGAACAGCGACATATGCGAGAAGCCGTCCTCTTTCCTGTGACGGTGCGTCAAGATTTGATACGTCGCGATCGTGACCGGACGAACCTCCTTCCGGCTGCCGCCGTATTCCCCGACCAGTTCTTCGTCCAAGTCGGTTTTACTCAGCAGTTCCCGTTTCCATTGCCGGACGGAAGCGACATTGGTCGTCAAGATCAGCGCGGCGCATTGCAAGCGGGCTAAAGCGGCGATGCCCACCACTGTTTTGCCCGCCCCGCAGGGCAGCACGACGACTCCGCTCCCCCCATGCTGCCCTATGCCGTCGTAGAAGGCGTCCACAGCCGCTTTCTGATAATCCCTCAAAATAAAAGAATCCCCCGAAGCGGATACGTCCTTCAGCCGAATCGGCAATCGTTCCCCGTGATGATAACCGGCGACGTCCTGTACCGGAAACCCGAGCCGGATGAGATCCTGCTTAATCATCCCGCGGTAAGCGGCGGCAACCTCCAGCCCTTCGGACGCATCGCCGCCGATAAAGTACGTCTGCAACGATTTGTAGCCAGCCAGCTTGTCCAGTAGACCCGGCTCATCCGAGACGAGCAGCAGCTTCTGACCATCCAATCTCAGCTTGACCAGCCCGTAGCGCGATACGAAATGAATGATGTTTTGCCTCGCCTGCAACGGAACGTCAAACTTGCCGTATTGGTTCAGCACATCGAGTATTTGCTCTGCATCCATACCTGAAGATGCTGCGTTCCATAGCGACAAAGGCGTCATCCGGTACGTATGGATATGCCCCGGCGTTTTGACCAGCTCGGCGAAGCGGCTTATTGACGCGGCCGTTTCTTCGCTTAACGCATGGTCTGCCTCCAATAGCATCGTGGAATCGCTTTGTACGACCAGCGGCCGCTGCGGATCGTAACGCATAGCTCTCCCTCCTATTCGTTTCGGAAAATGGCACTCTCTATTAGAGGTTGTTCAAAAAGTTCGCTTTTGATCACGAAGCCGATCAGGAAGCCTAATCGACATCGAATATGGAATTCAGCCGGAACTTCCGGTGCTCACGTAGGTCCCACTACGCTCCGCTCCTCATTTCCTAGCTTCATCCCATCTTCTCTGTGCTGAAAACCGGACTTTTGAACTCGCACTATTAGTATGAAATGAAACCGGCGGAAATAAACGGACGGCTCCTCGATTTGAACCGGAGCCTGTGAAAAGGTACTATAGAATCTGATCTTATGGAGAGAGGAACGTAGTGTAATGAAACCGATGGTGGTATGGCTCTGGTTCACCCTCATCCTTGCCGGCTGCGCGGCGTCTTCCGGGAGCGGCGAGGCAAGCGATATGAGCGGTATATGGAGCCGGTATCCGGAATTGAAAGGCCAGAAGTACGAGACGACGGAAGTAAAACGCGTAGTAGACGGGGATACGCTGGAGACGAAGGAAGGCGATAAGGTGCGGCTGATCGGCATGAATACGCCCGAGACGGTCAAACCGAACAGCCCGGTCGAAGCGTACGGCAAAGAAGCAAGCGCCTTCAGCAAAAAGCAGTTGACCGGTAAAACCGTCTACCTGTTCGCCGACGCCGGCGACACGGACAAATACGGCAGGAAGCTCCGCTACTTGTTCATCCAAGGCGAATCCGTCATGTACAACGAGACGCTGCTCCGGGAAGGGTACGCCAACACGATGACGATTGTGCCAAATGTAACGTTCGCCAAAACGTTCGTGGAAGCGGAACGCGAGGCGCGCAATACAAACAAAGGGCTATGGGGCAAAAAAGGCGGCAACGGCGAAAGTCCTTACCGAACGGCATCCTGCAAAGAACCGAACATTAAAGGCAATATTAATTCCAAAAACGAAAAGATTTATCATGTACCGGGCGGCAAGTCGTACAATCAGACGAAGGAAGAGATGTTGTTTTGTACGGAAGAGGAAGCGGAAGAAGCCGGATTTCGTAAAGCTGGCTAACTGGAAAAGCAGTAACCCGAGCAGGCTGAACGCTTGTACAGCGATCCGCGTATTCCCGGCAGTGCCGAGCTGTCGGCTTATATAGCGCCAAGACGTACAAAACCCGGGAGCCTTAGGCGTCTCCCGGGTTTGCGTAATTAATGAACCGTTGCCGCATGGTCCACGTTTTCGGAAATTTCGCTGAGCGCTTCTCCCGCTTCGTTCACGAAAATCTCCCGAACGGCCAAGTCGGCGATCGCGACAACTCCGATCAGCTCTCCGCCGCTCACGACAGGAAGCCTGCGGATTTTTTGGCGCGCCATCAGCTTGGCCGCTTCGTCTACCGACGTGTCCGGTCCGACCGTCGTGACGTCCTTGGAGATCACTTCTTCTACCGCAGTCGAGCCGGAATGTTTCTCCGCATAACCGCGGATGACAAGGTCCCGGTCCGTTACGACGCCGATCAGCTTCCGCCCCTCGACCACAGGAATAAACCCGATATCGTTTTGCTTCATCTTGAGAGCAATTTCGTAAATGTTATCCTGCGGCGAAACGGTAACGCAGTCGGTGCTCATAATATCTTGTATCGTTCTCACGTAGATCCTCCTCTTCAGTCGTTGATGACGGATTGCTTCTATAGGCTTTCCGCCCGGCTGAAGAGAAATGCATGTGAGTTTGTACCATTGCGGAAAATGCTCAGCGGGAGCTTCCGCTCAAATAGCTGACGGCCATCGATGCCAGAAGCTGCGCCGACTGCAGCATGGCCGACTCGTCGATATCGAACATCGGATGATGGTGAGGCGCCTTAATACCGGCGGCCGGGTTGCCGGCGCCGACGAACATGAAGCAGCCCGGTACACGCTGCAAATAATAAGAAAAATCTTCCCCGGCCATTATCAGCGGAGAAGCCTGAACGCGATCCGCACCGAACAAGCTTTCCGCAACGCGGAAAAACCGTTCCGTCTCGGCCTTGTCGTTCACGACCGGAGGGTATCCGGGCTTGTAGTCCAGCTGGATGTCCGCTCCGAACATCTCTCCGGTATGGGCGCAGATCCGTTCCATCCGGGAGACGATGGTTTCCCTGACCTTATCATCGAAGGAACGCACCGTTCCGTTAATGCTGCATTTTTCCGCGATCACGTTGAAGCCGTTGCCGGCCTGAAACTTGCCGATGGAGACGACGCCCGGCTCGGTCGGATCGACACTGCGGCTGACGATGGTCTGCAAATTGACGACCAGATGCGAACCTACGAGTATGCTGTCGACCGTCTGATGAGGCAAGCCTCCGTGGCCGCCCTTCCCCCGGATGTGGATGATGAATTCGTCGGCGGCGGCCATAACCGGTCCTGGGGCCGAATAAACGGTTCCTGCGGGAAACGGCGTCCACAGATGGACCCCGTATACACGATCTACGCCGTCCAGCGCCCCGTCTGCGATCATCGGCGCCGCGCCGCCGGGACTGATTTCTTCCGCAGGCTGGAACAAAAACCGGACATCCCCCGGCAATTCGTCTTTGTTCTCTGCGAACATCTTCGCCACCGCAAGCAAAGCGGCCGTATGCGCATCGTGTCCGCAAGCGTGCATCACGCCCGGCACGGTGGAAGCGTAGTCGCACGATTTGCCGTCCTGAATCGGCAGCGCATCCATATCGGCTCTCAGCGCAGCAGTCAGGCGTTGGCCTCTACTCCGGCCTCCCCGGACCGTGCCGGTTACCCCGTATCCGCCGACCCCGGTTCTTACCTCGATTCCCCACTCGGCAAGCTTCCCCGCGACAAAGGCTGAGGTCATCTGTTCTCCATAAGAAAGCTCGGGATGACGGTGCAAATGGCGCCGCCATTCGACCATGTCCGGAAATAACGATTGCAGCCGTTCCGTAATGCTGTTCACTTTCCTGCACCCCCGCTTAAGCTCGCGATTCTGATCCCTTCATTGTACCAGAACGAAGCCGCCCTTTCATCCGCATCGCCCCGAGACGTCATCAAATTTTAATATCTCGGTTCTTAATAGGCTTGCGCATGCAAGGGAAACATACTATCATGAATAGAGGATTGCGCCCCTATCGGAACTATTTTAAATGATACGCAGGAGGTTTCCCTATCGTGATTATTGAAAATGCGGGAATTAAAGGATTAAAAAGCGATTTGGCTCATCTGGACGGCGCTTCGGAGAAGCTGGGCTTCGTTCGCTGGCAGTGGGAATATTACCGAGCTACCTACGACCTGAAGCTGGAAGATAAAGCGAATAAGGCGGATTACTTCCTCCGCATCAACACAAGAGCGGTCGAAGGCAGGCTGGAATCGCCTTATGCGATCCTTGTCATCGAAGATACATACTTGGGACGCGGCACGTTCCCGCACGGACTCGATTATGATTCGCCGGTACCGGATCAGATCGTGAAAGTAGCCAATCAAAAACTGGCAGAACTGAAAAAACAGCTGAGCGAATAAACGTGAAGGCGGAACCGATATGACCGAACAACGCAGAGGCACACCTGATTTTCTGCTGCTGCTTCTTACGTTCCTGCTCGTCGGCTTCGGGCTCGTGATGGTGTTTAGCGCCAGTTCCGTTACGGCACTTGCCAAAGAGAAGTTCGGCAACGATCCGTTATACTTCGTGAAAAAACAAGCCATCTTTGCCGTCGCCGGCACGGTTGGCATGTTTTTTCTTATGAACATTCCTTACAGGCGGCTGAAGCCGCTCTTGCGCCCGGGATTTATGGTCGTACTCGTTATGCTCGTGCTGGTGCCTTTTATCGGCTTCGAGGTCAACGGGGCGAGAAGCTGGTTTAACCTTCCGGGCGGCATGGGAAGCTTGCAGCCTTCCGAGTTCGCCAAAGTCGGCGTCATTTTATATTTGTCGCTTTTGATCACCAAAAAAGGCGAGCGGTTTCGCGATCTGAAAAACGGGCTGCTGCCCGCTGTCATCATCGTCGGGATTGTGGCGGGACTTATTATGCTGCAGCCGGACTTCGGCTCCACGATGATTCTTGTTCTTGCCGCTTCGCTCGTAATCGTGGTCGGAGGCGCCAATCTCAAACATATTTTCCTGGCCGTAGGGTCAATCACCGTCATTGCAGCGATCTTTCTGGCGGGCTACCTTATCTCCGCGGACTCGCTCGGCTACCGGATGGACCGGATTGCCTGCTATCTGGACCCGTGGTTCGATCAGCAGAGCAGCTGCTATCAGCTGGTGCAGTCTCTATATGCATTTGGCCACGGCGAACTGACCGGAGCGGGGTTCGGACAAAGCATCCAAAAGATGCATTATTTGCCGGAAGCCCATAACGACTTTATTTTTGCAATTATCGGGGAAGAATTCGGGTTTATCGGTACGGTGCTTTTCCTGCTGTTGTACTTGGCGTTTCTATGGCGCGGATTTATCGTTGCCCTGCGCTGTACCGATCTGTTCGGCAGTTTGGCAGGGACAGGCATCGTAGGTCTGATCGCCATTCAGGCGTTGGTTAATATGGGCGGAGTGACGGGGACGATTCCCATGACCGGCGTAACGCTGCCGTTTATAAGCGCCGGGGGCTCCTCCCTTTCGGTTACGATGGCCAGTATCGGCATCCTGCTCAGCATATCCCGGGACATCACGAAGCCGGACCGGGCCGAGAAACCGGAGAAACGTACCGGCTTCGCAAGAGATCGCAACGATTGGAGCAAACGCGCATGACCCTTCGAATCCGCCCGGCGGTACGGGAAGATCTCCCGAAGCTGCTGGACATCTACAATGATGCTGTCATTCACTCTGCGGCCACATTTGATCTGACACCCCAGACGCTGCAGGAGCGGGAACGCTGGTTCGCGCAATTTAACGAACGGTTTCCGATTATTGTAGCGGAGAACGAATCGGGTGTGGCCGGGTATTGCTGTCTGACACCGTACCGGCCAAAGCCGGCATACCAGTTAACGGCAGAGCTTTCCATTTACTTGGATACAGACTGCAGAGGCGGCGGAATCGGCTCCGTACTGCTGCAGCACATGATCGATATGGCGCGGGAGCTCGGCTTTCACGTCCTCATATCCGGCATTACCGGGGGCAATGAGGCAAGCGTGCGCCTGCACCGCAAATTCGGCTTTACCGAGGCCGGCGTGCTTCGCGAGGTAGGCTGCAAATTTAACGCCTGGCAGGACGTATACTTGTATCAGCTCATCCTCGAGCGTGCCTGACGCTTGCAGGGAGAACACAATCAATCACGCATCCGGCAATCATCCAGAGTCCTTACGGGCTCTTTTTTATCGCCGCAAGTCTAATAAGACTGGTTTAACCCGAAAAGGTCCTCTCGTAAACAGGGTTATTCATCGGAAAAAGCGTCGTTTGGAAGCTGTTCGTATCGGTTGAATCGAGTGACGGACATCGGGAGACAGGAAAAAAAGGAGGGCGGCAAATGCTTCTGCACAAAGGGGAAACGTTATTCCGGCAAGGGGAAAGCGGGCCGCTGTATCGTCTGAAGAGCGGCCTGCTTAAAATTATTCGCGTACATGAGGACGGCAATCCGGTCCTGGTGAATATTATCGTCGCCGGCGAGATGATCCCCCACCACTCCTTAATTACGCCGAAGCCTTATCACGGGACTGCGGTCGCGCTCGTAACCAGCGAGGTTGAAGTACTGCCCTCGAAGGAATGGTACGATTCGCTTGCGGGCAATCCGGACAAATGTCTGGAGGTCGCTTTGCTGCTCCAAAGCAAGCTGAGAATGATGCAGCAGCGCATCGACCAGCTCACCCAGACGACTCCGGCGGCCAAGCTGAAAAGTTTGCAGGAATGGTTTGCGGTTTATATCCCGCCGGCTACGCTGACCGACGTTCTGACCCAGGACGAAATCGGACAATTAATCGGCATGCGCCGCGAGACAGTCAATCGGCTGCTCCGTTCGCAAGCGGCGAAGCTTCCCCCGACGGACGGGTAGGTTAAGGCTGGGTCTGAAGCGCCGGCTGTTCCAGGCTGGCCGCCGGACCGAAAAACTCGTAATGAAGATCGGAGTCCGCGACGCCGCACGCCTTCAGCGCGCTGTTGACGACCGCCATGAACGGCTGAGGCCCGCAGAAGTAAACGCTGGAGTTCATCGACGGGATTACGGATTTCAGCCAGTCCGCATCGACGTAGCCTTCCCGGTGATACGATCCCGCGGCTTGGTCCGCTTCATTAGGCTCGGCGTAGCAATACCGGACGGACAACTGCGGATGAGCCTGCGCCAACCGGTTCACATGATCCTTCATCGCATGGACGCTTCCGTTCTGAGCCGAATGGATGAACGTGACAGGCCGCTGCGGCTGTGTTTCCACCAGCGTGTTCAGCATGCTCACCATCGGAGTCAGGCCAACCCCGCCGCTGATCAGCACGACCGGTCTCTTATCGTCGCGGTTCAAGGTGAAGTCGCCTGCCGGAGCGGACAGCAGCAGGACATCGCCCTCTTTCGTTTTTTCATGCAGAGCGGTAGATACTTTTCCGGCCGGGCGGCTGCCGATAGCGTCTTCCCGTTTCACCGATATCCGGTAGTACGGTTTCCCCGGCGCGTCGGAGAGGCTGTATTGGCGAATGTGCGTGTATCCGTCGTCCGGCAGCTTCGTTTGGACGCTCACATATTGTCCCGGCTCAAAACCCGCGATCGGCTTGCCGTCCTGCGGGACGAGGTAAAACGAAGTGATCACGTCGCTCTCCTTCACTTTCTTCTGGATGACGAATGCACGGAACCCTTCCCAGCCTCCGTCCTGCCCTTCGGCCTGGTCGTACATCGATTGTTCGACTTCTATGAATACCGAGGCGATCACGCCGTACGCATCCGCCCATGCCTGCAAAATCTCGTCCGTGGCCGCATCGCCCAACACATCCTTTATCGCGGCGAGCAAGTTCTGGCCGACGATCGGGTAGTGCTCCGCCTTCACTCCCAGGCTCCGGTGCTTGTGGGCAATCTGTTTGACGACCGGCAGGATCGCCGGCAGCTGGTCGATGTGAGCGGCGGCGGCGTATACCGCATTGGCCAGCGCGGCCTGTTGTTTGCCCTGCTTCTGATTGGCGTGATTGAATATATGGAGCAGCTCGGGATGACTTGAGAACAAAAGCTCGTAGAATCGTTTGGTAATCTCGGTTCCGCGTTCTTTAAGAATCGGGACAGTAGATTTGATGATATCGATCGTATTGGTGCTCAGCATATTTCATTCTCCTCACTTTTTTTGGACTTTATCGTGCTTTATGTGCCCATTATAAGGAGCCGGAGCATGCGCGAAGTGTGATTGCAATCACTCCAATAACCAACGTTCTGTGACAAAGCGCACAGCCGCTTCGTTATGCAGGCCGGCATCGCGTTTCCATCTATAAGCGATTCACACATTTGCATAAGCATTTCTTATTTGTTGTTAAACAAAACCATCGTGTACAATATGGATTGCCTAGTATTCAAATCAGAATTTGAGTTTATCAGAAAAGGACAGGTTCGACAGCCATGTTACTGCGTTCATTCGTCATATGCGGATATCTTGCCGCCGCCTACTGGATCTCCGCGCACTACCCCATTTTTAAAATGGTGTTTTACCCGACTCTCGGCGCGTTCAGCTACTTGTTCATGCAGCGGATGGACCAGATGAAGGATATCCGGAGGATCATCATCGGAGCTTGTATCTCGACCGGAATCGGAGCGTTCTTCTACACGATCAGCAGCGGCGCCCTCTCGCTGCTCGCAACCGCGCTCGTGACCGTCTTATTGATTCAATGGTGCAAGTGGAACGCGGCGCCGATTCTCGCCGTTTCCTTGATTCCGTATTTCGCCCGTCCGGAAGTCGTCTGGGTGCTGCCGCTTACGGTTCTCGCCTCGCTGCTCTGCCTGCTTCTGCCGTTATGGCTCATCGGGAAGCTGGAGCTGCTGCTGCGAAAAGCCGCCCAGGCCAGGCTGGCGGCCGCACCGCTCCGGGCGGCTGCGAAGCAGGACGTATAGCGGACAGCCATGCCGGACGCTTCATTCTTCTACTTTACAGATCGGGCGGGTTGCTGCAAGATAGAATGGTAGGCTATCCGATAACGAGGAGTGTGAGTCCAAGATGTCCAAGAAGATCTTGATCTTGACTGGAGACGCTGTGGAAGCATTAGAAGTGTACTATCCGTTTTACCGGGTTTTGGAGGAAGGGTACGAGGCGATTATCGCTTCTCCGACCAAAAAAGTGCTGAAAACGGTCGTTCACGACTTCGAGGGTTGGGACACTTACACGGAGAAGCCCGGCTACTTGCTGGAGTCGCATACTTCGTTCGCCGACGTGAATCCGGCGGAATTCGACGGCCTGATCATTCCGGGCGGCCGAGCGCCGGAATATATCCGTCTCGATCCGGATATTCCCCGCATCGTCGGCCATTTCTTCGAGGCGGACAAGCCGGTCGGCGCCATCTGTCACGCCGCGCTCGTCCTTTCCGTATTAAAGAACAGCAGCTATTTCCAAGGCCGCAAAATGACCGCTTATACCGCCTGCAAGCCGGATATCGAAAATCTCGGCGCCGAATACGCCAAAGAGACGCTGTGCGTCGACGGCAACATCGTATCGGGACATGCCTGGCCGGATCTTCCCGGCTTTATGCGCGAATTTCTCAAGTTGGTGAGAGGTTGAATATCCGGAGGGACCGTCTCGATACGGTCCCTTCCTTCTTTGTGCGGGTTATGTCACGATGTCGCGTCGCCTTTGCAGACAAACAAAAAAGCGGCGCGAACGCCGCTCCACACTTTACTTGATCCGGGCCGGGACTTCTTCCGCTTCCTCTTCTTTGAAAGCGACTCCCTCTACCTTGACGTTCACTTCGACCACGTTTAATCCCGTCATGTTCTCTACCGCTTCTTTTACGTTTTCCTGCAGACTGCGGCAGACGCTCTGTATAATCGAGCCATAATGAACGATGACTCGCAGATCGATCGCGGCCTCCAACTGTCCGACTTCGACGGAGACGCCTTTTTGTACGTTTTTTCCGCTAAGCCGTTTGGCAAGTCCTTCGGAAATGCCCCCCGACATAGCAGCGACGCCTTGCGTCTCGAGAGCAGCCAATCCGGCGATAGTGGCTACGACGTCATCGGAAATGCGGATCATTCCCGGTTGGTTTTCAGCGGACATTGTTCTCACTCCTCGTATACGGATATTTCCATTGTACCTTTTTGGAAGGGCGGTTCGCAACCGGATAAGCAGAAACGGTTTTTCTTTGCAACTGGAAATTTTTCCATTATAGTAGAATAGGATTCACTTGATGCTGGAACACTGGTAGTTGACGGAAGGAGCAGAGATCACATCATGAAGCAAAAGCTGTTTTACACCATTCTGATCGCCAGTTTCCTGCTGAGCGGCACCGCCCACTACAGCGGTTTGAATACGACTTTGCAATTCGTCTTCTGCTGCATAGCCGTTATTTTTGCCGCCGGGTTTATGGGCAAGGCGACGGAGAGCGTCGCTCACTATGCCGGGGAGCGGATGGGCGGTTTCCTGAACGCCACGTTCGGCAATGCGGCGGAGCTGATCATCGCGATTTTCCTCGTACGCGACGGGCTCCACGACATGGTGAAGGCGAGCATCACCGGCTCCATTATCGGCAATATGCTGCTCGTGCTGGGACTCAGCGTGTTTCTCGGCGGCCTCAAATACAAGGTGCAAAATTTCAACGTGATGCTGGCCAGCCATAACGCCTCGCTCATGCTGCTCGCCGTAGTCGCCCTGATCGTGCCGGCCATATTCGCCAAAAGCTTCACGTTCAAGGAAATGGATATGCTCAGCACGATCGTCGCCGTCATCCTCATTATCGCTTACGGCTTATGGCTGCTGTTTTCTATGGTCACGCACAAAAAAGAATTGAGCGACGTCTCCGCTCGCGACCCTGAGGATCATGCGCATACGCTCAATTGGAGCAAGGGCAAATCGATCTTTTATCTCGTGCTCGCCACCGTGATGGTTGCCTTCATAAGCGAATGGCTTGTCGGTACCCTGGAACATTTCACGGAAACGTTCGGCTTGTCCGAGCTGTTCGTAGGCGCGTTTCTGATTGCGATCATCGGCAATGCCGCCGAGCACAGCGCCGCCGTTTTCCTCGCGATGAAAAACAAAATCGGCGCCGCCGTCGAAATCGCCATCGGAAGCAGCCTCCAGGTCGCTCTATTCGTCGCTCCCGTACTCGTCATCGTCAGCCACTTTATGGGCGATCCGATGAATATCGTCTTTACGTTATACGAGCTCGCCGCCATCGCCATCGCCGCAGTGTTAGCCCGTTCGATCTCCCAGGACGGCGCGACGAATTGGTATGAAGGATTTTTGCTGCTGGTCGTATATGTCATCTTGGGAATCGCCTTTTTCCTCGTCTGACCGTCCGGACTCCAAAATTGCACAAAAAAAAGAGTAGCTCCAAGGCGGAGTTACTCTTTTCTGGATAGGGCGAGCGCTTCGTACAGCTGCGCAAGCTTGCGCTCCAGATCGCTTATTATAAGCTTGCCCGACGCTTCGTCAATCAGCCCCGCCCGGATCGCGAAGTCGATTTCCCGGGACAGCCCGTACATTTGTGTATCCAATACCTCTTCGTAAAGAGGGCATCTGCGATTCGTCAATGTTTCCATTTGGATCTGAATCAGCTTTTCGATGTTGTCCGCATCTTCTTGAAGCAGGTTCAGCGCTTTCTGATGCAAACCGACCATGACGTCCGATGTAGACATCCGTTTTCCCCCTTTGCGCAAAGCTCATCCAATCTCTATATGCTTATGATAGTCGAAAACCGATGATTACACAAGCGCACAACAGATTAGAATTATAGCCGCGTCTATTTTTCACATTGAATCGGCGCGGGCCAATCTATAAAATAGTAGGGAAACCAACTAAATAGTCAACCATTCGGATGCTGGTACGTTTGTATGCGAATTGGGCGGAACAATAAGGAGCGCGCGGATGAACGCGGAACTAAATCCTTTCAACCGAAGCTTTGACCATCTGGAAGCTTTGGCCGACAAAATAGGCGAAGTGCTCCATGCGCCGGTAACGATCGAGGACGCCAACCACCGGCTGCTCGCCTACAGCAAGCACGACCCCGGGACCGACGCGGCGCGGATTGCCACGATCATCGGCCGGCGCGTACCCGATAACGTGATCGCCAGCTTGTGGAAAGACGGCGTGATCCCCCGGCTCATGCAAAGCGACGAACCTGTCCGGATCCGGTCGATTCGCGATGTCGGACTCGGCGACCGGGTCGCCATCTCGATCCGCAAAGACAATCAGGTGCTCGGCTACATCTGGGCGCTCGAGGTGGAACGGCCGCTGGACGAAGCTTGTTTGCTCCATCTGAAGCTTGCCGCGCAGGCGGCGAAGATCAAGCTTT
The DNA here is from genome assembly GCF_036577605.1 of Paenibacillus sp. GYB004. Classification (NCBI taxonomy): domain Bacteria; kingdom Bacillati; phylum Bacillota; class Bacilli; order Caryophanales; family Paenibacillaceae; genus Paenibacillus; species Paenibacillus sp. GYB004. The sequence goes on from NZ_JARBDB010000030.1 coordinate 309,414, forward strand.
TGCGTCTCCAGACGCAAAGAAGGAAAGAAGACGAGGAGCGTTGCGACTTTTTCTGGGAGCTGCTCACCGGCCATCATCGGACGGCGCTTCAGGCGAAGCTTAAGGCGGACTCGCTCGGCGTCACTATGCCCGGCCTGTTCGGCGTGATCGTCTTCCAGTTCGGACACGATGTCTCCGAGCAGCTAAATCAGCAGATCCAATATACCGTAACGGCGATCCAGAAAACCCGTCCGCTGCTCCATGTCCTGTCGGATAAACAGCTGATCGCCCTCGTCCCGGGAACGAACGCCTCCCGCTTCGCAGCGGAAGCCGGGGAATTCTCCCTGTCGTTTTATCACCAGATGAAGGAACGATTCGGCAGTGAACCGCTCAACTGGGGAATCGGCTCCTCGTGCGAAGAGGTGACCGCAGTCGAGCAAAGCTACCGGGAAGCGCTCACCGTGCTGCAGATCAAAGCGCAGTTTCCCGCCGAGACCGGTTCCGTCACCCACTACCACGAGCTCGGCTATTACCGCTACCTTCCTTATTTCCTCGAACAAAAACGGCTGCACCGGTACGAAAACGCGTCGTTAAAACAGCTCCGGACCTACGACCGGGAACATCATGCCAATCTGGTCGAGACGCTGGAAACGTTCCTGGCCTGCGACAGCAACGTCAAGGTCGCCGCCGACGCCTTGCATGTTCATACGAATACGCTTGCTTACCGGCTGAAGCGGATTGCCGAGATCGGCGGTATCAACTTCGCCAATGTCGATCAGAAAACGACTTTGTTTCTGGATTTAAAGACGGACAAATGGAGCGGCAATCCGGATCGTTTGTGACTTTTCACAAGGGCGTCCCCTTTTTTTCTCGTTTCATCACGAAGCTAGACCGCTCGCCGACACGTATACTTGGTAACGAAAACCAAATCGGGGGAGCTGGATGGATGATGAGAATCGGGGTACCGAAAGAAATCAAAAACAATGAAAACCGGGTAGCCGTCACTCCGGCCGGAGTCATGGCGCTCGCGGGCGCAGGACACGAGGTGCGGATCGAGACGAACGCGGGAGCGGGAAGCGGCTTTCCGGACGAGCTGTACCGGTCGGCAGGGGCATTGATTTGTACCGGCGCCGCAGAGGTATGGGACAATTCCGATCTGGTGATGAAAGTAAAGGAACCGCTTTCGTCTGAATACGGTTACTTTCGGGACGGTCTCATTTTGTTCACTTACTTGCATCTGGCCGCTGAGCCCGAGCTGGCCCGGGCGCTCACAACCAAGGGCGTAACCGCGATCGCCTACGAAACCGTTGAAGTCAACCGCTCGCTTCCGCTGCTGACGCCGATGAGCGAAGTGGCCGGCCGGATGGCCGCCCAGATCGGAGCGCAGTTTCTGGAACGCCCGCACGGCGGCAAAGGCATCCTGCTCGGCGGCGTGCCCGGCGTCAAACGCGGCAAGGTGACCATCATCGGCGGAGGCGTCGTCGGAACGAATGCGGCCAAAATCGCGATCGGCCTCGGCGCCGACGTTACGATTATCGACGTAAGCCCGGATCGTCTGCGACAGTTGGACGACATATTCGGCACGAGCATCCGGACGCTTATGTCCAATCCGCTGCATATCGCCGAATCGGTGGCGGAATCCGATCTCGTCATCGGCGCCGTGCTGATTCCCGGTGCGAAAGCGCCGAAGCTGGTCAAGGAAGGCGCTGTTCGCGCCATGTCGCCCGGCTCCGTCATCCTGGATGTGGCGATCGACCAAGGCGGCATCTTCGAGACGGTCGACCGGCTGACCACGCACGATAACCCGACATACGAGAAGTTCGGAGTCGTTCACTATGCGGTTGCCAACATGCCCGGAGCCGTGCCCCGCACATCAACCATGGCTCTGACCAACGCCACGCTGCCTTATGCGCTTCGCATCGCCGGGTCCGGCCTGGAGGCTCTCCTGTCCGACAAAACGCTCCTAAGCGGCATTAATACGTTCCGGGGAGCAATCACACATCCGGCGGTCGCACGCGACCTCGGCTACACGTACGTTGCGGTCGAACAAGCCGTATAAGGTTCGTCGTCCGTTTAGGCGGTTGTGCACAGAAAAGGCTGCCCGGGTTATCCCGAGGCAGCCTTTTGGTTGCGTCTGTATATCGAACGGACCTGGAAGTCCGCTCAGCTTACGACATTAACTTGCAGGTTATGCTTCTTAAATACTTCGACCATCGCAGCCTTTGCTTCTTCAGCGTCGGGACCGTGAACGTGCAGATCGTAAACGCCCGAGTCGAGCAGTGTCGTGAACAGGCCGAGAATGCTCTTGACGTCAATGAATTTATTTTCATATTGAAGTACGATAGAAGATCTGAACTTGTTAGCCGTTTGCGATACTTCAACAATTGCGGCGTTGCTGGCGCTTGACATGGCACAATCCCTCCAAGTAGAAGCGGAGTAATCCGGCTTCCGTATTTGATACTTCTATATTAGCGTGGAACATCTATTCGCGCAATGATAATTTGCCAGAACTTGCTGCGGGCTGGAATCTATTTCAAGTTTTCGGGATTGAGCCCCTGCAGCTCGGGAATGACGAAGCGGCCATCCTTGCGGATCAGCACATCGTCGAAATACACTTCCCCGCCGCCGTATTCCGGCCGCTGGATCAGCACCAGGTCCCAATGAACCGACGAACGGTTGCCGTTGTCGCACTCTTCATAAGCCTGGCCCGGAGTAAAGTGCAGACTGCCGTCGATTTTCTCGTCGAACAGCGTATCCTTCATCGGGTGCAGGATAAACGGATTAAATCCGAGACTGAACTCCCCGATATAGCGAGCTCCTTCGTCCGTATCCAAAATGTCGTTCAGCCGCTTCGTATCGTTGGAGGTAGCCTCGACGATTTTCCCGTTCTCGAAGCGGAACCGGATATTTTCGAACGTAATGCCGGAATTTACGCTTGGCGTATTGTATTGCAGCACACCGTTCACGGAGTCCCGGACCGGGCAAGTGAACACCTCTCCGTCCGGAATGTTGCGGTGTCCGGAACATTTTTTGGACCCGATCCCCTTGATCGAGAACGACAGGTTGGTGCCCGGCCCTGTGATTCGTACCCGGTCGGTGCGAGCCATCAGCTCGGCCAGCGGGTCCATGGCGATATCCATCTTGCGGTAATCGAGGTTGCACACGTCGAAATAAAAATTTTCAAAAGCCCGGGTGCTCATGCTGGCAAGCTGAGCCATAGACGGGTTCGGGTAACGCAGCACGACCCATCTCGTCTTCTTGACCCGGCGCTCCAGATGAACCGGCTTGTAGTAGATCCGTTTGTACATATCGTTCTTGTCGCTCGGGACGTCGGACAATTCGTTGACGTTCTCCCCGGACCGGACCGCGATGTAACCATCCATCTGCTCCATACGCCTTAGGTCCATCTCCGCCCAATGATCAAGCTGCTCCTTCGTGATCGACTGCAGCACCGAGCTCAGCACCGCCCTGTCTTCGTAGATCACATATGGGAAGCCGCCTTTCGCATGAACCTCCTCGACGAGACAGCGGACGATCTCCCTCTCCGGGCCGATCATCTCAATCAGCACCTTGTCGCCGGGCTGGACGTTCACCGAATAGCCGACCAGGTTGGCGGCTAACGTTTGCAATCGTGGATCTCTCATAAGTCCGCTCATCTCCTTATGTAAGTTTAGGTCGCTTCGTCCCGCTTGCCGGTCCATCTCGTCTTCATGTACTGGCCGAGGCAGATCAGCAGAACGAACAAAACCAGCACCAGCAGCAGCCGGATTTTATGTTCCTTGAACCGGATCAGATCGTGTCCGATGAACGTTTCCATCAACACGATCGGCAGTTTGCCCAACACGGTCGCCAGCAAGAACGGACGAAACCGGATATTGGATACGCCGGCGCCGAAGTTGATCAGCGAGGACGGAATGACCGGGATCAGCCGGCCGACCAGCGTGTAGAAGAAACCTTGCTGCTCCAGCTTGCGGTTGAACGACTGTACGCCCGGAAACTTCGCCAGTCTGGCTTCGACCGCGTCACGGGCTATGTATCTCGCGATCAGAAATGCGCACACCGCGGATAAACACGTCATTCCGTAATTCATCACAAATCCTCCGGTCAAGCCGAACACATACGCATTGGCGCCAGCGAGCAGCACGAAGGGAACAACCGGAAACCAGGTTTGAAAAAAAATAGCGAGCATCCCAGCGATTACTGCGTATATCCCGAACGAATGCAGCATATCCGCAAGCTGCTCCACGTTGCCGTGACGAAGGTCCCTTCCCGTTTCCGTAAACAGGATGAAATAGGCTGCAGCTGCGAACATGGCTAGAGGAATGCCGTATTTCAAACGACTACGTATGGTGCTCAACCTGTATGCCCTCCCCTGTACATCCTCCCATATTGTAACACGGATTCGGACATTGATAAAAGGCAGACCCCGCCGCAGGGAAGCTGCGCGCAACGGGAAAGAAGCCCCTCCCGGACACTGATCTTCGGTGTGCGAAGCCGGCGACTTCAGGTGCTTTTCTTGTTATTATAATCCGTGAAAAGGTAGTCGACGCGAATCGTCTCGGTCTTCGGCTGACCGTCCGAAGTATACTTCATCTCCGTCTCGATCTGCATCTTGCGGGGAAGGCGGCTTACCCGGTCCACCCAGATCCGGTATACGGCGCCCGCCTCAAGCGATCCTTCCGCCTCGTCCAGCTGCCGCTTCGTCAGGAGGACGCTCTGCTCCAGCTCGCCCCTCATACGCGCCGCCTCCGCTTCGGACAGCCCGTGCCTCGTCCGCAGTCCGGCGAGCTGCTTGTCGATATCGAGCACATCGGCTTGACGGGCCAACTGATCTCGGACCGCCTTCGTTACATCAGCCGTCTCCGGCGTTACCGTAAGAATCGTCAGACGAGTATCCTGTTCGTCTCTGGCGCTTTCCGTTTTTTTCGCCATCGTGTTCAACTGCTCCAACTTGTACAGCGGGCTCCAGGGCAGCAGCACGATCGCATCGCTTTGCGAATTGGCCTCCGAGACGACCCATTCGTTCTGGGATTTGCTGAACACGACGGAACGGGGCGTTCCCCCCGCTTGGGCCGCACCGATCGTCCCTGCTCCCGGGCTGCCCCGGTTAAAGCTCATCGACAGCCGGTTATGCCCGTTGACCACGCCTTCGAACGAGGCCCCTTCCTGCATCGGCAATCCCCCGACCGATACGCTCGTCGTCCCTTCAAACCGGAAATCGTCCGTTCCGGACAAGCCGGAGACGGTCTGCTTCAGCAGCTCGCCAGGATCGGACGGCATTCCCGTTAATGAGCACGCCTCCGCCAGGATCGCGATAATCGCAAAAACGGCAAGCGCGAGCGCACGCCGCCTCAGCCGACTATATCTCTGCTTCGTTAGCATGAAATCCCCTCCTGGGCATAACGATTCAACTTCACCTTATCGTTTCCCAAGAGAGTGTAGTTATTCCTGCGACATTCGGCTCAATCGATGCAGATCCGGTTTTTCCCGGAATGCTTCGCCTTGTACAACGCCATATCCGCCCGGTAAAAAAGCGATTCCACGCTGATCCTCTCGTCTTCCCAGTTCCAGTCCGAAACTCCGCACGATACCGAGACGATCGGGGAAGTTTCCGTTTTCACTTGCTTCCGGATCCGCTCCGCCACCTTGATCGCCTGCTCCTTCGAAACCTGGGGCAAATAAATGGCCAGCTCCTCGCCTCCCCAGCGGGAAGCAATATCGCCTTCGCGGATCGAGGTGCGGATTATCGCGCTTACCTGAATCAACACGCGGTCGCCGATCTGGTGACCGTAAGTATCGTTAACCTTTTTGAAGTTATCGATATCGACCAGAATAAGCGAGCCGCAGTAATCTTTTTTCTGAAACAGACCGATCTGGTCGTCCAAATAATGTCTGGCGAACAGCCCGGTCAGCCGGTCTGTCTGCACCATCCGGCGCACTTCCGCGTGCAGGTTCGCATTGGAGGCGGCCAGTCCGATATGGCTGGACAACGTCTTGAGCAGCTTGTAGTTGTCGTAGGAGAAGTAATGGGCCCGCCGGTGCGCCATCAGAATGACGCCGACCACCGTTCCTTCCACCACGATCGGGCAAGCCAGCAGCGAGCGGGCGTTCGTCGCCTTCATCCAGACCGATTCGACGGCCGGATTGAACCTGTAGTCCGATACGATCAGCGGTTCTTTCGAAGCGACGACCCGCCCGGCAAACCCGTAATCGGAGGCCAGCACTTCGCCGCAAAAAGAAGCCGGCTCCCCGGCCCGGACGATCAGCTTGCCGCTCGGCTTGTCCAGCTCTAAAATGCACGAAAACTCCGCATTAAAAATCGTGCGCAGCTCCATGGAAACAAACGAATATATATCTTGCAGCTTCAGGCTTTGATTCAGACGCTGCGTAATCTCGTTAATCAGGCGCAGTTCCCCGACAAGCCGGTTCGATTGTTCATACAAGCGCGCATTCTCGAAGGCACTGCCTGTCGTATCGGCCAGCAGCGTAATCTCCTGAAGCGTCTCGAACTCCATCTTTCCGTCCGGAATCGCAATCCGGATGACTCCGTACACCCCCTGCTTGCCGCGCAGCGGGAAAACCGCATCGGTCCCGCATTGTCCGACGATCGGCCGGCCCTCGGTAAACGAACGGAAGCGGATATCTTCCTCGGACTGGTCAAAACGGAGCGGCTTGACAGACGGGATCGAGCTGTATTGATCCTGAGACAAATAAATTTCGTAAGCCACGGCCGGGTCCCGCTCGTCCAGAAAGCGGATCAGCGTCTCCAGCACCTGGTCCGGATCGTTGCAGGAATGAATATGGATCGCCATGTCGAACAACGCTTTTTTGCGTACCAGCTGCTGCTCCAGCTCCTTCATCTGTCCGGCAAGCTCGTCATGCCGGGCTTCCGCCTCCTTTGCGCGAATCGCGGCGGCGAATGCCGTTCCGGTCAGCTCCATGGACTCCAGCAGCTCCGGCTCGGCAGTCGAATCGTCGGTTATACGAATCAAATAAGCGATCGGATCAGTGCGGTCGGCGTAAAGGGGATATGAGGCGATGACAGGCGATGTAGCATCCCGGCGTTCGGAATGGACTAGAAATGCGGCTCTTGAAAACGTTCGGTCGTGACCGTTCACAGCATGTGCAGCCCGGATCTCGCGCAGAAAAGCTTCTGGATCCGCTGGAAACGAAACGTTTATTCCGGAACCGGACGGGTTGATCGTATGATGAGCAATGCAGCGGCCGTCGGCATCCCACACTGCGTATACCGCAGCCCGGTCTGGCATATGTCTCTCCAGGCCGGTGACGAACGGGCCGAATCCATCCTCGATTAGTACAGCGAGTCGGTCCTGATGTAGCATTTCTTTCATAGCGAACCCCTTCTATGAAACGTCAATATTCCAATCATACTATGAATGCAAACGGGCTGCACTAAATTTTCGTTCAAAATTCGCTAAAGGAAGGATTCTCCAAAATCGGTCATCGCTGCGTCTTACCATGCCATGCCGAACCATACAATACCTTGCCGCGCCTTACCAATGCCATTGCCGCCACGAACCGTATATATTCGATAAGATGCGCACCGGATCATTTACTTTCATTATATATACGCTTCATTCTTGCATCGTCAGATTTCGCCCAATGCGGTTTTCGCTTGACATCACCCCCAGGTTTCTAATAGAATTAATATTCGAGTGGAAAAAGGTGTTTTTTATGATTGGCGACGCACGATGCGACCCTCACGGTGTTCGTTACCAGCAGGCCAGCGGCTGAACTGCCTGCCGGGAAACGGGACTGATCGAATTCCGTTTCGCAACGTATACCGCGTCGGAACGTCTCCCCTACGCCTACTCAACCATTAAACACTATCGGTATAAAGGAGCAAAACATAATGGCACGCTATACAGGTCCTAAATTTAAATTGAGCCGCCGCCTCGGCGTATCCCTTAGCGGGACAGGCAAAGAATTGAAACGCGCGTTTCCTCCAGGACAACACGGCCCGGGACAACGCAAGAAGCTGAGCGGCTACGGCATTCAGCTCCAAGAAAAGCAAAAGCTTCGCCATATGTACGGTTTGGGCGAGAAGCAATTCCGCAACTTGTTCGACAAAGCATCCAAAATGCAAGGTATTTCCGGTGAGAACTTCATGGTTCTGCTCGAAAGCCGTCTGGACAACCTCGTGTACCGTCTTGGCCTTGCCAACTCCCGTGCAGGTGCCCGTCAGCTCGTCGCTCACGGCCACGTAACGGTGAACGGAAGCAAAGTAGATATCCCTTCCTACACAGTTAGCACTGGCACTGTAATCGGCCTTCGCGAAAGAAGCCGCGGCTTGTCTTCCATCAAGGAAGCTTTGGCAAACCGCAACTTCCTGCCGAACTACCTGGAGTTCAACGACACGGCAATGGAAGGCAAGTTCATCCGCCTGCCTGAGCGTTCGGAGCTTCCTCAAGAAATCGACGAGAAGCAAATCGTCGAGTTTTACAGCCGTTAATCTGGACTTCAACAATCAACCCCCGAGCCTTTTGGCTTGGGGGTTTTTGCTTTCGACCGTTTTGGTTTTAGCCGTTTTTTGCTTCAGCCCGTTTTGGTTTCGGCCGGCTGGTTACACGAGCTTGATTTTGACGAACTTCCGCTTCCCGACCTGCAGCACTTCTCCGCCTTCCAGCCGGACAACCGCATTCGGGTCGGTTACTTTCTCTTCATTTATTTTCACGGCACCCTGCGATACGCTGCGCTTCGCTTCCCCGTTCGAAGCCTGCAATCCGGTCGTTACCAGCAGCTGGACGATCCGGATCTCCCCGCCGTTCAGCTCCGACACCGGCAATTCCGCGTCCTCGATCTCATCGGGCAGCGCCTTTTGCTGGAATACCGTCACGAAATGCCGCTTCGCCTCTTCCGCTTGCGTTTCCCCGTGGTACATCCTGACGAACGTGTATGCAAGCTTCATCTTCGCGTCGCGCGGGTGTACGGTTCCTTCCTCGAGTCCGGCCTTTAAGCTGCCGAGCTCTTCGTCGGGCAGGTCGGTCGCCAGTTCGAAGTATTTCACCATCAATTCGTCCGGCACCGACATCGCCTTACCGTACATGTCATTCGGAGCTTCGTCGATACCGATGTAATTACCGAGACTTTTGCTCATCTTCTGCACGCCGTCGAGCCCTGCGATCAGCGGCAGCGTAATGGCGGCCTGCTGTTGTTTGCCGTACTCTTTCTGCAACGTGCGGCCCATAAGCAGATTAAATTTCTGGTCGGTTCCTCCCAGCTCGACATCGCTGTCCAGCTCGACCGAATCGTAACCTTGCATCAGCGGGTAAAAAAACTCGTGCACGCCGATCGGCTGACCATTCGCATAACGCTTCGTGAAGTCGTCTCTCTCCAAAATACGCGCTACCGTCACCTTCGCCGCCAACTGGACGACATCCGTGAAGTTCAGCTTGTTCAGCCATTGCGAATTGTAATGAACGGTCGTCTGGGCCGGGTTCAAAATTTTGAAGATTTGCGCCTGGTACGTCTCCGCGTTACGCTTCACGTCCTCTTCGGACAATTGCTTGCGCGTCTCCGATTTGCCCGTCGGGTCGCCGATCCGTCCGGTAAAGTCCCCGATGATCAGTTGCACTTCATGGCCGAGCTCCTGGAACTGCCGCAGCTTATGAAGGACGACCGTATGGCCGACGTGGATGTCCGGTGCGGACGGGTCGAGACCGAGCTTGATCTTAAGCGGCTTCCCGGTCAGCAGGGAATTCGCTATTTTTTCCTTCAGCTCCTCTTCGGGAACGATCTCCACAACACCCCGGCGGACGACTTCCAGCTGCCGTTCCGCTTCCTTTCTCATCTGCTCTGTCAACTGTTTCCATGCTTCCATCGCTGTTCGCGTCCTCTCTGCTTGTTTTTTCCAAAATAAACGCAAAAAAAGCCTTCTCGTCCACAAAAAGGGACGGGAAGGCTTTGACCCGCGGTACCACCCTAATTAAAGCAGCTGCTTTCGAATCCTTATAAGAGCCGTTGTTAACTCTAAAGGAGACGGGCGCTGCTTTCACTTCATTTCGATAACGGGATCACCCGGCAAAAGCTTGGCGCCTCACGCGCTTCCCCTTTTGCTGCTCAGGACCGTAATTCGGCAACATGACGCATCCCGGCTCGCACCTTCCGCCGGTTCTCTGATATGCGCTGGCATCCGCCTACTGGCGCTCCCGGTATTCGCCGGGCCGCGCTAGCCCTTCAATCGCTTTGTCGTTTTAAGATTTAACACCAATTATATCATAAACGCAAAGTGAAAGTCAACGACAAGAACATTTCAAATTTCGATTAATTCTCGGATTTCACTGAAAAAAACGGCGAAAATTCGCAACTTCTATCGGTTATTCCAAATTATGAAATGACGATATGTGCTATAATAACTCTGTGTGCCCGAAGGAGGATTAACGGAATGACCAAGCCATCATCATCATCTTCTACAGCAAAAAAAGCGCTGCGCGTAACGTTGATAACTCTCAAATGGATGTTTATCGCCGGCATAATAATCGGTTTTGTCGGAGCAGGAGCGGCATTCGGTTACGTTAGCGCACTTGTAAAGGACGACCCCGTTCGCCCCCAGGAAGAAATCCTGGAGAGGATTAACGAAAATGCGATAACCGGCTTCGTCTATTTCAACGACGACACGCCGATCGGTCAGCTCCGTTCGGAGGAAGACCGCCGGCCGATCGGCAGCGAAGATCTGCCCAAGTTCGTCGAAGACGCCGTACTGGCGATTGAGGATCACGATTTTTACACGCATCACGGCGTCGACGTCAAAGCTTTTTTCCGGGCCGTTACCCAGAAGCTGACGAATGCCGACGTGCAGACGGGCGGCAGCACGATTACCCAGCAAGTGGCGAGGCGGGTTTTCTTGACGCTGGACCGCAGCGACAACCGGAAGGCGAAGGAGATTTTGCTCGCGCTACGCCTGGAGAGGCTGTTGTCCAAGGAGCAGATTTTACTCGCCTATTTGAACAAGATCCCTTACGGCAACGGCTCCTCCGGCTATAATCTGTACGGGATCAAGGCGGCGGCCAAAGGCATCTTCAATATCGACAACCTGCACGATCTGCATACCGCCCAAGCGGCTTATCTGGCCGGCTTGCCGCAGCTGCCGTCCAAATATTCGGCATTCACGAGCCGCGGCGAACTGGACGAGAAAGCTTTTAACGGAGCGGTCGAACGGATGAAGCTGGTTCTGAAGAGAATGCTCGATGAAGGCAAGCTGACGCAAACGCAATACGACGAAGCGCTGGCATTCGACATCAAAGGTTCGCTCTCGCCGTCCCAGCCGAAAGCATACAATACATACCCGTACCTGATGCTGGAAGTGGAGCGCCAGTCAAGCGAAATATTGGCCAACCTGAGCAACCCGGACCTTAAGAAGGATACGAAGCAAGGCCAGGCCGAATACGCGGAAGCCGTCAAGCAGGCGCGCGAGGATCTGCAGCGCAAAGGATACCGGATCTACACGACGATCGACAAGCAGATTTACGACGAGATGCACGTCATCTCCGACAATAGCGACAACTTCACTCCCGACGATCCCGAAAAAGGGATGGAGCAGATCGCCGCCATCACCTTGGACAACGCCACGGGCGCTATTCTCGGGATGATCGAGGGACGCGATTTCCACAAGGAGCAGATGAACCTCGCCACCCAGATGACGCGTCAGCCCGGCTCTACGATGAAGCCGATCGCAGCTTACATCCCGGCCATCGACAAAGGAGCTATCGCCCCAGCCGTCGTCATCGACGACGTGCCGGTCATCCTGAAGGACGGCAGCAAAGGGTTCCATCTGCCGGAAAACTGGGACAACAAATTTCATGGACTGGTGACCGCAAGGCAAGCCTTGAACCAATCGTATAACATTCCGGCGATCAAGCTGTTTATCGACGTCGTGGGCATTAACGACGCCTGGGATTTTGCCAAAAAGCTCGGAATCTCGACGATCGAGAAAAGCGATTACGGAGCACAAACCGGAGTTATCGGAGGGTTGTCGCGCGGAGTTTCGGTCGAGGAATTGACGAACGCCTATAGCGCCATTCCGAATAAAGGCCAGTTCACGGACGCCTATATGATCCGCAAAATTACGGATTCGGAAGGCAAGATCATATACGAGCATGTGGTGAAGCCGACGACGGTTTTCTCCGAGGAGACGGCCTACCTCATCACCGATATGATGAAGACGGTTATCAGTTCGGGTACGGCTACCTTGCTGAAAAAGGACTTTAAACATTACAGCCAGATCCAGGTCGCAGGCAAAACCGGCTCGACGCAAAATGACGGCGACGCCTGGTTTATAGGGTATTCTCCCGATATTACCGTCGGGGTATGGGCCGGCTACGACCAGCAGAAGTATTCCCTGAAGAAGAGCGGCTGCAATCTGAACAGCGAGCTCGGCTGCGGTACGCAGCGGGCCATGAAAATATGGGCCAAAGTCATGAACTCGATTGCGGATAACCGTCCGGAACTGCTGCCGAACAAACAGTTCGTCAAGCCGGACAATATCGTTTCAAGGACCGTATCCGGTTATTCCGGCAAGCTGCCGAACGAACAAACGAAGCAAAGCGGCAAGCTGATCACGGATATTTTCAACAAAAAGTTTATTCCGACAGAAGAAGACCAGGTGTTGGTCAAGCAGAAATACGTTACGTTCGACGGCAACGTCTACTTGCCGCAGCCGGGAACGCCGGCCGATATGGTGCAAGAGAAAACTGTCGTCAAGCGGGAGCGGCCGATCGGCGACATCATTAAGGAGATTCAGGCGATTTTGCCTCAATTGCCGGCCAAAAACCGTCCCGCCATCTCGCATTATTATCCGCTTGATTACGATAACGACGCCGCCGTCGAGGTGGACCCGAGAGCCGACGACGGACAAATTCCGAACGCGCCGGGAGGCGTCACCCTGAAGCATTCGGCCGACAAAAACGAGATTACGTTCCAGGAAGCCGGAAGCGCCGATATCGTCGGTTATCGGCTGTACAAAGCGGATGCCCTCGGCGGCAAATTCGCTCGCGCAGCCGGCAAAGTGGTCCTTTCCGGGCAAGACCGGATATTTGCCGACACAGTATCCGGCCAGCAAGTCGTAGGCTATTACGTAACGGCCGTGGACGTAGCCGGCAAAGAGTCGAAGCCGAGCAAAGTGGTGTTCAGCGACGGAAGATCGACAGAGATTTCCTCCCCGCTTGATCCGTTCGGCGTGCCGAACGGTCAGCCGGGCGACATTAACGGCTCGGACGGTAAAGGCAGCAACGGAAGCAACAAGCCGGACGACAAGCCGGCCAAAAAGGAGCCGCCGTCAGCTCCGAAAAACGTAACCGTCCAGCAGTCCGGAGCCGGGATTCAGATCGAATGGTCAGCCAATCCGAAGACGGAAGCAGTCAAACGGTACGATATCTACTTCAGCGATAAAGAAAACGGCAGCTTCAAAAAGATTCAGTCTTCCGAAACTCCGAAGCTGAACTATTTCGCACTTGTCTATGAAGGCTGGTATCGGGTCGTCGCCATTAACGAGCACGGCGAATCGAAAGCTTCGGCAAGCGTGCCTTACAAAAGCAAGAAGCCATAAAACCAAACTTCAACAGCCTTGACCTGCAACCGGTCAAGGCTGTTTTTGATGCGATCTATGCGATTATCCGGCAGCACTCCGGCTACCTGGCCCGGGTAATATCCCGCGTAAACTTCTCCAGCCTCGGCATTCCTCGAGCGGCTGCATCCAGCAGCACCTCTTCTCGGTCATACGGCACTCGAACGATCTGCACGGAAAACGGCGCGGGAGATTGCTGATGCAGCGCACCTTCCATGATGACGTAACCGGCCAGCGGAATGTCATCCAGCGGCAGACCGACGCTGCCCGCGTTGACAACAAACCGGTCCTCCAGCGGCATCACATAGGCCAGGTGAATATCGCCGTAAACGACGCAATCAGGCTGCTCACCGCTTATTCCGAGCCAGTCGCCCGTCAGCGGTGTATTTTCAAACAACATTAACTTCTCCGTCATCGACGTCTTCAGCCGGACCCGGTCATACACGCTAGTCGGGGAAGCATGCAAGAGCCGGACCTTCCGCCCGCTCCAGTAAAAATCGTAGCAAAACGGAAGACTCCGCAAATAATCGAGTCTCTCCTGTCCGAGCAGAGGCTGTGTCCACAGCTGCCAAACCCATTCTTCGTTTTCCGGAGTTAACGTTATTTTATGATCCCAGTTGCCCTGCAGCACGACTTCGCAACGCTCGCTTATTTCATCGACCGCTTCGGCCGGATAAGGGCCTTTGCCTACCAGGTCGCCCAGACAAAAGATTCGTCCGATCCCCCGCCGCTCGATATCCGCCCAGACTGCTTTCAACGCGGCCAGGTTGGCGTGAATATCGGATATTACCGCAATTCGCTCCATACACGTCTCCTCTGATTCATAGTATTGATGGAACAGACCTCAGACTTCCTATCCTAAGCGAACCGGCTTGCCGCCTCCAGCTACTTTTTGGTTATAACGGTCTATTCCAATAGAAAACCCCGCCGGCCTGATGTACGGCCTAGCGGGGCTGATCGTATTCATAATAGCGGATAATTAATCTTCGATCGTCGACAAGTCCCCGGTCGGCAGGCCAAGCTCCCACGCTTTAAGCACGCGGCGCATGATCTTACCGCTGCGCGTCTTCGGCAGCTTATCCTTAAACTCGATTTCGCGAGGCGCGGCGTGGGCGGACAGCCCGACTTTGACGAACTGCGAAATCTCCGCCTTCAGCTCGTCGCTCGGCTCGAATCCGGCGCGCAGCGAGATGAACGCTTTGATGATCTCTCCGCGCAGCGGGTCCGGCTTGCCGATGACGCCGGCTTCCG
>NZ_JARBDB010000031.1:0-123507 GCF_036577605.1 Paenibacillus sp. GYB004
GCAGGCTGCTCACCGGCACGCGCCCCAGAAGGGCCGGCGTCGTCACGATCGCGGCAGCTTCCGCGTCCTCCAGCCGGTCTCGGACCGCCTGCTCCATGAACGCTTCGAACAAAGGTCCGGCGATCGCACCGATCTTGATCGTGCCGAGCAGGGCGAAATACAGTTCCGGCGAGCGCGGCATAAAGATAAAGACGCGGTCCCCTTTGCCGACGCCGAGCTTCCGCAGCACGTTGCCGAATTTGTTCGAATTCGCTTTCATCTGCCCGTAAGTAACCGCTTCATCGCGGGTGGCATCGCTGTAATATAGCGCTACCTTGTCCTGCAGTCCGGCTTCGACATGACGGTCGATCGCCTCGTAGGCCATATTGACTTTGCCGGTCGTATACCAGGAGAACTGCTTTTCTACGTCGGCCCAATCGAACGACACACGGGCTTCCTCGTAGCTTTTCAGGTTTCCGTCGGTCGATACTGCCTTGATGATGTCCGCTTGCTTGTCCATAAATACGTTCCTCCTGAATGGATGAATTCGATGAAACGTTTTCATTTCGTAGTGGCTTGCTTGCCCGACTGCCAAAAAACACAAAGAGTATTATATCACATCATTTTCGGACTTAACATGCTCATTTTCGAAAAATAGACACAGGCGGCGGTACATTAAAATGTCCAAAAGTCTAACAAGTCTAAAAGTATGTGATTGAAACGATCATAATACTGATTGAATCGATCAAAATTGTTGTTTATACTGAATATAGAACTACGGGTGTTTCTTCCGGGCCGGAGGAAGCCGATTTCCATGGGGGATCTTCGTTCATTTCGCCCGGTAAGAAGGAATGGAAGGCTGACGCGACGAAATTGAATCAGGATGAAATGATGGAACAACGGGGAACCACATTCTTACTTAAAAGTGCGAGTTCAAAAAGTCGGGTTTTCAGCACCAAGAAGATGGGATGGAGCTAGGAGTGAGGAGTGGAGCGTAGTGGGAGCTTTTGTGAGCACCGGGAAGTTCCGGCTGAATTCCATATTCGATGTCGCGCAGGCTTCCTGATCTGCTTCGTGATCAAAAGTGGGCTTTTTTGAACAGCCTCTAAAACAACCAATGGAGTGAGCGCGGTATGCAGGAACAGCTTCTAACCAAAGGCGAGCAGCGCCGTCAAGCGATTCTCGGCATGCTGAAGCAGAAGGGACGGGTGTCCGTGCAGGACATCGTCGATACGCTGCACTGCTCGGAAGCGACCGCGCGGCGGGATCTGGACGTTCTGGAGCAGACGGATTCCGTCATCCGCACGATCGGCGGCGCGATTTACGATGCGTTCCACACGTCCAAGGAAGCGTCGTTCGAGGAGAAGACGTCGCTGTCCTGGGTGGAGAAAGAACGGATCGCCGCGAAGGCGGCTTCGCTTGTCGAAGAGGGCGACATTATCGGCTTGTCCGGCGGGACGACCACTTATTTGATCGCGCGGGAGCTGAAGTCGCGCAGCGGCATCACGGTCGTGACGAACGCGCTTAATATCGCGATGGAATTGGCCGACAGTGACGGCATTCAGGTCGTAGTGGCCGGGGGGATTCTGAGGCACAAAAGCTACGAGATGTGCGGTCCGTTGACCGAGAAGGTCGTGGAAAGTCTCAACATCGGCAAAATGTTTCTCGGCATCGACGGGTTTGCGCTGGGGCAGGGCTTAACGACGCATTCGGAGTCGGAAGCGCAGATCGCCAAAATTTTGATCAAGCGCTCCGAGCGGACCTTCGTCGTCTTCGACCAGTCCAAGGTGGGCCGCGTATCGTTGTTCTCGATTGCGCCTGTGGCGGCGGTTCACGCCTGTATCACCGATGCGCCGCTGGAAGGCGCGCTGTTGGAAGAACTGCGCAAACGCAACATTCGCGTCTTCGTAGCCGGTACTGCGGCGGGAGAGTAGCAATCATTCTTAATCTTTGGAGGAGTCCATATGAGCCATTATATCGGAGTCGACATCGGCGGGACGAACATCGTATGCGGACTGCTGGACGATCAACTGAATTTGCTCCGTAAAATCAAGAAGCCTACGGGCGCGGCGAATGGAGCCGACTATGTCTTGAATCTGATCGCCTCGATGATCGACGAGCTGCTTGGCCAGGAAGGGCTAAGCCGTTCCGATCTGGGAGCGGTAGGCATGGGAAATCCCGGCTTCGTCGATCCGATCCGCGGCATCTCGCTGTCTTCGGCCAACCTGAAGTGGGAGAACGTGCCGGTCAGCGACAAGCTCGGAGCGATCCTCGGCGGCATCCCCGTATTCATCGATAACGATGTGCGGATGTATACGTATGGGGAAGCGGCCAGAGGGGCGGGCCGAGGGTTCGACCATGTGATGGGTATCACGCTCGGGACCGGAATCGCCGCAGCTATGGTGAACAAGGGCGAGCTGTATTACGGCAGCGGATTTTTGGCCGGAGAGCTCGGCCATGTGCCGTTCGAAGGCGAGAGCGCCTTGTGCGGCTGCGGCATGCGGGGCTGCCTGGAGACGATCGCATCGGCGACCGGAATCGCCCGAATCGCCAGAGAGCGGCTGGACCAAGGCGAACCGAGCCTGTTAAACGACTGGTTCCCGGGCGAACGCCGCAGCGAGATTACGGCGGCGGACATCTCGCGCGCCTACGACGAGGGCGACGCGCTCGCTCAGGATGTGCTCAGGTTCGTCGGACAAAGCTTGGCCAAAGGCCTCGCCTGGGCGATAACGCTGTGGAGTCCCGACGTGATCGTCATCGGCGGAGGCGCGGCCAATGCCGGCGAGCGACTGCTTGCCCCGATGCGGGAAGCTCTGATGCCGCTTATTCTGCCGATGTACCGGAACCGCTTCGTCATCCGTCTGGCGGAGATGAACGACGACGCAGGTGTCGTCGGCAGCGGAGCCTTCGCGAAGGCGCGCGCGAGCGCCTAACGGCAAGCGGCCGCGGTCTAGGGCCGGGAACACATCCGAATCCGATTACGGCAGGGCCAGGCCCATCTCCGATCCGGATTTTAACGTAAAGACGCTTTCAGCTCCACTTCATTAAGTGGTGTTGGAGGCGTCTTTGCTTGTTATAAGGAGAGGGGCGTTTTTGCGCTTGGACTCGATTGAAACGGATTTCAAGAACTATTAAACCGATATACTACTACCTGCAGCGTCCGTTTCTTTGCTATACTAGTCAAAAAACTAGATAGAAAAGAACGGTGATCCGAACAATGGACATGAACACGGAACAAATACGACTTCTCCGTCCCGGCGAATTTGAAGCGGCGGCCGAGCTAGCCGATCGGGTATTCCGCGATGCCGAGCACAAATCAATGGGAGACGCGTTTCCGAATGCGTTTTCGCCCGCCTTGCAGCAATCCTACGGAGCGTTCGCAGACGGCAAGCTCGTCTCGTTCGTCGGCTTCGTGCCTTCGGTCATCCGCATCGGGGAAGCCGAGCTTAACGTCTATTCGATCGGAGCCGTATGTACCGATCCGGAATACCGCGGCAGAGGTTACGTGGGGACGATTTTGGATATGATACGGGAGCACAGCCGCCGCGCACGAGCCCCGCTCATTCTCGTATCCGGAAACCGGGGCATCTACGAGCGGTTCGGCTGCCGGAAGTTCGGGGCGCTCACTTCTTTTAACGCGGATCAGCAATCGTTGGACAAATTGTCTGCAGCAACGGACGGGGAGGAGACGTACCGCCCGTTCGATCGCGCGGACTGGTTCGCGCTCCGCAAGCTTTCCCGCTCGCGAAACGTAGGGTACGAGCAGAGCATCTGGGATTTGGCGGCGGCGATCTACGCCGAGCCGACGGCCAGCAATGCGAAGCTGAAGCATCGCGTATGGGTGGCTGAGCGGGACGGTGCGCCGGTTGCCTTCGCCGTTCTGGCCGTCGCCGGGGACATCGCTCCGCTGGGCAAGCCTCGCGTCATCGAGTGGGCCGGCGACGCCGCTGCGGCGGTGAGACTGGCCGTGTACGGCGCGCGGGCCGAGGGCGCCGAGTCGCTGCAATTCGCCGTCCCGTGGCAGGATGCCGGGATGGAGGCGGTGCTCGCCGAAGCGGGATGCCCGGCGGTACCCGGCAAATTGACGGGCACCGTTGCCATCGTCGATGCGGGAGAACTGCTTAGGCAGTTGACGCCTTATCTGAAGCGCAAGGACGAAGCGGCGCTGTCCCGGCTCCAGCTTTCTACGAACGAGGATGGCCGTCATTTTGCCGAGTGGGACGGAGTCTCCATGGAGCTGCAGCCTGAAGAGCTGATCTCGCTGCTGTTCGATCCGGTCCGGATCGAAAGCGCGGTTCCCGTTCCGGCGGCCGAAGCCGCCAGCCGATTGTTTCCGGTTCCGCTCCCGCTTCCCTCGGGACTGAACTTCGTTTAGCGCGATAATTTACAAACCATGTAACGTCATGTAAAATAGATCTAATGAACATGTATTGGAGCGGAACCTATTGCTGCGAAGAAGAAACCTCTTTCAAGAGCGTTACAATCATTTTTTGACCGAGTTGAAAAATGAAATATTGAGCGGCAGCCTGAAGCCGGGCGAATTTATTCTGCCCGAGAATACGCTTAGCGAGAAGTATAAGATAAGTCGGGTCTCGGTGCGTAAGGTGCTGGCTCAGCTGGTGGACGAAGGGCTGATCGAGAAAATAGCGGGTAAAGGCAACCGGGTCAAACCTCCGGTCGAGGAGATCGTCCGTCAGACGATCACGTTGACCTGGTTCTCGCAGTCGTACGAGCAGGATGTGCTGCATACGATTATTGAGCGGTACGAGAAGAGCCACCCGTACGTCAAGGTCGACCTGGTCATCCTGCCTGCCGAGGATTATCCGACCCGGCTTGCCGACCGGATCGAGAGAGGGACAGGTCCGGATCTGTTCTTTATTTCCGACCACCACTTCCGCCACTTGATGGAACAGGACAAGCTGAACGTGATGGAGCCGTACCAGCCGCCGAAGCTGCTGCCGGACGAGGACAGTTATTCGAAGCTGTTCGAGCTGTTTACGGTCGACGATACGCTGATGGCGGTGCCGATCCATTTCTCTCCGATCGTTATTTGTTATAACAAAGACCGGTTTAAGGAATCCGGGATTACGGGAGAAGATCCGGTAAGCACCTGGGACGACCTGCTGGAGGTAGCGAAGAAATGCACCGCCGAGCCTAATGAAGACGGGATGGTCGACGAGTACGGATTCTGTTTCTCTTCGTCGATGAACCGCTGGCCTGCCTTCATTTTGCAAAACGGAGGCGCGTTCGTATCGCCGGATGGACGTTCCGCCTTTGCGACCGAAACGAATATCGAAGCGCTGCAATTTTGCAACGATTTGATCTACAAGCATCAAGTGTCGCCGATCTACTCGACGTCCCGCTCCTACCTCGCCGAGCATCTGTTCAAGCGGGAGAAGTGCGCGATGATGCTGTCCACTTATTATTTCATGAACGAGTTCCGCGGGATGGATCTGAATTGGGACGTGCTGCCCGTACCGAAAAATAAAGAGAAAGCAACGCTTCTGCTCGCCGGATCGCTCGGCATTAACAAATATTCCGAGAAGGTCAAAGTGGCGCAAAGCTTTGTCGACTTTTTCGTCGGCGAAGAAGCGCAGACGCTGCTGAAGCAGACCGGCTGCACGATTCCGGTGCTCCGTTCGGTGGCGGAAGACGACACGCTGCTCGACCCGGCCATTCATCCGGAGCATTACAATGTGTTCATCGACTCGCTGAAATACAGCTATTCCCACTACGAGGTGGGGCTGTCGAACGAGTCGAACGTGATCTTCCATGAAGAGCTGCATATGTTGTGGGCGAATATGGAGACAGCGGAGAACGTAGCCCGCCGTATCGATGAACGGATCAATCAGCGGATTGACGAGAAGTCCTAGATGGCGGAAGACGGCCGGCTGTATAGATATTACGAAGGGGCATTCTCCCTAGGTCTTGAGAGACCGGGGGAGAATGCCTCTTTTTTAACAGATCAGAGTGTATAGGTTCTACACCGTGTTAAAGCGAAGATGAATCCGGAATCTACGCTAAACCTTGCTCGAATTAACGGAACATGGCGGGTGTTATTTTGCTAAAAAACAGTTTTTTTAAATTGTAACGGTCACCACAGCGCTTATTTGCTTCGAACCACCTCCAAAAGTGACACTTCTCATCAAATCGTTGCATCCATGTCCGTTAGAAATCAAATGGATCGAAATTCACCACAAAAACGTCCGCTGTGTTCGTTGAGCGGCCTAGCCAAGCTAGGCATAGCTAGCTGATGAACCATCCGTGAGGACCGCGCGCGGCTACCGCCAAGGCGCGTTTCGAAGACAAGCTGGCCGTACATGCCGAAGCGGAGCCGTCGCTGCACCTCGACGCCGAGCCTATTGGAGTGGTGGGCAAAGCAGGTCTTCTCCCCGGGCGGCAATTTTTACCCCAATTCTAAAGCGTTTACAAACGAGGGGAACCGGAGTAAAATGTACGGAATAAGGCAAGGAGGTGGACGATGAGCTCCGCAGAAACGCTAATGGATTATTTCGTATATCAACGCTGCAATTACAGGCGCAAGCCATATTTGCACAGTCATACCGAATATGAAATTTTTTATTTTCATGGCGGGAGCTGCGAGTATTACGTCGAGGGCGAATCGATGGAACTGTCTCCGGGCGATCTGATTATTGTGAACGGGCTTAGCCGCCACGGCTCGCTGATGAAGGAGGCGTGCTCCAGAACGATGGTCCGGTTCGACGGCGCGTATGTGCGCCCCCTGCTCCAGCAGGAGGATGCGATCGATTGGCTGAAGCCGTTTCGCGACTCGAATTATTGCCGCTGGAGCTTGTCCGAAAGCCAGAGAGCGGATGCGGAGGATATCCTGCTGCGCATGAGCCGGTTCCACGGAAAGCCGGGGCTTGTGCCCTTTCATCGGCTGCGGACGGCGTTTCAGGATTTGCTGCTGTTCATCTACGACTGCTGGGCGGAAGGGCCCGGAAGACTGGTGGATGCGACTGACTTGAAAGCGCAGCGGGTTCATCAGCTCATCCAGTATATCGAGACGAACTATATGAATGAGCTTACGCTTGACCGGATAGCGGATCATCTGTACATCAACAAATTTTATTTGGTCAAATTGTTTAAGGAAGCGACAGGCTTGACCATATTTGAATATGTCAATAAATGCCGGATCAATAAAGCAAAGCTGCTGTTTTTGATGGACGGAAACCGCTCCGTAACCGATGTATGCTATGAGGTCGGATTTCATCAGCCCGCGCATTTTTCCCGCAATTTCAAACAAATGGTGGGCGTCACGCCGGAGCATTTCCGAAGATTGTTTCAATGAAAAGACTCTTTATCGAAAAGAACCTTCTTCTACCGCTTAGGAGCTTCAACGAAACGGCACGTCCGTTATTTCGTTGCTGTTTCTTGTTTGGTGGTTTTGAAGGTTCTTTTGTATTTGAAGTCGATTATGCACAAGAAACCAATTGCAGATAAATCGGAGCACCAGCAAACCAAGCACGCAGGGGAGGCGCTTTTCGATTCGTGATAAGTTGTTGTAGAAGGCTATTATCGACAGGAGGGGTACGCAGTGCAACGTGTGCGCGGAGAGATGAAGAAGCGTGCTTTATTGGGGGCGGCGCTGATTTTGGCGTTGACCGGGTGTGCGGGAGGCCCGGGGGGAAGGGACGCGGGCAGCGAATCCGAAGCCGGGGTCAAGCCACAGGAGCAGGCGAAGGATCCGGTTGAGCTTTACTTTTACAACACAAGCGCAGATTGGGACAAGGACGATTATTTTATGAAGGAATACGGGCTGCACATTCAGAAGAAGTTTCCGCATGTTACGCCCGTATTTGTACCAACCTCCGCCGGATCGCTGGAGAAGCTGGCGTCGGCGAATCAAAGAATCGATGTGATTGTCAGCTCTGTCGGCCGGACATTTACGATTCTGAACAGTGCTTATCAGACGGATTTGACTCCCTTGATCGACAAAAACAAGTTCGATTTGGGCCGCTTCGAGGGTTCGAGCATCGACATGATCAAGCAGATGGGCAATGGCGCCATCTACGGTCTTCCGATGTACACGCTTCCGGCCCCGCTTTATTACAACGCCGATTTGTTCGACAAGTTCGGCGTAGCTTATCCGACCGACAAGATGACATGGGACGAACTATACGAGACGGCAAAAAAACTGACCCGGCGAGACGGCGACCGCCAGTATTACGGCCTGATGATGTCGCCCAACCACTATATGCTGCGCAATCAGCTGTCGCTTAATCTGGTCGATCCGTCGACGAAGAAAGCAACGATCAATACGAGCCAGGTCAAAACGATGATGGATAATATGATCCGGTTTTATCAGCTTCCCGGATACGATCTCGATACGAAGCAATTATCTGTCGGCGGGCAGCGGGACCTGTTCATCAAGGAACGGTCGGCGGCGATGTGGCTGCCGGTCAGCACGATGCACACCGAAACGGAGCTTGCAGGAATGAACTGGAATATCGCCAAATTCCCGTCGTTGTCACAGTTGCCGGGCGTAGAGCCGCAAGTGTATCCGGTTTACCTGTTTATTTCCGTCAACAGCAAGGTGAAGGATCAGGCGTTCGAGGTTCTCTCCTTCCTGTCGTCGGAACCGTTTCATATGCAGAAATCTCGAGAAGGAAGCTTCGTATCTCTCTTGCAAAGCGATGCGGTGCGCAAGGCGTTCGGTCAGGATGCACCGATGTATACGGGGAAAAACGTCGCTGCGATGATTCCCGTCAGGACTGCGGCACCTTCCCCGCAGAGCAAATATTACGCAGACGCCTCCTCCATCCTGAACACCGGCGTATTCGCCCAGGTGGCGACAGGCAAAAAGGATGTCAATACGGCGCTGCGGGAAGCGGAAGAAAGCCTGATCAAAAAAATCGAGGCGGATGCCAAATAAAGTCCGACGAGGAGTGAAGGATGCGGATGAAAAAATGGATTGCGGCGTTGTCGCTGCCTGTGCTGTGTTTGTTCGTTTTTGCGCTCAGGACTGAAGCGGCCATCGACTATTCCGGCATTATCGAAACGGAAGCGAGCTGGATTGCCGACCAACAGATCCAAAACGAAGGCAAACCGTCCGACGGCGCCATCGTGATGAACAAAAACCAGCTCACCACGAATCCCGATACCGGCCAAAAAGGCCATAAGATCGATCCGTATTTCTCCAATCTATCCGTGATCGGCATGCTGGAGCACCCGTCCGCGGACCATATGGCGGCGGCGAAGAAATGGTTCGACTGGTACTTCCGCCACTTGAACCGGACGCCCGACACGCACGGCGTCACGGGCACGGTTTACGTCTATTATGTCAACAGTGCGAATCTGGATGAGCAATGGACGTTCAACGACTATTCCGCCTCGGATTCCCGCGGGTCCTCCTTCGTGCTGGCGCTCAAGAAATATGTCGAGGTCAGCCAGGACACGGCCTATTTGCAGCAGCACAAGGCAGATATCGAGCTGGCTTTGGAGTCGGCGCTGTTTACATTGCAGCCGGACGGCCTGAGCTTTGCCAAAAACCAGGAAGGTCATTTTACGAAATATTTGCAGGACAACGCGCTTGTCTACCAAAGCCTGGAGACGATGGTGTGGCTGGAGGAGCAAGTGTTCCAGGACGAAGAGGCGGCAGCGCGCTACCGATATTTGATGAACTTGTCGTTCGCCGGCGTTGAGAGCATGTACAGGCAGGCCGAGAGAGAGTACTACTTTTATTTTACGCCAAACCGTATACGAGCGACGGACTGGTCTGTTTTTTACGGCGATGCAGTGAGCGAGCTGTTCCCGACGCGTTACGGGGTCATCTCCCCTCAAGCCGAGCGGTCGCGTGAGCTGTATGCGCACTTCAATGCAGCTCAGCCCGCCTGGATGTACCGGCATGAGCGGAACGAGTTTCCCTGGACGCAAGTCGCGAGCGTGGCTGCCATGATGGGGGATAAATTCAGAGTCGACGAGGCGCTGACGAACGCCCAGACCAACTATATCGACAACGGGCACCAATGGACATGGTACATCTATGAGGCGAGCAATATGGTCACCGCAGCCAAAACGATCCGGGACCAAACTAACCTGGCGTTGCGCAGACCGATCAGCGCCTCGACGGATGTTTCGCATGCAGGCCTCGCTGTCGATGGGGATATGAACGGGGGCTGGCAAGGAGCATCTTCGGCGGAGGATTGGCTGGAGATCGACCTCGGCGCGAACAAGACGTTCAATCGTCTCGTACTGAAGTGGGGCAGCACATATGCCGCCAGCTATAAGGTTCGGATATCGGACGACGGTTCGCAGTTTGCGGATATTTACACTCAGACGGCAGGAGACAGAGGGACGGACGATATCGCGCTCAACTCGGCTGTGACCGGCAGATATGTGCGTCTGCTGATTTACCATGATTTGCCCGAACCGACGGCGATAGTAAAGGAAATCGAGCTGTACCATGAAGCGGTGAACGCGGCTGGCGGCCAAACGGTATCGGCATCTTCGCAGGAAAGCGGCGCTTCTCTGCTGACGGACGGAAATCCTTCCACCGCCTGGACGAGCGATTCCGGAGCCTCCCATTGGCTGAAGCTTGATCTCGGCAATATCCAAGCTTTCCATAAGGTCAAGCTGGATTGGGTGTACGGCCAGGAAGCCGAGCAAGTCCGCGTGCTCGTATCGGACGACGACATCAGCTACACCGAAGCGGCGCCTCTGTCCGAAGTCGAGGGCTGGACGCAGGAGATTACGCTTGGCGCGGCTGGCGGCCGGTATGTTTTGCTTGAGCTGACGAAGTCCGCCAACCCCGGCGCCGTTGCCTTGTTCGAAATCCGCGTTCTCGACGGTGAGAATCCGGTGGAGCGCGCGCCGCAAGCCTATACGGTCTTGATCAGCGGTTCGGTGATCGACGGCGCGATCCTGAGGCCGGGAGAGGACGATTTCATCGGAAGCGCGGACCTGTACGTGCCTGTCGAGAAGGTTGCAAGGGCCACGGGGTGGACGTTTGCCCAGGATAACGGAGGACAGACGGTCACACTAACCCGGGGCGACCGGACGATCGGGCTTGCTGTCGGGAGCTCAAGTCTCATTGCGGACGGGAACCCCATTGCGCTCGCAGCTCCGACCGCCGTGCGGAACGGACGCGTGGAAGTGCCGCTCCAAGGCTATGCGGCTGCTGCGCGACTGCTGGTGGAATGGAGCAACGACAGTCTGAGTGTACTTGTGAAGACGCAGCGAGACCCGTCGAAGATCAATCTGGCGCTGGGCAAGCCGGCAACGGTCAGCAATCCGCCGTCAACCAATACGGCGGTGCTTACCGACGGCGTCAAAACCGTAAGCAAAATTGCCGAAACATGGAATGTCAGGGCGGGCTATTCCCTCGTGCTCGACTTGGGCCAAGCGGTCGATTTCAATACGTTCAAGGCCTACGAGTACAGCTTCCAGAGGGCACGAGGAGCGATCCTGGAATACTCGTTGGACGGAGCAAGCTGGACGCTACTGAAGAACGCTTCCGCGAGTGAACTGCTCAGTCCCGATATGGAGTCGAAAAACCATTACTCCGGCACGATCCGCTTCCAAACGGTGAATGCCCGTTACATTCGGCTGACGGTGCAAAGTATCGTAGACCCAGACCCCTCCAAGATTGTGGGTTATATCGAGGAAGTCGAGGTGTACAACCGACCGGCCGGGGACGGGGAGGACGAGTCGCATGGGAATGTGGCTTATCGCAGGCCGGCTTCCACCAGTTTTGCATTCTCCGCTGGAGATATGGGCGTAACCAAAGTGACGGACGGCGATCTCACCACAAAGTTGGCAAATCCTGCGTCCGAAAACGAGACCGAGGGTTGCGTGCAGATCGATTTGCAGGCTGCTGCCACCTTTAACAAAGTGGTGGTATTCCAAGAATTGCAGCGCATCAAGAAGTACCGCGTCCTCGTTTCGCCGGACTCGATCAACTGGATGGCGGTAGCAGCTGGAGAAGGAATCGGGAATCAAAAAGAACTGCTGTTCGCTCCGGTGACGGCCCGCTACATCCGGCTGGAGCTGGCGGAAGCGGAGCCGGGCATCCGGATCAGGGAAATTCAGGCGTTCAACGAGAGTGATCTGGTCACTTATCCCGACGGGCCGCCGCCCCCGCTGCCGGCGATTCCGGTTCTGCCGGCGCCGCAAACGGTAGCATCCGTTACGTATTCAAAAGAAGATTTCCATATTTACTTGTTCATCGGCCAATCGAATATGAACGGCAGAGACTTGATTCCGTTCGCAGACCAGGTCGTTGTCGATTACGCTTACCTGCTGAATGCCGCCGACCAGTGGGAGTATGCCCAGCCGTACGCGCTGCCGGGACCGAAGGCCGACGTGCAGGGCTTCAACCGATATTCCTCCGTGGATACCGGAACGTATAATGGCATGAATCCGTCCCTGTCCTTCGCCAGGGCGGTGACGGAAAGCGTCTACCCACAAGCGGCACAAGCATCGGGATTGTCTCGAACGCCCGGGGCGGCACCAGCGTCCGGCAGTGGCAAAAGGCATCCGGGGAGCAACTGTACGAAGAAGCTGTAAGAAGAACACAGGAAGCGATGCAGCAAGGGACGCTGAAGGCAATCTTTTGGCTGCAAGGCGAAGGCGATGCCGGTACGAGCAATTATCTGGAGCTGCTGGAGCGCGTCGCCACCGGCATCCGCAGCGAGCTTGGCGTCTATGCGCCCGACGTGCCGTTCATCGCCAGCCAAAATCCGCCAGGCTATGATGTGAACAATGAGAGAATCCAGCGGATCAGGGAGTACGTCCCGAATTCGGACTGGATCAGCAGCGCAGGCACCTCGACGATCGACGGCACGCACTTCAACGCCGAATCCGAGCGACTGCTCGGCATCCGGTATGCCGTCAAAGTGCTGCAAGCCGTCTATGGCATGAGCCTGAACGAAACTCAATTGATGCAGGCGATTTATGGAAGCGAAGAGGGCGCCACGCAGCCCTGACCCCATCACATTTATGCGTCGGAAGGAGCTTGACCCATGAGCATCATCAAGGCAGGAATTATCGGACAAGGCCGCAGCGGCCGGAACATTCACGGAAATGCGCTTAGCAAACTGACAGATACGTATCGGATCGCCGCCGTATGCGACGGACTGGAAGAGCGCCGCCAGCGCGCAGAGCAGGAATATGGGTGCAAGGCCTACGCGA
The DNA here is from genome assembly GCF_036577605.1 of Paenibacillus sp. GYB004. NCBI lineage: Bacteria > Bacillati > Bacillota > Bacilli > Caryophanales > Paenibacillaceae > Paenibacillus > Paenibacillus sp. GYB004. The sequence continues at coordinate 13,132 of NZ_JARBDB010000031.1, forward strand.
CATACCAAGAAATGACGGCAAACGAAAAGCTCGATCTGGTCGTCAACGCTTCGCCAAGCGAGCTGCACTTTCCGATTACGCTGGAGCTGCTCCGGCAGGGGATTAACGTGCTGTGCGAGAAACCGCTGGCCAAGACGCCGGCCGAGGTCGATCAGCTGATCGGAGCCGCCAAGGAGAGCGGAGCGGTGCTTGCGGTATTCCAGCAATCCCGCTATATGCCGGCTTTTGTGAAATTGCGCGAGGTGATTGATTCCGGCGTGCTTGGCCGGGTCGTCCAGGTCGATTTTACGAGCAGCAACTTTTCCCGAAGATGGGACTGGCAGACGATGCAAGCGAATCATGGAGGCAATCTGCTGAACACCGGCCCCCATCCGGTCGACCAGGCGCTTCAACTGTATGGCGCAGACGAGATGCCGGATATTACCTGCATTATGGATCGGGCCAATACGTTCGGAGACGCGGAGGATTATGTGAAAATTGTCATGAGGGGTCCCGGACGTCCGACGATTGATCTGGAAATCTCCTCCTGCACGGTGTATCCGCGCCCGGTCTTCACCGTCCACGCTACGAACGGCGGTCTGACAGGCGATCTGCGCAAGCTGCAATGGAAATATTTCAAGCCGGAGGAAGCGCCCCAGCAGCAACTGATCCGCACGCCGCTGATCAAGCCGAACGGAGAGCCTGCCTATTGCAACGAAAAGCTGATCTGGCATGAGAATTCCTGGCAGTATGAGTCTGTAGAGGGCATGGCGATGACCGACCAGAATACAGCGTCGCTTTATGCGATGCTGTACGCCTCGATGACTGAGGGGATACCGCTGGCGATCACGCCGCAGCAGGTGCGGCTGCAAATGGCGGTTATGGAAGAATGCCGCCGCCAAAACCCGCACATTTATCCCAGCAATGTGTACCAACAAGCTTAAGTGTCGCAGCCTGGCGTCTGTCTACCGACAGGCGTCTTTTTTTGCCCGCAAAACTTAAGGTTTCGATTTTCTGGGACATCAACTAACCCGAAGATCATAGGATGGAGGAACTACTATGCCAAGGCAGACCATGATGAGCGAATAGATTCCTGTCCAAGATCGATTGGTACATCCGGAAAAGACGGATGATCTTCTGCAGAAAGAAGTTTATACACTGGCGTCTCAAGCAGTCTAAATTTTACGAGGTCCTAAAGAGAGTGAGACTTAGATCACCCCAATCTACAAATAAAACGCTTTGCGGTACTCTCTCGGGGTTATCCGGTTCGTCGCCTTGAACGCCTCGGTAAACCGGCTGGCGCACTTGTAGCCGCACGCTTTGGCGATATCCTTGATCGCCAGCTCGTCGCGGGCGAGCATCTGCATCGCTTTTTTCATTTTCTCCGTCTGAATGTAATGGGCGACCGTCATGCCGTACAGATTCAGGAAACAGCGGCTGAACTTGCTCACGCTCATCGTCGCGGCGGCAGCCAGCTCGCTTAGGGAGGGGGCGTTTAAAATATCGTAGTCGAGCTGCTTTTTGACGTCGCGGACCAACTGCTGGTTTTCCCAGGTGACATGATACGCCCGTTTCCGGTTCACGATCCATTGAAAGTTGATGTTGCGGTAGATCATCATTAGAAGCTCCCCGGCTTTGCATTCGTAATAAAACATAGGCAGCACCGCCTTGCGGACGGCCCACTTGATCTCGTCCATAACGAGCGCGAGATCCGGCGTGTTATAGTCCTGCTCCGCCCATGTAGCGACATGGCTCAACCGGAGCGCCCCCCCCTCCAGCTTTCCTCCCAGCAGCTGTTGAATGTAATCCTCGAACATCCATACGCACGTGTAGCAAATCAGCTCATTGGCGGGAAACGTTACCGTCAGCGGTTTTTGCGGATTCACGACAATCTGGTTCATCGGTTTCAGCGGGGCCGCCGTCCCTTTGCGCGAAAAGACGATATCGCCGGCGCTCACATTGAACATCCACATGCAGGGCTTGTCGACCCGAAACGTATAAGTCAGCGGCCGCTTCGAGGTGAACCAGACGCTCGTGCAGGACAGTCCTCCGGCCGCCGGCATTTGGACGATCCAGCCTTCTCCCGCTTCGTCGGGGAGCCGGTACTGAAAGCCCGTTCCGTACCGCCTTTTGTGCATGCCAAAATGAAGCGCCATTTCCTCGAAGCCGTGTTCGTACTCGTTTGCCGGGCGGGCGGTCATGGGAATCACCTCTTGTAGGTAGTGCCGTGCAGGCTGGGTTCGTATCGTTATCGTTATCCTATATCAGACCCGTCCGGCTCACAAGTTAAAAATATGCGAAAGCGGGATAATACTATGCGAAAATTTCATTTTCAGACGATGCGGAAAATGACGGGAAGAGCTGCTGGTATCGGAGGGGAGCCGTACGCCTCTTACGGATTCAGGTTCCCGGTAAACGGTATAGGCATAATTGACAGCTATGAGTGAGAATGATAATCTTTTTCATGAATGAAGAATGCGAAGTTTACCGTCGATGCCGGACTTCATCCAACTATAAGTGCTAAGTGCAGGCTCCCTGATCTGCTTCGTGGTCAAAGCGGGCTTTTGGAACAACCTCTATAAGAGCGAAATCGGGTATGGGGAGCGTCGGAGGAAGATGTTTAACAAGAAGCTGTTATATCAGTTTTATTCGTATTACCGTCCCTATAAGGGGCTGTTTGTGCTCGATTTTACATGCGCGGTGTTAGCCGCTTTGCTAGAGCTGGTGTTCCCGCTGGCGCTGAATGTGGTTATCGACGACATGCTGCCGGGCGGGGACTGGATGCAGATTGTATACGGCTGTCTGATATTGCTGGGAATCTTCGTCATCAGCTCGGTCATGCACTATGTGGTCACTTATTACGGTCATAAGCTGGGTATCAACATCGAGACTGATATGCGCAAAAAACTGTTCGATCGGATTCAGCGCCTGTCGTTCCGGTTTTTCGACAATAACAAGACGGGGCATCTGGTCTCGCGCATGACGAACGACCTGATGGATATCGGGGAGATCGCGCATCATGCTCCGGAGGATCTGTTCATTGCCGTGATGACGCTGGCCGGCGCGTTCGGCATTATGGTTGCGATCAACTGGAAGCTGGCGGTGCTTACGTTCATTATCGTACCGCTGATGATTTGGGTTTCTTTGTACTTCTCGCGGAAAATGAACGCCGCCTTCAGCAAAATGTTCAGCGACGTGGCCGATTACAACGCCCGGGTTGAAAACAATGTCAGCGGAATGCGCGTCGTTCAGGCGTTCGCCAACGAGCAATACGAAATTGAGCGTTTCGCCCGCAATAACGAGCAGTTCCGCCAGACGAAGCTGTCGACGTACCGGATCATGGCCTGGCATTCGTCCATCAGTTTTATTATGATGAAATTCGTTTCGCTGTTCGTTATCGTATGCGGCACCTGGTTTGTCATCCAGAAGCAGATGACCTTCGGGGAGTTTATCGCTTTTGTGATGCTGTCGAACGTATTCCTGGGGCCGATCCGTACGATTAACTCGATGATTGAGACCGTTCCGAAAGGACTGGCAGGGTTTCAGCGATACCTGGATCTGCTGGAAACGGAGCCGGACGTACAGGACAAAGGGAGTAAAGAAGCCAAGCTTAACGGAGATATTACGTACGTGAACGTCCGGTTCGGCTACGATTCGGATAAACGGATTTTCGACAACCTGAACCTGAGCATCCGCGCCGGGGAAACGGTCGCGCTGGTCGGTCCTTCGGGCGGAGGCAAAACGACGCTGTGCGGCTTGCTTCCGAGATTTTACGAAGCGGAGGCGGGGGAGATCCGGATTGACGGCATCGACGTCAGGGAGATGACTTTGCGCAGCTTGCGCGAGCAGATCGGCATCGTGCAGCAGGACGTCTTCCTGTTCGATGGTACGATCCGGGAAAATATCGCCTACGGCAAGCTGGATGCCGGCGAGCGGGAGATTCTGGAGGCGGCGGAACGCGCGCAATTAACCGAGCTGATCCGTTCGCTGCCCGAAGGGCTGGATACGATGATCGGGGAGCGCGGCGTGAAGCTGTCCGGCGGGCAAAAGCAGCGTCTGTCGATCGCCCGGATATTCCTGAAAAATCCGCCGATTCTGATCCTGGATGAAGCGACCTCCGCGCTGGATACCGAGACGGAAGCGGCGATTCAGCTGGCGCTGTCCGATCTGTCGCAAGGACGTACGACGCTGGTCATCGCGCATCGGCTCGGAACGATCCGGCATGCCGACCGCATCCTGGTCGTAACGAGGGAAGGAATAGCCGAGGAAGGCACGCACGATGCCCTGCTTGCCAAGGGAGGCGTCTACAGCAGGCTGTATCTCGGGGATGTGTCGGTGGCTCTGTAGCTTGATCGCAAAAAAGGAGGGCTTGCGCCCTCCGACTCCGATGATAGACTCCATCCGGCACTATTGGCCGGAGGGGCATTCCAATACGTTTCAAATTCCGCAAACGCTCGGATTCCCCGGGCGTTTTTGGTTTTCCTACCGCCTTCCCGTATGGAGAAGGCAGCCTTGTCCGGGCGTCTGTTCAGCCAACTACTTGGCCGCCTTGCGCCGGTATTCCGTATAGATAATTTCACCCGTATCGAGCTTGTTCAGCTCGTCCTGCGTCCAGCCGCTCAGCTTGTTGTTGCCTTGCACGCCGGTAACCTTGATCTTGTACTTCGACTCCAAGTATTGATGCAAAGCGGGCATATCGGCTTCCTTCAGCTCCTTGAGCTTTTTCTTGCCGTGGATTTGACCGAGAATGACCCCGATCGACTCGGCGGCAAGGCCCGTATTTGGCTGAATCCGCGCGCTGCCGAACGCGATTGCGGACGCTCCGACGTTTTTGCCCGCCATAATGACGTTGTCGTATTTCTTGAGCAAAAAGCTTCGGAGCGGCATGCCGTACTTGTCCGGACGACCCATCTCGTTGCCCCATTTGTTGACGCTCGTTCCTTGCAGATCGAGCGGATAACCGGCGATACTGACGTTGTCCCAGAACATTTTGGCCCCGAGCATGTCCGACGGCTTCAGCACGTAATCCGTCTCGTAGTGGTTATATTCGCGTATGTACAAATAATCCGGGAATCCGTTCAGCTCCGCCTTCTCCCAACCGACTATCGATTTGCGGAAATGGTTCAGGATGAGCGGGATTTCTTTGCGGCCGAGCTCGAGTCCTTCTTCGACCGATTTCGGGTCCGACGGATCGATCGTGTAGATCAGAAACGCATTGATCAGCACTTCGCCGTCGCGCTGATTAACCGCGTTCAGCCCTCGGAGGAACACTCTGTCGTTCGTCGCTTTGTAAGCGTCGGTCATCCCTTGAAGCCCGATGGCAAAGCTTTCGTTTACGTAACCGGTGCCGTATTTGCTTTTGCGTTCGGCGGCGGATAAGCCGTTAAAGTGAGTATTAAACGTTTTCCAGTCGACGTTTTTGAACTTCATCATCATGCCGGCGCTCATGTACTCGACCTTCTCGGGGTGTCCGTAAAACACTTCAAGACCCGGCATCCGGGTAGCGTCGAGCTTCGAGACGAGGGCGGCGAAGTCGGTGTTCTCCACCCAATAGGCGGCCTCGACCCGTTTGGTCTCGCCATCCTTCGTTTTGTAATCGACCGAGGTGACGGAGCCGTCGGCCGTGCCGACCCCCGGCGCGGATTTGACGCTGGCGATCGTAATGCCCGACTCGATCGGAAGGCCCGCCATCAGTTCTTCAAAGTAACGGACGTATTCATCCTTTTTGCGTATTTTCGCGCTTTTGAAGCCGTCGAACAGCTTCTTGATTCTTCCTTGCACAAGGCTGCGGCCCTGATCGTCCTTCGTTTCGTCGAGAAACAGCATTTCCGCCTCCAGCACTTGCCCCCCGACTTTCTCCTGGGGATCGAGCACTTTGACGTTTAATCCTTCGTCCGCCGCGGCGCGGGCCAAATATAATCCTTCCAGCTCGGAGCCGAATACGACGATGTCGACTTTCTCGACCGGTACGACCGGTTCGGGAGGCGGAGCCGGTTTTTGTCCGGTTACCGGGGTGCCCGTATTGTCACCGGGAGAAGCGGGCTGTTCGATCAGGGAGGTATCGCCTCCCGCAAGGTCGGTGGCGCCTTTTTTCCCGTATGCGGCCCATAAAGCGACAGCCAGCACAAGCAGGATCAGAACGGATACGACTGTAATTGTGGTGCGGTTCAAACGCATGATGAACTCCTTTCTCTACTTGCGATTTCTGTTACAAGTCTATCATTTTTTAACTCACCCCCACAAACCATTTTGGCCCGCCGAATGGATTTATCAGTACCGGGAACCCTTCGCGAAGGTTCGGGACCCAGGAGCAGGCTGCACCGGATAAGATGTTCTCGCTGCCATCACAGGAGATCTTATTGGCTGCGGCTTGCGCCTTGGGTTACGTGACAGCAAGAAACCGCTTGACCAACTTAACGACTCTGGGGAGGAAAAAAATTATGAAGCGAGTTTTTAAAAAAGCTGTTATTACAACGATGACTTTTGCGATGGTTGTTGGCGGGGCATCTTCGGCTTTTGCGGACAAAGGAAAAGATAAAGACAAAGACGACGATCGCCGCAGCAGCTGGACTACACCTGGTAATAAAGGCTGGAACGCTGGTAACGGAAATAACGGCTGGAACGATAAAAATAAAAGCAACTCCATTCATATCGGCGGCGACGTCAACATCTTCGTTAACTTTAACGATATGGAAGGCGTGGAATGGGCGGTTCAGCATATAGCGAGCCTGGCGTCGAAGCGGGTATTCGAGGGGTATGAGGACGGAACGTTTAAGCCGAACAACCACATCACCCGCATCGAAGCGATCACGGCGGCTGTCCGTCTGATGGGGCTTCGCGATCAGGCCGAATCGGCTGCCGAGAAGAGCACCAGCCTGAACTTTAAAGATGCGGACAAATTGGCGAAGCAATATCCGTGGGCGATCGGATACGTGTCGCTTGCGGTCAAGAACGACCTGTTCACCGAGCTGGAGACGTCTGTACAGCCGGAGAAAACGGCAGACCGCCTGTGGGCGACGACGCTGCTCGTCAAAGCGCTGAAGCTGGACGGGGAAGCCAAGGCCAAAATGAATACAAAGCTTACCTTCAAGGACGCCGACAAAATTCCGGCCGGTTCCGTAGGTTACGTAGCGGTTGCCGTCGAAAAAGGATTGGTCAACGGGTTCGAGAACAATACGTTCCGTCCGAACGATCCGGTAACACGCGCCCAGCTGGCCGCATTGCTTGACCGGACAGGCGAGCAGATGCCGGGACAGGAGAAGGACGTCGTGTCGGGTCAAGTAACGGCGATTAACGGCAACGTCCTGACCGTGCTGAAGGGCGGCGTTTCGACCGCTGTGGGCCTCGATCCTAACGCTTTCGTCTTCCGCGACGGCGTACGCGCTCCGATCGCTGCAATTCAAGTAGGCGATGAAGTCCGTGCGAAAGTGATCAACGGCATCGGGATTTATTTGGAAGTGACCAAATCGACGACGACGAATCCGGTTGTAGATTTCACCGTCAGCGGCCGCTTGTACTCGCTCGAGTGGAACAGCGGCAAGATTAGCAGAATCGTCATAAATACGGCGGCATCCGGTTCGGATACACCGACTCTGAGCTACTACAATGTAGATCCGAACTACTCGGTGATCGGCAATGCGGCACTGCTTACCTATGATCGCAACATCGTGGTCAAAGGCCGCAATCAAGTTGTAGCTTCGATTGAAATTAAATAATAGAGTGCTTCCTTTGCTTCCTGATTCTGAATAAATATAGCGAAAAGGGCCGTCAGGCCGGGCGTTCATCGTCCGGTTGGCGGCCTTTCATCGTAAGAGCTATACACATCGGTATTCAGCCCGGAGTGGCCATCTACTTTCTAAGCCGATACACGGCTTCCAATCCTGCGAGCGTCGTGGCCAAATAACGTTTTGTTTGGACCTATCCGTTTTCAATAGTTCTTCTTGTTAATATGAGAAATTGGAGTATCCTCTTCTGTGTTTGGGACGGGGAGCACTCCTTTTTTGTATGCCAAAATATCAAGTAACCACAATGTTTTTAACTATGAAATGGAGTTTTCATATAAGCATGAATGCGGGGAAACGTGCTACGTGCCTATCCGAATCAACCTAGACAAATCATAAGGCTAACTAGACAAATTGTTCTTTTTATAACAAAACTATGTCAAAAATTGATCTTGGTTTGATGGTACGATGACAAATCAGATTTATTCTAGAGACAAGCACTTAAGCGGGTTCGACGGTTTAATGACCCGAGCTCAAAGTGGAAAGGAGGCTTTAACCCTTAACTGAATGAATAACAAGTTTCTGGAGATAAGCGAAAGCATGTCTAGACTCATCGGGGAGGACGGGTACGCCGACGGCAAGAAACTGCCCAGCGAGAAGGAATTGGCCGAAACGTACGGAGTGAGCCGTGAAACCATCCGCAAAGCGCTCAAGCATTTGACCCAGTTGGGAAGGGTGTATAGTATACGAGGTTCCGGTCATTACGTTAGACATTGGGTCCCGCAAATGGAGAGCACTCTGAACCGGCTTACCAGCATTACCGAGTTGATTAAGCAATCTCAGTTGGTTGAAGGAGAGATGGAGGTTCATTTCTTCAAGCGCGTACCTACTAAGGATGAGGCGGAACTGCTGCAGATTCATCCGCTTGATCCGGTGTTTGTTGTGGACCGGATTCGGACGGCCGGGGGCGAGCCGCTCATATTCAATCAAAATGTGCTTCCGCAAAGTGTCGTCGGGGAAGATTTTCCGCTCCGTTATGAAAAAGGCTCTCTGCTCAACTGTCTTCGCACCAGATATCGCATCGACATTGCGGAAGCGATGACCGAAGTATTGGCGGTCAGAGCGGAGGATCTTCTTCCGTACCGGCTGAAAGAAACCGGCGCCCCATTGCTGAAATTCAAGCAGGTGCATTATGACGCCAAAGCGTTACCTATTTTTCTGTCTTATGATATTATGCGCAACGATGTTATTCGTTTTTTTATACGCCGAGTTATGTAAGAAAGTCATTTATAAAATAATCAATTCCCAGAGGTGGATACAGGAATGAAGAAGCGAACTTCTATTTGGGCTGCCGTATGTATTTTGATGCTGTTGGTGGCTGCTTGTTCCAAAGCGGAGCCGTCCGGTACAGCAGCGGAGAAGGGGGAGGGAGGAGTCGAGATCGTTACCATAGAGGTGATGACACGCGACGCTTCCGCTCCAACCCGGGTAACCAACTTTGTCGAAGCCGCAGAAAGCTTGAACAAGAAGCTGGAGGAAGAAGGATCGAAGCAGCGCGTTAAAGTCGAACAAATTGTGAAATCGATGGGAGAAGAGGAGTTCGACCAACATTTCATCTTTGCTTCCAAATCGGGAAACACAGCTGATATTTATGCGACCGGATATTCAAAAGTCGGCTGGATGGCCGATGGAGACTATTTGTTGCCGCTCGAGGGGATCGATCAGCAAAAAGTATTTGAAAACTTGATGCCCGGTTATTGGGATGCAGTGAAATGGGACAACCGGATTTGGGGTGTTATTCAAGATACGGAAGCACGGCCTATCTTTTTCAATAAGAATGTATTGAAGAAACTCGGCTGGACGGATGATCAGATCAAATCGCTTCCGCAAAAAGCGGAAAATGGCGAGTTTACGCTGGCCGAAATGGCTGAATTGGCCCAAAAAGCTGTCGATCAGAAAGCGACAGGCGGCGGTCTGCTGCTGACGGCGGGGGGCAAGGATCTGCCGATCATTTTCCTCAATCATGGTACCGAAGTGTATGATGCGCAGGCGGGAAAATACGTGCTCGACAAAGCCGGATTGACGGATACCTTTACGTTTTTGTCCAAGGCGGTAAACAACGGTACCATGGAACGGTCGTTCCTGTCCACCGGGAAGGACGACATGCTCAAGGCTATGATCAACGATGATGTATTGTTTTTGCAGGCAGGCATCTGGGACGAGGCAAAGTGGCGGACGCGCGGTATGCATAACAAGCTGGGTAATGTCACCTCCGAATATGTCATGGACAATATCGGCGTCATGGTGATGCCGACGGCGAAAAAGGGGATGAAGCCGGTCACCGTGTCCAATCCGTGGGTTTACGTAGTTCCGAAAAAAACGAAACATCCCGAATTGGTCACCCGGCTGCTGGTGGAAGTCAGTTCGCCGAAGCTTCAAGCTGAGCATGGCGTGCAAACGTCGCATATCCCGTTTACGAAGGAAGGTCAGGAGTACGATACGGTGAAGCAAAATGCATGGCTCAATTATGTCGGATATTTGACCAGCTATTCCCGGTTCATGCCGAATCATCCGGATCAGCCGAAGTTCGAAAAAATATTGAAGGATGCGACGCAAAACATCGTAAACGGAGACATGTCACCGGAGCAGGCTGTTTCCTGGATGGAAAAGCAGATGAAGCTGAACCTTGGCGATGCGTTCAAGTAAGGAATCGGGGTTCGCTCCAACAAAAGGCAAGCGAGGTGCTTTGGAATTGGAAGACTCAGCAAAGATGAGCCAAATCCCCGGAAAGAAAGAAACACGCTGGCGTAAATTCAGGGAAAATACCGTATTCGGTATGATGCTTTCGCCCTTCATGTTTAATCAATACGTACTGTTTACTATAACCGCCATGATGGTTGTGCTCATTTCCTTTACTTCGATGGACTCGGCGCTTCGCTGGGAGTTTAACGGTCTGATCAATTTCCAGAAAGCGCTGCTTGATCCTGCAATCGGGCTGATTGTCCTCAATACCGTGTTATTTGTTGCTGTAACGCTGTTCATTAAGGTGGTGTGGGGGCTGATTATCGCTCTCACCACCACTTATTACATCCGTTCGGAACGTTTAGGCACCTTTTTTCGGATGATTTGGCTGCTGCCCCGGGTATCACCGGGAGTTGTTGAGGCGCTGTTGTGGACGTGGATTTTCAGTTCCAGCTCCTACGGAATTCTGAACACGCTCATGTTTCATCTTTACGGTTGGGAAGCGGTGGATTGGCTGGACCGTTATCCGCTGCTGATTAATATCGCCCTGTCCGGCGTTATGGGTTCGTCATTGTCGATGGTTGTATTCTCATCGGCCATTCAGTCCATTGACAAATCGTATTTTTATGTGGCCAAGGTAGACGGGGCGAATGAAATGACCATTCTGAGAAAATTAATCATTCCTTTTCTCAAATGGCCGCTCACCTTCATCCTAATTTGGCAGGGGCTCTCTCTGTTTACCAGCTATGAATCGATTCTTCTGCTCACTGACGGCGGACCGATGCATCGGTCGGAAACCTGGGCTCTGTATGCTTTTCACACCGCGTTTTTTACGCTTGATTTCGGCTACGGCTCGGCGATCTCGCTGTTCATTTTGCCGATTGTCATTTTGGTGATGGTCATTTCATATCGGCTGTTCGGGTTCAGCAAGCTTATGAAATCAGTTTGACAGCCTTTTTTCATAAGCCTATTGCGAAAGGAAGAGGTTTCGTGGAAATGAAAATGATGCAGGCGGAAATGGGACAACGGGACGAAAACCGCCGCAAAGCCGATCACGGGAGTTGGATCAACCGCAGACGAAAATGGCTGCAGTCCATGCCGAACGTGTTCTCGATTGCACTCATGGCGGCCGGTTCGCTGCCTCTGATGGCTATTTATGTCTGGATGGTGCTGGTCTCTTTCAGCGACTCTGGTCTGATACCTAAAAATCTGACGCTTGAGAACTGGAGTTTTTTATGGTCTGAACTGAACATTGACGGCTATATCTATCCAAGCGTTTGGACGATCTTTCTGAATACGCTCTTTATTGCGACAGGTACATCCATTTTTGAGGTTTTGTTTGCTTTGCTTGCGGGTTATGTCATTTCGCAGACCCGCTTCCCGGGCAGGACGATTTTACTCCAATCCACCCTGCTGACGCATGCCTTCCCCGCTATTACAGGACTGATCGCGGCATTTTATATTTTAAATACAGTCGGACTGCTCAATACGCTTACAGGCATTATGATCTTGAAGGTTCTGGGCGGTATTCCGATGTCGACTTGGATTATTAAAGGCTTCTTCGATGAAGTGCCCAGAGAATTGACATGGGCCTCGCAAGCGGACGGATGCGGACGTCTGAAAACATTTATGACCGTCTTCCTCCCTCATATCTGGCCGGGCGTTGCGGCGATCTCGTTATTCGCCTTTTTGAGCGGATGGGGCGAGTATGTCATGATATCGGTGTTTCTGTTCGATGACAGCATCAGTACGTTGTCGGTTGTCATCAAGTCGCTGTACAACGAGACATCTTCCGCAAGCTACGGTCAGGTTATGGCATTGGCCACATTTTATATGCTGCCGTGTGTGGTGCTCTATTTCTTCTCGCAGAAGGCGTTAATGAGAATGAAGCTGTAAATCGGGCGACAGAGGTTGCCCAAATCGGGAACGGAGGTGTTTGTCGTGCGTGTCCAAATCGAGCATTTGTATAAATCATTTGAAGAGAGTAAGGCGGCCGTGCACGATTTCAATTTGCGGGCCGAGGATGGGGAGTTCGTGACAATGCTTGGCCCAAGCGGCTGCGGAAAAAGTACGACGATGTTGATGATCGCGGGCATTCATGAAGTGTCCAAGGGCAGCATTTATTTTGACGATGATCTGATGAATTATGTGCACCCGAAAGACCGGAATATCGGAATGGTGTTTCAAAATCCGGCCTTGTACCCGAATATGAATGTGCTTCAAAATATATCGTTTCCGCTTCGCAACCTTAAAGTTCCGAAAAAAGAGGCGGAACAACGGGCCAAAGATGCCGCTGAAATCGTTCAGATGTCCGATTTTCTGAAGCGAAAGCCGCGACAATTGTCTGGCGGACAGCAGCAGCGTGTGGCGCTCGCGCGAGCGCTGGTGAAGCGGCCGAGGCTGCTTCTGCTCGACGAACCGCTGTCCAGCCTGGACGCACGTCTGCGGATGAGCTTGCGGGAAGAAATTCGCCGCATTCAAAAGAGTCTGGGGATTACAACCATAATGGTGACACACGACCAGGAGGAAGCAATGTCCATGTCCGACCGGATTGCTGTGATGAATAACGGCGTGCTGCAGCAGTTTGGAACACCGGACGAGTTATATAATAACCCGGTCAACTGGTTCGTCGCACAGTTTCTGGGCATGCCGGCGATGAACAGGCTGGAGTGTCACTGGGAACGTCCCGGCTGCAGCATTCGTGTTGCGGGAACGCCGGATGTGCTTACCCTCCCTGCGGAGCTGGCGGTGAGCGGGAACATCGTCGCTAACCAGCGGTTGCTGCTTGGATTTCGTCCTCATCAGGCAAAACTTGGAAGCGATGGAAAGGGAGGGGCCAAGCCATCCCTAGGCGCAAAAATAAGCATGATTGAATTTACGGGCCGGGAAAAGCTGCTTCATCTTGTCGCGGGAGAGCAGGAGATCAAGATGTATGCCGATCTGTCCGATGCGGTCAGCGAAGGGGACGAAGTCCGGCTGGAAGTAGCTCATTTCCGTTATTTATTCGATGCCGAATCCGAGCAAAATCTGATGGTAAAGGAAGATACTCATGAAGCCCTCGCCATTCAGGAGGAAGGACGGATGGCGGTTGCGCGGTAAATGGATCATCGCGGATTTAGACGGAACACTGCTCAATTCAAGACAGCGGATTGGCGATAGTACGGTGCGGCGCATCGAGCTCTTTCGTCAGAACGGCGGAGATATTACGATTGCGACAGGGCGCACGCTGATTAGCGCGAAGCCGTATATTGAGCAATTAAAAATTACGATGCCGGTCATTTTGTTTAACGGAGCCAAGATATACGATCCCTTGCAAAAAGTATATTGGGAGGAGCACTTTCTGCCGCTGCCGTATACGGAAATGATTATGAATCTGTACAGTATGACGAGCGTACGTTTTGGCCTGGATCTTCTGGTTTTTGTGAATGAACGCATTTTTACGCCGGAGATGACAGATCGAATCAGTCAAATCAGCTTAAAAGACGGCGTACATGTAGAGCAACTGCCGTATACGAGCATATGCGGCGATTGGAAGCGGATCAACAAAATGATGTTTCTGGGCGGACATCAACAAATTGAGCAATTTAGAAATTACTGCAAGCGGGTGTTTCTCGATCTAGAGCCTGGTGAGCTGAATTCAGTTATATCGGAGCCTGGTATGCTTGAAGTGCTGCCGCCGGGCATCAACAAGGGAACGGCATGCCGCCGGCTGCTTGAAATGACTGAAGGGACGGAAGAGCGGCTTGTTACGGTCGGCGACGGCTTGAACGATATGGAGATGGTTTCAGCATTTCACGGCATTGCAATGAATAATGCTCATCCGGATTTGAAAAAATCGGCAAGCTGGGTCACATTGCGAAACAATGACGAAGATGCGCTGCTTGAAGTGATCGATGCAATTGAACAAACCAAACGGGTTGAACCGTGATCTGAGGAGGAATAAATATGTCCACAACGATTCAAGCTATGATGCCGCATGCTTCGCAGTTTCCAAGCACCTGCCCGCGTTATCCGAATGTCTGGTTTTATGTCAACACCACGCTCTGTCCTTCCTACGGAGCCGCAAGAGATCTTGTCATGCGGGAGCTGGAGACATGCATCGATATGGCCAATGACTTTGGTTATAGCCACAATGCCGAAGGCTGCGACGCATTCGCAAGGAGAAGAGGGCTGCAGCCAATCCATCTGGGAGAAGACGGAGCTCGCAGCCATGATCATTGTGTCCATTTGCGGTTTTATTATGAAGCGTTGAAGTCCTGCCAGCTCGTTGAATTAGACGGGATCCAATATTATCAGTATGCCGCGAGCGTTCACTATGAGGTCGATCGTCCGCGCCCGCTTCATCCCTATGTGGACGAGTGCCCGCATTGCGGCTGTACGGGAGAGTACGCTTCCTACCAGGGAGCTGTAACTTCCGTCAAGAATGAGCGCGTTCATGACCCGCTTGGAGCTGAAATTGTCGTAAATGGCACGATTCGGGGGGAGAAAATTGTCGCCTTCAACGGCGTCAGTTCCCTGCAGGAACGGTATAAGATGCGCATCGAACAGTTTCGGCCCGAACGCGAAGATATGAATACGGCCGTTGTTGCCGCGGTCTTTCTGGAAGACAGGCGGTGAGTGTAATGGAGCATGAGAAGAAGCTGCGTTTTCGCGAGGACGGCACGTTTAAAATTGTACAGTTTACTGATTTGCATTGGCATAACGGTGACGAGAAGGACCAGAGCACCTTGCAGTTAACAGAAAAGATCATTGCGAAGGAGCAGCCTGATCTGGTCGTTTATACCGGCGATGTCATTGGAAGCATGCAGAGCGTTCATCCGCCGGTCTCTTTTCTGCAGGCTACGGAAGCGCCTGAACGGCTCGGGGTCCCGTGGACTGTCGTATTCGGCAACCACGACGCCGATAAGAAGGATTTTGATAAGGAAGAGCTGATGGAGGCCGTTCTGACGCGCCAACATTGTTTTGCCAAAGCAGGGCCGTCGGAACTTCACGGTTTGGGCAATCATGCCCTTACTGTGACAGCTAGGGACGGCAGTGCGGGAGGGGCGCTGTTCATGCTCGATTCCGGGCAGTATGACGGCGACGATTATGAGTGGATCCATACCGATCAAATTCAGTGGTATGTGAAGACATCCGAGGCGATGCGGCATCGTTGGGGCCGGACGATTCCTGCGCTTGCTTTCTTCCATATCCCGCTTCCCGAGTACGATACCGTATGGGAGACGGGGAACTGTGTTGGCCGGAAGGGGGAGAAGGTTTGCTCTCCCAAGCTTAATTCGGGTTTTTTCACAGCGATGGTGGAGCAAGGGGACGTAATGGCTACGTTTGTCGGACACGATCATGTCAACGATTACTGCGGCGAATATCGCAGGATTCGGCTTTGCTACGGCTTAAAAACCGGCTATAACGGTTATCCCCACAACGATCCCGCTTTCAAACGCGGAGGACGGGTCATCGTCCTGCATGAAAATGAACGTCGCTTCGATACTTGGCTTCATCATGAAGACCATAACATCTCGCAGGTTCTTATGACGGGCTCGAACCTTTAGGATAAAAAAAGCAGGCGTTCCTTTGTATGCGGGGCGTCTGTTTTTTATTCGTAAGCACAATCTATCCTTCCTCGGATCGTGGAGATATTTTCATTACACAGCGCCTTCACAATCAGCAATCTGTATGAGACAACGAGCTGTTTGACATTGAACATTTCGCTGTTTCATGCTATTCTCTAACTGGTTTTCTTTTAAATCCTGTCAGGATCGGGGAGTAGTGGATATGAGCGGAGGGATACCGTCTCCATTTTACATTCAAAATACAAGCGATAATACGCTGCTCGGCGACATCTTGTTCCCATTCGCCTATGACGAGCTGCTCTGTCAAAAAATCGGCGAAGGCGCGCCTGCATTCGTGCACATCTGGAGGCACGAGAAGGCGGTTGTGCTGGGTTTGCGCGACCGCAGATTGCCGCATGTGGAACAAGCGATGGAATGGCTCAGGCTGCATGGCTACCAGGTAGGTGTGCGAAATTCGGGTGGAGCGGCCGTATCGCTCGATCCGGGTATCGTCAATCTGTCCATCGTCATGCCGAATCCGGGCGGCAAGCTGGAGTTCAAGGAAGACTTCGAGCTGATGTACTCGCTCATCCGTGAAAGCTTCCGCAAGCTCGGTCTGGATGCCGATAAGGGCGAAGTGCGTGGCTCCTATTGTCCGGGCGAGTACGACGTCAGCGTCAACGGACGCAAGCTGTGCGGCATCTCGCAGCGGCGCCAGACGAAGGCGTTTATCGTGAATGCGTTCGTAGCCGCCGAAGGGCATGCCGTGCGGCGCGGCGAATTGATCCGCTCCTTCTATGAGCTTGCGACCGGAGGCAACCTAGAGAAGGACGTGCCGGTCGTAGAACCGGAAACGATGGCCACCCTGGCCGAACTGGGCGGTTACGGCGTCACCGGGAAAACGTTCGTCCAAGCGCTCGTGCAGACGCTGCAGGAATGGGGCGGGACGATCGGCCGTCATCCGGACAAGCCTTCGATGCAGGAGCTGGAACGGATGGCCGGACTGCTGCGCAGCCGTTACGACAGCCGGGAGCCTGCGGAATAAGGGACGGATGAGCCAGGTGCCGAGTGTGCCGGGTGCCGGGTATGGCGTCTGAGCGGCTGAAGGACGGGGCGCCGCCCCTATTCGCGCGATGCGATACTGCGAAATCGCCTTAAGCAGCGTCTCCCGATGGCGGAAGTTTCGGCTGATGCGGCTGGGTGCCCCAGTATACCCCCATCGTCGTGAAGTGCATTCGCCAGACACAAGGTGTATGTCAAAGAAGGACTGTCCCAAACCATGTCGCATCACATGAGGGAACGTGCTGACCCGCAAACGAAAAGGACCTCAAATTCCGCCATAAAGTGGAAGCTGAGGTCCTTTTTCTCAAGAAAAATCAGTAACCAGGAGCTTGCAAAATCGCATAAAAAACTTTGGAGACAGTCATCCGATTTGCCTTACCCAGCCAATTTACTTGGCAGCCTGCACGGCATTTGCGCTTTGCATATACTCCTCGAGGGTGATTCCTTTATCGGCAATATCCTTGGCGATCTTCGTGCCCACGTAACGGAGATGCCACGGTTCGTACTGATAGCCGGTGATGCTCTCCTTGCCTTTCGGATAACGGATGATAAAACCGTGTTCGGCCGCGTTTTTGGCCAGCCACTTCGCTTCCTTCGTATCGGCGAAACAGTCGGAGGCGGCGCATTTGCCGTCGCTGCCGGATATGTCCATCGCAAGACCGGTCTGGTGCTCGCTGTGTCCGGGGACGGCGCTGTATTTGCGAGCGGCTTCCTCGCCGTCCTTTTTCACGTAGTTGTCGAACAGCGTCTTCTGCGTCGCCTGGGTCCGGAAGCCGGATACGCCGGCCAGGGAGATCGAGTCCTTCTTCGCGGCGGCGACGAGCTTCTCCAGCGCTCCTGCCGCTTCCTTGCGCATCAATCGCTTATCGCTTTTCTCCTTGAAGATAAACGGGATGTCCGGTTCGACCAGATCGGTCGGTTTGTAATTGTCCGGCAACCGGTACGTCTTGTTGACGAGCACCGCGACATCCGCCGGCTTCGCGACGACCTGAACTGCTTTGGGATCGCCGTTGCCGGCGGAGCTTTTGTCTCCTGCGGCGTTATTCCCGCCAGGTTTATCTGTACCAGTACCTGTGCCCGTTCCGGTCCCGTTGCCGGTTGACGGCGCAGGGTCCGTAGTTTTGGGCGGATTCGGGGAGCCGGTTAATTCGGGCACCTTTGGACTCTGGGTCGGATTCGGGTCCGTGCCCGCGCCGCCCGGCGCCGCAACGGCAGGTTTATCCGATCCGGCGGTGCCCTCCGGAGGAGCGGCCTGTTTGTCGCCGCAAGCCGCGACAATGAATACTAGGCCGGTCAGCAGCAGAGCGGCCGTGGTTTTGGAACGTTTTCGCTTCATGATCGGTTGCTTTCCTCCAATGCGTATAATCGGTGTCGGTGTTGCACATAAAAATAGACGTTGCTATACCGCAGGATGTTTCATGTTTGCAGTGCCGCAGAAATGACAAGTTTTGAGCAGGAAGGAAATTATCCGAAGAAACGGGTTAGTGCTCCGGGCAGCTCTTTTTGCCAAAAGCCCCAAATATGCTTGCCGTCCTTCTCTTCGTAGACCAGCTTGGTCCCCTTCGCTTCCAGTATCGTCCGGGTTAACCGGTTTTCGTTCAGGAAGTCGAACGTGCCCGAAGACGTTTCGACGGCGGTCTCCTGCAGGCCGATTAGCATGTACAACTCCAGCCATGACAAGTCGCTTTCGGCGGCGAGACGGCTGCGGGTGCTTTCCAGGAAAGCGCCGGACAGCGACAGCACCCGGTTGAACAGCTCCGGATAATCCAGGGCGAGATGGAGCGATACCGTGCCGCCCAGCGAATCACCTGCGATGACGCGGTCCGCCCGCTCCCGTCTTGCAGGATAACGCTCTTCGATATAAGGAACGAGCTCCTCCGCGAAAAAGCGGCAGTACGCCTCGAACCGGGAGCCGTTCGGGGAATATTCATCGGTACGAACCCGTTTGTCCACATCGACGCCAACGACGAGCGCGGGCTCCAGCCCTTCGTCCAGGATGAGCCGAGTGATGGTCGTCGCGGTCCGGCCGAAGTTGAAGAAGTCCTCGCCGTCCTGGCAATACAGCACCGGGTAAGACATCAGTTCATTGTAGCCCGGGGGCATGTATATTTTGACGCTTCTGGCTTCCGGCAAAAAAGCGGAGCGTACTTCTTCCTTTACGATCGTGCGTTTGGTGTAACGGTCATCGTTCATTGCGGCATGTTCCTTTCCGATTGAAAATGGTTCGTTAAGTGTAAACTAATTGGAGATACGGCTGCCGCCGAAAACGACTGGCCGCAATCCAATCATTATAACAGCGAGGGGCGGAATAGAAAAAGTTTTGATCGAATGCTATAGATTTTTGTCGAACTGTACTATATAATGGTGGTACTCTGTTACATACGAGTTTCCGCTAAAATCAAGTGGTTTCAGGCTTGAAAAGCTGACATTGTTATGAAACAGGGTGCTCAATATACTATAACAGTTTGCTGTTCTGTATAACCCAATACTTAAAACCATTTCAGAGGTGAAAGCGATGAGCAAGCCATTGTCCGAAGTTCGGATCGACGAGATCCAGCCGCTCTCGATCCTGTCTCCGAACGGCGAGATCGTGAACCCGGAAGCCGCTCCGAATTTGTCCGACGATCAATTGAAAGAACTGATGCGCCGCATGGTATTTACCCGCACGTGGGACCAGCGCGCCGTATCGCTCAGCCGTCAAGGCAGGCTCGGATTTTTCGCGCCGGTATCCGGTCAGGAAGCGTCCATGATCGGGAGCGAATTTGCGCTCGACAAAGAAGATTGGGTATGCCCGGGCTACCGCGATATGCCGCAGCTCGTCTGGCACGGTCTTCCGCTCTACCAGGCATTCCTTTATTCCCGCGGACATCAGCATGGCGGACAAATTCCGGAAGGCGTCAATGTGCTGCTCCCGCAAATCATTATCGGGGCTCAGATCGTACAAGCTCCCGGCATTGCGATGGGTCTTAAGCGCCGCGGCAAGCAAAACGTAGCGATCGCTTATACGGGCGATGGCGGCAGCTCCCAGGGCGACTTCTACGAAGGAATGAACTTCGCGGGAGCGTTTAAGCTTCCTTGTATTTTCTTCGTCCAAAACAACGGTTATGCGATCTCGACCCCGCGCGCGAAACAAACGATGGCTGCTACGATCGCCCAAAAATCGGTCGCTGCCGGGATTCGCGGCGTACAAATCGACGGTATGGACGTGCTTGCCGTATACAAAGCCGTATCCGAAGCTCGCCAGCATGCGCTCGAAGGTGTACCGACTCTGATAGAAGCGATTACGTACCGGTTCGGCCCGCACTCGATGTCCGGCGACGATCCGTCCAAATATAGAACGAAAGAAGAATCCGGCGACTGGGAAACACGCGATCCGCTCGTCCGTTTCCGCACGTACTTGACAGCGAAAGGGCTGTGGAGCGAAGAGGAAGAGAACAAAGTGATCGAAGAAGCGAAGGAGCACGTCAACGCGCAAATCAAAAAGGCGGAAGAGACGGAGAAAATGACGATTCCGGGCCTGATTGATTCGATGTTCGAAACGACGCCGGCGCATCTGGAAGAGCAAAAAGCTTGGTTTGCGGGCAAGGGGGGCAAGTAAGCGATGGCACAGTTAACGATGGTTCAAGCGATTAATGAAGCAATGAAGCTGGAGCTTCAGCGTGATCCGAACGTTATGATATTCGGCGAAGACGTCGGTCATGTCGGCGGCGTGTTCCGAGCTACAGAAGGACTTCAGAAAGAATTCGGCGAAGAACGCGTATTCGATACGCCGCTGGCCGAGTCCGGTATCGGCGGTTTGGCGGTTGGTCTTTGCGTGCAAGGGTTCCGCCCGATTATGGAAGTACAGTTTATCGGCTTCGTCTTTGAAGTGATGGACTCGATCGTAGCGCAAGCGGCTCGTCTGCGCTGGCGGTCCGGGGGAAGCTACACGGCTCCGATGGTTATCCGGACTCCGTTCGGCGGCGGCGTAAAAGCGGCTGAGCTGCACACGGACAGCCTCGAAGGTATGCTCGTGCAAACTCCGGGGATCAAGGTGGTTATCCCTTCGAACCCGTACGATGCCAAAGGACTGCTGATCTCCGCAATCCGTGACAACGACCCGGTCTTCTTCATGGAACATCTGAAGCTGTACCGTGCGTTCCGCGCGGAAGTACCGGAAGGCGAGTATACCGTGCCGATCGGCAAAGCGAATATCGTCCGCGAAGGAAAAGACGTGACGATCCTCACTTACGGCGCGATGGTTCACACTTCGATGAAAGCCGCCGAAGAGATCGAGAAGTCGCAAGGCGTGTCCGTCGAAGTCATCGACCTGCGTACGCTTATGCCGCTTGATATCGAAACGATCGTGGAATCGGTCAAGAAGACGAACCGTGCGATCGTCGTACAAGAAGCCCAGAAGACAGCCGGAATCGCTGCCGAAGTGATCGCTCAAGTGAACGAAAAAGCGATCCTGCATCTGGAAGCTCCAGTCCTCCGCGTAGCGGCTCCGGATACGGTATACGCGTTCGGACAAGTCGAAGACGAATGGCTGCCTACGCCAGCTCGGATTATCGAAGGAATTAATCAAGTATTGAACTTCTAAATAAATGAGTTCACTGGCTGCCCATCCGGCACCGGCTTTCAAGTGAAGCTGCAGGACGTTTCTTCAAAAATGGCACAAACGCAGCTTGACCGGACGGAGCGATACGGAACCGAACCGAATGGCGGGGGCCGGCAGGCAGTATGGCAGTGATGCGGAAATAAGAGCTTGTGGAAGCTCTTATTTCTGTAAAAACAGCGTTGGATGAAATAAAGGCTGTTCAAGGCTCTTATTTCGCTGGAATCGTCCGCAAAGGAACGAACTTGTTGAAATAACGGCCTTAAACATCTCTTATTTCGGTAATGAAGCAGGTTTGACCGTGAATAGAAGCTGCAAAAGACCGTTATTTTCGAAGGAACCCGGTTGCCGTCCTGCTGCATGAACTAAACAACCAGGCTCAGGCGGCACTTTGGGATAAGGATAGATAAGGGTAACGAAATAACGCTTCAGACATCCCAGCATACGTAGCATACCAGCAACCAACAACCAGCTACCCAAGCAACGCCTGCACGATATGCTCCGCTTGGTCGGACCCGGCAACCGAGAGTTGCGGGACGACGAAAGCAGGTGAGCACGAGGTTTGACGAGTCGTATCCACTTTATCTTGCATAAGCAAAACGCCCAGGAGGTAATACTATGGCGATCTGGCAATTCCGGCTCCCCGAGCTCGGCGAAGGTCTTCATGAAGGCGAGATCGTCAAATGGCACGTAAAGCCAGGCGACGAGATTAAAGAAGATCAAATCATTATGGACGTTCAAAACGACAAGGCTGTCGTTGAAGTACCTTCTCCGGTTACCGGCAAAATTGTCGAGCTGAAGGTAAAAGAAGGAACGGTATCGCACGTAGGCGATCCGCTCGCCGTTATCGACGTCGTCGGCGAAATTCCGCCGGAGTCGATTCATCACGGCGGAGGCGAGGCTGCGGCATCCGAGACTGGCGGTGGCCAGGCGGCTCCTGCTGCGGCACCGGCACCGGCGGCGCAACCTGCTGCTGCGGCACCTGCAGCAGCGCCTGCTCCTGCAGAGCAAGCGAAGCCGGCGGAAGCGGCTGAGCAGGCCGCAGCATCCGGCCAAGTGCTGGCAACGCCGAGCGTGCGCAAGTTTGCCCGCGAGAAAGGCGTCAACCTGGCGTCCATTAAAGGAACGGGCCGCAACGGCCAAGTGACCAAGGACGACGTGCTCGCTTTCGAGGCGAACGGCGGACAAGCGGCATCAGCTCCTGCAGAATCGGCTCAAGGCGAAGGCGCTCCGGCAGCGCAAGCAGGCGGCTCCGCAGCTGTCGCACCGACAGGAGATCGCGTCGAAGAGCGCGTACCGCTGAAAGGCATCCGCAAGGCGATCGCGAGTGCGATGGTTAAATCGGTATACACCGCTCCGCACGTTACGATTATGGACGAAGTGGATGTAACGGCATTGGTCGAGCTGCGTCAGAAGGCAAAACCGCTGGCCGAGAAAAAAGGCGTCAAGCTGACCTATCTGCCGTTCATCGTCAAGGCGCTCGTAGCCGCTGTGAAGCAGTATCCGGCGCTTAACGCTTCGATCGACGACGAGAAGAGCGAAATTGTCTATAAAAAGTACTACAACATCGGGATCGCTACCGATACCGACAACGGCTTGATCGTACCGGTCGTGGCGGACGCCGACCGCAAAAACGTATGGCAGGTAGCCAACGAGATTCGCGATCTCGCATCCCGCGGCCGCGAAGGCAAGCTGCAGTCGCACGAGATGAGAGGCAGCACGATCTCGATCACGAATATCGGATCGGCAGGCGGCATGTTCTTTACTCCGGTTATCAATTATCCGGAAGTGGCGATTCTCGGCACCGGCCGGATCTCCGAGAAGCCGGTCGTCCGCGACGGGCAGATCGTCATCGGCAACCTTATGGCGCTGTCCCTGAGCTTCGACCACCGTCTGATCGACGGCGCGACCGCTCAGAATGCAATGAACTACATCAAGTCCCTGCTCGAAGATCCGCAATTAATGGTTATGGAGGTGTAAGCGCATGGTAGTCGGAACGCTTACTGTAGATGTTGACGTGCTGGTTATCGGTTCCGGCCCGGGCGGTTACGTAGCAGCCATCCGAGCGGCACAATTGGGCAAATCGGTCATATGCGTGGACAAAGCCGAAATCGGCGGCGTCTGCCTCAACCGCGGCTGTATCCCTTCGAAAGCGTTGATTTCCGCGGCTCACCGCTACGAGTCGGCGCTGCAAGGGTCCGAATACGGCATTAACGTCGGCGACGTAAAAGTCGATTGGGCGAAGGTGCAGGAATGGAAAAACGGCATCGTCAAAAAGCAAAGCGGCGGAGTCGGTTCCTTGCTGAAAGGCAACAAAGTGCAATTTGTAACCGGCGAAGCGTTTTTCGTCAGCGATTCGGTTGTCAGTGTCGCTACCGAAAGCGACTCGACGCAATATAAGTTCAACAACTGCATTATCGCGACAGGTTCCCGTCCGGTCGAGCTGAAAGCTTTCCCGTTCGGCAAACGGATTATGTCCTCGACGGAAGCTCTGAACCTCAGCGAAATTCCGAACAGCCTGATCGTTATCGGCGGCGGCTATATCGGGATCGAGCTCGGTCAGACGTTCGCCAAGCTCGGCACGAAAGTCACCGTACTGGAAGGCTCGGATACGATCCTGCCGGGCTTCGAGAAGGAGCTGTCCCGTTATGTGGGACGCAGCCTGAAGAAGTCGAACGTGGATGTCGTGAACGAGGCGCTCGCCAAAGAAGCGAAGCAGACGGACTCGGACGTAACGGTTACGTATACGGTTGGCGGCGAAGAGAAGCAGGTTACGGCAGATTACGTTCTCGTAACGGTGGGCCGAACGCCGAATACCGACGAGCTCGGCTTGCAGGCGATCGGCGTGAAGATGAGCGACCGCGGCATTATCGAGGTGGACAGCCAGGGCCGTACGAGCGTTCCTTCGATCTTCGCGATCGGCGACGTCGTGCCGGGTCCGGCGCTGGCTCACAAAGCGAGCTACGAAGCGAAAGTGGCAGCGGAAGCGATCGCCGGACAGGCGAGCGCAGTCGACTACAAAGCGATTCCTGCAGTCGTCTTCTCCGAGCCGGAGATCGCCAGCGTAGGCCTCAGCGAAACCGAAGCGAAAGAGAAAGGCGTCAACGTCTTCTCCGGACGCTTCAGCTACGGCGCGAACGGACGCGCGCAATCGATCGGCGCTAACGAAGGCTTCGTCAAGCTGGTCGGCGACAAAGATACGGGGCTCTTGATCGGCGCTCAAATCGTGGGCGCGGAAGCGTCGAACCTGATTGCCGAGCTGGCGCTCGCCATCGAGATGGGCGCCACGATCGAAGACATCTCGCTGACGATTCACGCTCACCCGACGCTGGGCGAGATCGTGATGGATGCTTCGGAGGGCGCGCTTGGCCATCCGATCCATATGATCGTGAAGTAAAGCCATACAGCAGCACATGTTGCAAGGCGCTCTGTCCTTATGGGGATGGGGCGTCTTTTTGTTTTTCTCGTAAAACCCGGAAAACAAGCCTGTGCGTTGAAGGAAAAAAGACATGCGTTCGCGAATGTAGTAGTCCATAAGAACTATACATAGGAGAGGGAGAACACGATGAGACTCATAACCAGGTCGGATTTTGACGGACTCGTATGCGCCATGCTGTTCCGGAAGCTCGGAATGATCGACGGGATGAAGTTCGTCCATCCGAAAGATATGCAGGACGGCTTGATCGAGGTCAACGAGAACGATATTTTGGCAAATGTGCCTTATGTGCCAGGTTGCGGGTTGTGGTTCGACCACCATTCCAGCGAGCTGAAGCGCAACGGACAGGACATCGTATATCAGGGGGAAACCCGTATCGCTCCGAGCGCGGCCCGCGTCGTTTACGATTATTACGGAGGCCGCGAGAAGTTCGGGCCGGAGCTTGACGATATTATGGAGGGCGTGGACAAGGCCGACTCCGCCCAATTCAGCAAGGAGGACATCTTGAACCCGTGCGGCTGGGATTTGCTCTCCTTCCTTATGGACGCCCGTACCGGCCTCGGCCGTTACCGCGATTACCGGATCAGCAACTACCAGCTGATGGAGGATCTGGTCGAGCATTGCATGACGAAGACGGTCGACGAAGTGATGCAGCTCCCCGACGTTCAGGAGCGCGTGAAGCGGTATTTCGAGCTGGACGCCCCGTATCGGGCGATGCTCGCCGCTCATACGCGCACGGAAGGGAATGTGATCATCACCGATCTGCGCGGTGTAGAGACCATATATCCGGGCAACCGTTTCATGATTTATGCGCTTTATCCGGAGCAGAACATCTCGATCTGGATCGTCGACGGCAAAAATAAGCAAAACTGCGTCTTTGCCTGCGGCCACAGCATCGTAAACCGCGGGGCGAAGACCGACGTCGGATCGCTGATGCTGACCTATGGCGGCGGAGGGCATGCGGCTGCGGGGACTTGTCAAGTCGAGTACGCTAAGGCGGATGCGGTGCTCGAACAGCTCGTTGCGGCGATGAACCGGGACGGGTAGGAGCAGTAAAAAGACGGGTAGGGTAACGGGAGAGTAAAGAGTCGGAGCTCACCAAACCACGGTTGTGGGGCGGCGGGCTCTTTTGTTTCTTTGATGAGCGGCTTCCGGCTGACGAAGAGGGCTGGGGAACGGATACTTGTGGAAGCTGCCGGCACGGCCAACCGCCTGTTTGGACGAGGACTTGTAACCGGAGCCGCAACCGCACATAATGGAAGGAAACCTATTGGACCTGGGTTACCCAACATCAACGAAAAGAGGCGTTTACCTGGATATGATAGAGCGGAGATCTATAACAACCGTAACGGCCGAGTCGGTTCTGCAGAGCGATGTCGAACGGCTGACCGGAATCGAGTTCGCCTGTACCTGCGGCCGGACGCACCGCGTCGAGATCGAACGGCTTATTCTCGAGCAAGGGGCGCTGCGCAAAGTCCCGGATACGATCCGTCAAATGGGGCTCGGCACGAAGGCGCTTCTGATTGCCGATCCGGCTTCCTTCGCCGCAGCGGGCGAAAAGCTGGCCGGACAATTGGGCGGAAGCGGATTTGACGTTACGCTTTGCGTATTTCCGGAGGACCAGCTGTATGCCGATGAGACCGCACTGGTACGGGCGTTGATCGAGCTTGAGAAGGACACGGAATTTATGATCGCCGTCGGGTCGGGCACGATTAACGACATTGCCAGATTCGTCAGCTGCAAAGCCGGAATTCCGTATCTGGTCGTCGCCACGGCGCCTTCAATGGACGGATACGCCTCGACCGGGTCGCCGATTCTGGTGAACGGATACAAGAAAACGTATAGCTTGCAATCTCCGCTGGCGATCATCGGCGATTTGGACGTGATCCGGTGCGCGCCCCCGGCGATGATCGCGGCCGGAGTCGGGGACATGGCGGCGAAAATAACCGCTCTGTGCGACTGGCTGCTGGCCGCGGTCGTCGAGGAAGAGCATTACTGCGAAGTGACGGCGGAATTAATGACTCGCGCCTTGACCAACGTGGCGACCGAGGTGACCGCGATTCGCACCAGCGGGGTGCCGGGGATCAAGAAACTGATGGAAGGGCTTGTCCTGTCGGGCATCGCCATGCAGATGATCGGCAATTCCCGCCCGGCCTCGGGTGCGGAGCATCATATCTCCCACTACTGGGAGATGCTTCACTTTGCCGCCGGTCACCGCCCGGAGCTGCACGGGATCAAGGTAGGCGCCGCCACGCCGCTGATCGCCCGGCTGTACGCCGAGCTTCTGGAAGCGGATATGGGCGAGTGGAACATGACTGAAAAGGCCGCGGCCCAAATCGCCGAGTGGGAAACGAACCTGCGGCGCTGTTACGGTCCTCTGGCCGAGGATATGATCGCTGAGAACCGCAGCCTGCTTCTGAGCCAGCCGGAGTTGGACGTCCGCATGAACAGGCTTGTCCGGGGCTGGCCGGAGCTGAAGCCGAAGCTTCGGGCGATGCTCGGACTCGTGCCCGATCTCAAAGCGCTGCTTCGCGATGCCGGCGCCCCTGCGGAGCCCCGCGAGATAGGAGTTACCCGGCAGGAGTTGTCCGACGCGCTGCGGGTTGCCAAGGAAGTGCGCAGCCGGTATACGGTGCTCCAGCTGGCAGACCAGTTGGGCTTGCTGGAGAGGTTCGCGGAAGAACGGACGCGGGATTCGTTTGCTCCATAGATGCAGCACGAACGTATGTAGTATCGCCGCACCGCTGCCCGGAATCCACAAAAAAGCGGCTCCTTGTCAACAAGGGGACCGCTTTTTTGGACATCAGCCGATTCGATGGGAGGTTATCCGTTCGGTTCAGCCGGCGGATCGCACGGAATCCGGTACACCTGAATCGGATTCGGGATATACGGATAACCGGCATACGGATAACCGTTGTACGGATAGGGCGAATACGGGGTAGGCGGGTACGGATAAGGCTGATAAGGATACGGGTACGGAACGGGCAGGACGACCGGTGTCAAGTTCCAAGGGTAATATCCTCCATGGTAACCGCCAGGATACCCGCCGTGGTATCCCCCGTGATATCCGCCGTGATGCCCCATACCGGGATGTCCGCCGTGAGGGTTCACGGCAGGCGGTCTGGAATCCGGCGTTCCGCTGCCGCTCCCATTAACCGCCGCATTTGTGGTTTGTTGCTCTTGCTGACTCATGCCTCTCTTCCCTTCTTGTAGAGGTTGTTCAAAAAGCCGATTTTGATCACGAAGCGGATCAGGAAGCCTGCCTGACATCGAATATGGAATTCAGCCGGAACTTCCGGTGCTCATAAAAGCTCCCGCTCCGCTCCTCATTTAGCTTCATCCCATCTTCTCGGTGCTGTAAACCGGACTTTTTGAACTCGCACTTATAGCGATATGATCCATCATATGCAACAAGCAGGGAAGAGGGCACTCGCCCGGTACGCTTCCGGCAGCTAGCGCCTTGGCGGTAGTGGACCCAAATATTGCAGCAGCTGACACTCGATCCGGCCGTTAAACAGCTTCCGTTTCTTATCGGAGGCTCGTCCGAAGTAATGCTCGAACTGCTTGCTCGGACTAAGGGCGAATAACGACCAGGTCGGCAGCTTTTCGAAAACGGTGCCGAGCTGACGAATCGCCTTCTCCACCTCGTCGCTCGTGCCGATCCGCTCCCCATACGGCGGATTCGTAATGATACAGCCGTAGTCGCTCTGCGGCCACAGCTTGGCGACCGGCTCTTCGAGGAATTTCAGTTCCCCGGACAGCCCGGCTTTTTTGGCGTTGGCTTTCGCGACCTCGATGGCGGCCGGATCGATGTCGGAGCCGATAATATCGAGCGGCTCGTCGTCACGCACCAGATCGTACGCTTCTTCGCGCGCCTGCTCCCAGATAGCAGAGTCCAGCGACGGCCACGCTTCGGCCGGGAACTCGCGCCTCAGTCCCGGGGCGATATTCCAGGCGATCATGGCGGCTTCGATCGGGATCGTCCCCGAGCCGCAGAACGGATCGATCAGCGGCCGCTCGGCCCGCCAGCGGCTAAGCAGCACCATTGCAGCGGCCATCGTTTCCTTCAGAGGCGCTTCGGTGATGAGCTTGCGGTATCCCCGTTTATGCAGCCCCGGTCCGGTCGTATCGATCGTGATGGTCGCCATATCGTTAAGCAGCGCTACCTCGATCACATAACGCGGACCTTCTTCCCGGAACCATTCGGTCGCATAGCGCTGTTTCATTTTTTCTACGACCGCTTTTTTGACAATACCTTGGCAGGCGGGAACGCTCGACAATTGCGATTTGTGGGAGCGGCCTTCGACGGGGAACTCCGCATCCTCCGGGATCCAGTCCGGCCATGGCAGCGCCTTGACGCCTTCGAACAGCTCGTCGAACGTGGTGGCCGGGAATTCTCCCATCTTCACCAGCACCCGGTCGGCTGTGCGCAGCCACAGATTCGCCCTCGCGATCGCGGACTTGTCGGCTAGAAAGACCACCTTCCCGTTCTCCACCTTGACTTCGTTGTACCCCAGCTCCCGGACTTCGCGGGCGACGACCGCTTCCAGCCCCATCGGAGAGGTTGCAATCAGTTCAATTTTCGTATCCACTTATAGGTTCACTCCATTTTCCCGGTAGTTCCGCATTTCGATTGCAGCGATTCCCGTAAAATCTTACAATAATCATGAAACCGTAAAAAAAGAACACGGATTCAGTATACGAGCCCGGACCATGTAACGGATTCAGAATTAAGTATAGGCGAAACGCCGGAAGTACACAAACGCGCTTTCGAGCGGGAACGGGAGGAACGGTCATGGAGGATCGATATTTTCAGACGGCGGATTTGTACGTCGAATCTTTGTATGAGAAGGATGCCGATCTCGAGCGAGTGAGGCAGTCGATAGCGGATAACGGCATGCCCGAAATATCGGTTGCGCCCGGATACGGAAGGCTGCTGACGCTGCTGGTCGGAATGTCCGGGGCCAAACGGCTGCTGGAGATCGGCGCGCTCGGGGGATACAGCGGAATTTGTCTGGCGCGCGGTCTGAACGGGGAAGGCAAGCTGTTCTCACTTGAGCTGAAGGAGGAGTTCGCGGCTGTCGCCCGGGCTAACGTAGAGGCGGCGGGTCTCGGAGCCATCGTCGAATACCGGATCGGAGAGGCTCTGCCCGCTCTGGAGAAGCTCGACGAGGAAGGCGAGAGGTTCGATTTCTTCTTCATCGACGCCGATAAAGGCAACTATGTCAACTATTTGGACTGGGCGATCCGGCTGGCGAATCCCGGTGCTCTGATCGTCGGCGACAACGCCCTGCTGCACGGCAAGACGATGGACCCGGCCGCCAAAGGCAACTCGGTCCAGATCGTGCGCGAGTTCAATAAACGAATGGCGACCGATCCGCGTCTGGAAGGGACGATTCTCCCTGCGTATGACGGGTTGTGTATAGCGAGAGTGAAGGGTTGACCTCGCCCGAGGATTGCAGTAAGGTTTCGTTATATGAATTGAACCCATTTACTCCTAAGAATAAGCGAACCGAATAGAAGGCCTGTACAGAAATTCATCCGATACGGATGGATGGGCCTCCAAATCATCGTTCAATTTCATAGAGGTTAGTTAGAATTCATAGATTGTTCGCTGAATAGGGGAGAAGTGGGATGCGTATCCGGTATGACCGTTTTCCGGGCGGCAAAATCAAAGCGGTAACGTTGAGCTACGATGATGGCGTCGTCCATGACCGCCGGCTGGTAGCGAGTATGAACAAGTATGGGCTCCGCGGCACGTTTCATATCAATTCCGGATTTCTGGACAACAAGGGCAAGCTGGACAGCGCGGAGATCGCGTCCTTGTATGCGGGGCATGAAATATCCGTTCATACGGTGAGCCATCCGTTCCTGGAACAGGCGCCGCCCGAGCAGATCGTCCGTGAGATTACGAAGGACCGCGAGGCTTTGGAAGCTCTTGCGGGTTACCCGGTCCGAGGAATGAGCTATCCGTTCGGCACGTGGAACGGGAAGGTCACGGCGATGCTGCCGTCGCTCGGGATCGAATATGCGCGTACGACCCGCAGCCACGGCACCTATGAGACGCCGGCCAATTTCCTGGAGTGGCACCCGACCTGCCACCATAAGCAGATGGTGGAGCATGCCGAGAAGTTCGTCGCATTGGAGCCGAGGCATTCGAGAATGCTGCTGCTGTATGTATGGGGCCACAGCTACGAATTCGATAACGACAACAACTGGGAGCTGGTCGACCGGTTTGGCGAAATCGTCGGCGGACGGGAAGACATCTGGTACGCGACGAACGCGGAGATCGTCGAATATATGACGGCTCTCGGCCGGCTGCGCTGGTCCGCTTCCTGCGAGTGGGTTCACAATCCGTCGGCGATTTCGGTATGGGTTAGCGCAGAGAATCATGCAGTAGAAATTCCCGGCGGCCAGACGGTTCAGCTGTCCGCACGTTAGTCGCCGTATTCTCCGTATCCGGGTACATAAGGAAAGACGCCTCCACCCTCTTGGAAGAGAGAACGAGGCGTCTTTTTTAATTTAGCAGAAGTATATCGTGGGAGTGGCTCTAATTTCGGGTAAACGCCAGCGTCAAAAGACGCCTGTAGGCGTTTGTCCTTGAGAGATCAGAATGTTTATGTTCTTCACCGTATTAAGGCATAGATTAGCCCGGAATTTAAGCTAAACCATACTCTAACGGACATGGTGGAGGCTATTTCGCTAAATAACAGTTTTTTAAAATGTAACGGTCACCACAGCGCTTATTTACTCCGAACTACCTCTAAAAGTAACATTTCTAACCAAATAGTTGCATCCATGTCCCTTAGAAATCAAATGAATCGAAATTCATCACAATAACGGCCGCTGTGTCCGTTAGAGTTTTTGTTCGTCGGACCGGGGAGCATGATCCTGTTCATGACTGCACCTCCCGGTTTTTCCGGGAGATCAGCGTCCGGTTGACCCAGGCTGCGTTGGCGAACAGCATCACCGTGGCGATCAGGAAAATGCCGCGAATCGTGATCAAGCCGGACAAGGCGCCGCCTACCGTCGGGCCGACCATATTGCCTAGGGACAGGAAGCTGCTGTTGAAGCTGTAAGAGCGGCTCTCCATCCCGTCAGGCGTATATTTGCGGATCAAGGCGTTGACGGACGGGAGCAAGCCGCCCATAAACATGCCGAGCATAAACCGGGCCGCGAACAGCTGCCAGACGTTCTGGACGAGCGCCTGCGGGATAAACATAATCGCCGAACCGATCAAGGATACGGCGAGCACCCGCTCCTGTCCGATCTTGTCCCCGAGCTTGCCGAGCAGCGGCGAAGCGATCATGTTCGAAAAGCCGGTAATCGAGCCGACCAGCCCGGAGAAAAAGGCGAGGTTTTCTCCGCTTGGATGAAGATGCTGCACGAATAGCGGAATGAGCGGCATCGAGCTGAGCATGGCGAACTGAATCAGAAACGTAACGGTAAACAGCGACGACAGCTGAGGAATTTTGCCCAGCTCCTTCAGTCCGGCGACGACCGATACGTTGGGCTGGACTGCCGCTTTGCCGGCGTCGAACTTTTCCTTGACGACGAACATGGCGAGCATCGAGGCGGCGAACAGCAAACCGCCGGTTATGTAGAAGA
Source organism: Paenibacillus sp. GYB004 (assembly GCF_036577605.1). Classification (NCBI taxonomy): domain Bacteria; kingdom Bacillati; phylum Bacillota; class Bacilli; order Caryophanales; family Paenibacillaceae; genus Paenibacillus; species Paenibacillus sp. GYB004. The sequence continues at coordinate 45,826 of NZ_JARBDB010000031.1, forward strand.
TCGGCCGGAAGCCGATCCAATCGGCGAGCAAACCTCCGATGAAAGGGCCGAGTATGCTGCCGGCCGTTCCTCCCGATTGGAGCGTCCCCATGGAGAAGCCCATCTTCTCGCGGGGCGTGCTGGCGGACATCAGAGCAACCGCCGCCGGGACGAACCCGGAGATCGTTCCGTTTAATACGCGCAGCAGAAGCAGATGCCACACGTCTCCGGCAAATCCCATCAGGATCATCACGGCAGCCATGCCGAACCCTGACCGCAGCAGCATCATTTTCCGCCCGTACCGGTCCGCAAGTTTGCCCCACAGCGGCTGAAACAGAAAGGCGGTGACGAAGTTGCCTGCAAAGATGATGCCGGACCAAAAGGCGACCCGGTTCGGGTCGGTAATGCCGAGCTCTTGGATGTACAACGGCAAAAACGGAATGATCATCGTCATTCCGGCCATCACCAGGAAGTTACCGAACCAGAGCACACCCAGGTTAAGCTTCCAGTTGCTCACAATCGTTTCACTCCTCTGTCTTCCCACGAATGCAAAAACGTACCATTCACATAACCTTCATTATAGCATGTCTCCGGAAGGGGACAACCATAGCGGTGCCCGATAAAATTTTAAAACGGCTTGACGCAGCGGCCGGGCGGTTTGCGGAAGACGAAAGAACCCCGGGCAAAAGCCTCAGCAGACTTTTTCCCGGGGATTTATCGATTTATTTCCGAACGTGGCTGCCCGGTTTATTTCGTCTTGATCTGGACGGTCCGGAAATCGCCTTCCCAGGTTACGGTGCCTCCGAACGTCTCGCCGACGAAGCGGGCAGGAGCCATCGTATACCCGTTCACCAGCTGGGCGGGCACCTCCAGCTTGACGGCTTTGCCGTTCACATAGGCGGTATCGTCGCCAATCTTCAGCGAGACGGTCGTCCCGTTCCTGCTGCCGGTAGCGACGCTTGTGGCGGCATCCCACTTGACTTCCGCGCCCAGCCGCTCGAAGATGGCGCGAAGCGGAGCGAGCGTGGAGCCGTCCTGGATAATTGGCGGCTGTTCGAACTGCTGCTGCTCGCCGTCGATCCGGACCGCAACCTGCGATGACACGGGAATTGATTTGGAGGCGACCTTGTCGCCCGCGCGGTTGAATACTTGCAGCTCCAGCACCGAGCCCTCGGGAACTTCGCCGGCGTTCAGCCGGATGCCGTAGGGCGGCTTCGTCTGCTTCGCGATCGTCCGTCCGTTCAGCACATAATCGAGCCTGCCGATCCAGATGTCCGGGATGCGGACGAACGGCACGATTTCCGTTTCCCGCATGAACGGGGTCGAGGCGTCCACATACCCGATCGAGTCCGCAGGCTTAGCGCCCGTCTCCACCTTCGACAGCATATACGGATCGGTGATCACCGTCTTGTACAACTCCAGCATATCCGGATTGTCGCGCAGCAGGTAGTCGTTGCGGGATTCTTTATGCAACAGGTCCACGTTGAAATAAGTAATGGCTTTCAGACGCGGATATTTTTTGGGCATCACGCGGTACAGCCGGTCCAGGTTCATGAGAGCGAATTCCGTATGCGATTTGCCGTCGCTGTTCGTGTAGTGGGCGACCGCCGATTCGCTTAGCATGACCGGCTTGCGGTCGGCGTACAGCCTGTACAGCTCGTCGAGCCGTTCGATCGGCGTAGTCGCTTCCATGCTGACTTCCGGATTTCCGTGCGAATACGGCTCGGTATACAAGCTGACGCCGACCCAATCGACATATTCGTCGCCGGGGTAATAACGGTCCATGTTATATCTCGGCACGTCGCCCGGACTCCACACCATCGCCACGTTGGGCGCTTCGCTGTGCATCACGCTCGCTACGGTGCGGAATTTCTCGATATACGTTGCCGGATCGACCGCCCACGGGGTCCAGTCGCCGTTCATCTCGCCGGCGAAGCGCAGGAAGATCGGAATGCCGGCCGTTTTGGCATCCCGCGCCCATTTGCGCAAATAGCTGTCATCCAGCACGGGGTCGAGTCCGTTCAGCGGCTGCCAGGCGATCTGCAGGGCGCCGCCCGCTTCCTTCGCATTGGAGACATACCGCGACGGAAACGATTCTCCATAGGTAGCATAAGCGAGGTACATTGCGTGATTTTTGCCATAGATCGAAGCGGATCGGTCGAAATGGTTGCCCATCTGCTCATCCTGCTCCGAGTAGATGCCCACGTACATGCCGTATTCCGGCTCGAACTTGGCGAGCTTCCCGGACTTCGGCTTGTACGACTCCAGCTGTGCGGAATCCGGACGTGCGGAGGCGTACAGTTCGATCGTGGTGCGAAGCTGATAAGCGCGCTCCCAGTCGTTCGAGCCCCAGTCCTTGCCGTCGTTCAGCCAGAACAGGTTCTCCAGCTCGTAATATTCGATTGCCTTGTCGTAATTGCGCACCGAATCGTAATACTCGTTGAGGCTCCCGGCGTATAACGCCGCGGTGTTCCAGTCGGCTTCCGCTTCGGCCCTGCGCATTAGCGAATCCCAGATGGGCACGGCCAGCTCGGATTGTCCGGCGTCCCGGTAAGCTTCGGCCTTCAGATGCAAATTCCAGGGGTGTTCCTCCGCAGCGTGCAACGGAGACACTGAGCCGGCCAAAAGGCCGAAAGAGAGAAGGGCGGCAAGCGCTGTTTTACGCGTGATCGGATATTGGGCCAAGATCATGATGACACATCCTTAAGCCTTGCGGCAGTCTTGCTTATATCGTACCAAGGAAAAGCCCGGCTTGTCATTAGCGAGATGGGATACCAAGAAGGCGCTGACAGGATGCGCCAGGCAAACCGGTCATTACTTTTTGGAGGCGCCGGCCTCGGCGATTTTGGCGTTAATTTGTTCGTCCGTATTGCGCAGCATCGTGTTCAGATCGATATCGCCGATGATATACTTTTTGAGCTCGGCGAGAAACAGGGAATTGGCGGTCGCGTTGAATTCGGTCAGCTTGCTCGGCTTGGCGGGCTTGGCCGGCGTAAACGCTTTGGCATTTTTCCCTTGCAGGTAGGGGATATCCTGACCGACGGCGCTGCGTACGGCCTGGCTTTTGACAATCGGCGTGAATCCTTGCTTCGACCGCTCCAGCTGCCATTCCTCGCTCGTGAGATAAGCCAGCACCTGAAACGCCGCTTCCTTCTTTTTGCTCGTATTGATGATGCTGAAGTAGGTCGGGTACAGCTGGGAGCCGATTCCGGGGAGCTCCTTGTATTCGGGCATCGGGACGGCATCCATGTTGATCCCGTACGTCTGCGGATTCAGAAAAGTCGCGTCGAGCGAATTGACATACATCGCAGCCGTTTTCTCGACCGTAAACTGGGCGTGAGCTAAACCGACCGTAGAGGCGTTGACCTCGTTGCCGGGAATTTGATGGAACCGCTTCAGATTTTGCGAATGTTTGGCCCAGTTTGGATCGGCATTCATCAGTGCTTTTTTCGTGACGGGGTCTACGTAACTGGCGGAGAACTGGTTTACGAGCGCAACATGGGAATGGGAGGCGACGAATCCCCGGTATTGGATCTCGCCGTCTTTGCGGGTCAGCTTGACGGCAAGATCGTACACTTCGTCCCAGGTCATGCCGTCCTTCGGGTAGCTGACGCCGAATTTATCGAACAGATCCTTGTTATAGACGAGCGCGTTGGCCGTCGTGCCGACAGGCAGCCCGAGCAGACCGCCGCCGGATAGCTCCTGCAGCAGCTGGATGGGCGTCGGATCAAGCAGCGACAGGTCGTATTTGTTCGTTTTGATCAGCTCGCTGTGGTCGAAGGCGAGGCCGTTATCGATAATTGCAGGAATAAACGAGCCTACGGACGTTACGATGACGTCGATGTCGTTAGAGCCGCTTGCGATCATTTCCTGCAGGCCGACATTTTTGTCGTTGATTTTTTGCGTAAATTTGAATTCAACTTTGACATGCGGAAATTTTTTCTGGATCGCATTCCCGTACAGATCCATGAACCATTCCACAGAGCGGCCGCTCGACGGCTCGAAAAATGTGAGTGTCACCGGTTCCGCCTGCTTGGAAGCCGTCCTCGGAATCGGCGCCGCGTTCTGGCTCGTGTCCGTGTCTTTGCCGCTCGGGCCGCTGCTGCAGGCTGTTAAAGATACGGCCAGCAGGGGGAGCCCAATCAAATTCCATGCCTTTTTGGTTTTCATAGGATGATGACCTCCTCAAGAAATATAAGCCGAGAGCGAATTTTTCTGTATCCGCTTACAACGATGCGGGGCAACAATTTGCTTGGGGACTTGCTGGAGCGGCGGCGTCTCGAATATGATTATAATCATACAGAACCAGGCGAAAACGTTAGGACGGATCGTATCCAAAACAAGCTATTTTTTAACATGCGGGGAGGACTTTCGGTGAGTAAAATCGTGTATCCGGAGTATCAGCTGCACATCGGAGGACTTGGGGAAACTACAGGCAAGCACCGGTTCTTTATGGCCAGGACGGTCGTCAAGGATGTCCGGCTCCATCATCACGACTACGTGGAGCTGAACTATGTGCTGGAGGGAAACGGGATTCAGATGATTAACGGAATCGCCGGACAGCTTAGGCCCGGCACTTTATCGTTCGTGCTGCCCCACCATATGCACGAGATGCGCCGCGTATCGGATGAGCCCAGCGCCCGGATCTGCTGTATGTTCGATCTGCAGCTTCTTCTGGGCGGCCGTGACGATTCCGAGCTGTCGAGGCTTTTGTACGGAGTGGGTACAAGCAGCTCCTCTTTCGTTCATGTGGAAGGAGAGCGCAACGAGCGGATCAGGCGGCTGTTCCAGGAGCTGCAAGACGAATACAGCCTTCCCGGTCAAGCGGGTTACCGGGATATGATCCGGTCGATTTTGACCGAAATTTTGCTGTTGTTCGTCCGCTCCGGCAACGGTTCCGCTACTTCCGGGCCCGTTTATGAACAGAAGGACAACTGGTTTTGGCAAGTTTTACTATACATCCACGTCCATTACGCCGAATGTGTCACGCTCGAATCAATTTCCCGGCAATTTAATATCAGCGTCACTCACATTAGCCGAACGTTCAAAAAACAGACGGGTCTCAGCTTTCTGGAATATTTGCAGAAAATCCGAATTGACAGCGCTTGCAGTCTGCTTGCCCATACGAATATGCCGATTACCGACATTACGTTCGAAACCGGCTTCGAATCGTTCCGCAGCTTCAGCCGGGTGTTCCGGGATACGAAGGGTTTGACCGCGAGCGAATACCGCAAGCAGGCGGCGGAACGGATGAACCAGGTCAAGTATGGAATCCCTTGAAATTGCAAAATGTAGTTCTAGAGTAGCCTCCAGATAAAGGGGGCGGGCGAAAGGATGGAACTGCTGATGAACGAGCGGCAATTGGACGGCTACCTGTACGCGCTTGACCTGTGCGCGAGCCGGGTCGCGCCGGAGCCCACGCCGGAGCTGGGCGACAGGATCGAGGAGGTCAAGTGGATTTTGCAGCGCATCTACAAACAGCCGGTGACGGAGGAGGAGGCCGGGGGATAGCCGATCGGATGAGGGATACCGTGGGTATATCCGTTTTTTCCCTTGTCGGAGCGGTCCGGAACCTTTATAATGGGCACGATATCCGACTGATAGGAGAACTTGAGAGAGATGGGTGTATACAAACGTTTTTTTTCGTACTACAAGCCTCATAAGCGGCTGTTTATGCTCGATTTCGGCAGCGCGTGCGTCGTTGCCGTCCTGGAGCTCGGCTTTCCGCTTGCCGTGCAATGGTTCGTCGACTCGCTGCTGCCGCAGGGCGAATGGAGAACGATCGTGCTGGCCGGAACCGGGCTTTTTGCGCTTTACGTCGTCAGTACGGGGCTGCAATTTATCGTTAACTATTGGGGACATAAGCTCGGAATCAATATCGAAACCGATATGAGGCAGCAGCTGTTCCAGCATGTGCAGAAGCTTTCGTTTCGTTTTTTCGATAATACGAAAACCGGCTATCTGATGTCGAGGATGACCAACGACCTGTTCGATATAGGGGAGATGGCGCACCACGGGCCGGAGGATCTGTTTATCGCCTGCATGACCTTCGTCGCCGCCTTCGTTATTATGCTGTCGATTAATCCGGAGCTGGCGCTGATTACGTTCGTCGCGGTACCGCTGCTTGTCTGGCTGATCGGTGTCTGCAACAAAAAGCTGCACACAGCGGCGAATCGGATGTATGCGGAGATTGCGGAAGTGAACGCCCGCGTCGAAGACAGCATGTCCGGCATCCGCGTCGTCAAATCGTTTACGAACGAAGCGTTCGAGACATCGAAATTCAAGCGGGACAACGCCAATTTCCGCAAGGCGAAGCTGCGGTCGTATTGGATCATTTCATTCAGTTCGTCCGGCATTTATTTTATGACGCGACTTTTCTCGCTTCTCGTACTTATGTTCGGTGCGTGGTTCAGCTTCCAGGGTGAGCTGACATATGGGGAGCTGATCGGTTTTCTGCTGTATGTCAACCTGTTTTTCAAGCCGATCGAGAAAATCAACGCCCTGCTGGAGATGTATCCGAAAGGAATGGCCGGCTTCAAAAGGCTGACCGAGCTGCTCGATACGGCTCCCGATGTGGCCGATTCGCCGCATGCGGTCGACGCCGGCAAGCTGCACGGGAATATCGAGTTCCGCGACGTGACGTTCGGCTACGAGGGACACGCCAAGGTGCTGCAGCATATCGATTTGCGGATTCGCGCCGGAGAAACGGTCGCCTTCGTCGGTCCGTCCGGGGCGGGCAAAACGACGCTGTGCAGCCTGATCCCGCGGTTTTATGAGGTGGACGGGGGAGCGATCGAGATCGACGGAACCGATATCCGCTCGATGACGCAGCGCTCGCTCCGTCAAAATATCGGGATTGTGCAGCAGGACGTTTTTCTGTTCACCGGCACGATCCGCGAAAACATCGCTTACGGCAAGCTGGATGCGACGGAGGCGGAGATCCGGGATGCCGCGAGACGGGCGCATCTGGAGTCGTTCATTAGCGCACTGCCGGCCGGCTATGACACACAGATCGGCGAGCGCGGCATTAAGCTGTCGGGCGGGCAGAAGCAGCGTCTGGCGATCGCGCGGATGTTCCTGAAAAATCCGCCGATTTTAATTTTGGATGAGGCGACTTCGGCACTGGATACGGAGACGGAAGCCGTCATCCAGCAAGCGCTTGAGGAGCTGGCTGTCAACCGGACGACGCTCGTCATCGCCCATCGTCTGGCGACGATCCGTCATGCTGACCGCATCGTGGTCGTCACCGAAGACGGAATCGCCGAGCAGGGGCGGTACGAGGAGCTGGTTCAAGGCGGCGGCGTCTTCGCGGGGCTGCACCGGGCCCAGTTTCAGCCGGTGCCATGACGGCTTGTAGACCCGTGCAGACTAGGAGCGGAACCGGGATCGGGAGCGGGAAGGGACAGGCGGTCTGAAGAAGCCGTGTACATGAAAGCCATGCTTCTTCACATAATTTCCTTGGAAGCGGGAACAGTAACGGAGGTGGAAGCTGCTGCTCTACCGGCTTACCGAACCGAATTCTAAGGAGATGAACGAACCGATGCCTTTCGGCGCGCACGAAACGATGGAAGTCCATGAGATCCTTGACGGAACGATGAACATGATCAATCATTTTTCGTATTACGCCCTGCAAGTGCAGAACCCGGAGCTGCGTACGATGCTGGAGCGGCATCTGCAGTCGGCTGCTCAAGCTTACGACCAGTTGGTTGCGTATACGCACGATTACAGCACTGCCTCCGGCCGGATGCAGCCGTACGGAATGCCGCAGGTTCAGCCTCAGCAAGTGATGTACGGGCTTCGTCAACCGGCCCCTCACACGCCAATGCAAGGGCAGTTCGACGACCGCCAGATCGCTGCGGCGATGCTGAGCTGTCACAAAAACTCAGCCAAAAACCATATAGCCGGCTCGCTTGAATGCGCCGACCCGAACGTTAGGCAGATGCTCGTGAACGGTGCGGTCGCCTGCGCGAACCAAGCGTATGAAGTGTTCCTCTTCATGAACCGGCAAGGCGAGTATCAAGTGCCGACGATGCAGGACCACACGGCCAAAACGTTCCTGCACACGTACCAGCCGATGCAAGGCGGCTATATGCCGAACGGGAACTAGAAGCTTTTTTACAGGGTGCCGGTAAGCCGGCGCCTTTTTTCTATATGGAGCAAGTGCAGCTGGGAGGGCGAGTCTGCTTGCGGCGGGGTGCAGGAGGCAAGCGTTGTGAAAGATGGAGGAGGGAGGGGGGAGAAGGGAAATTGCAGGTAGAAGCCGTAGGAAGCAAGGCCCGAGTCGAACCCCGGCCCTAGTCTCTGCCCCAGCTAAACGCCCCCGCCGCAAACTTGGCCTCACGGCGAATTCCTCCCGGTCTTGCCTCCAGTGTTTGACGATCCGGCATCCAACTTTGCCTCACGCAGAGTCCCGCCCCGGCCCTTGATCCAGGTTTTGGGGGCGGGGCCGCGGTCTAATTCGAAGCTGATCTATTGATAGGCCATCGAAGGCGTTACCTGCATCATTTTCCGGTATTGGTCGGGCGTCATCCCGACCTGTTTTTTGAAGACGCGGCTAAAGTGGGAAAGGTGTTTGAAGCCGACTTTGTAGCACACGTCGGTGACGGTATGGCCGTCGCTGTGGAAAAATAAAATTTTAGCCTGATTGACCCGGCGCGTGTAAATATAATCGAACACCGTCATGCCCGTCACCTCGCGGAACAGCTTCATCAAATGAAAGCGGTTTAGGTGGAGATCTGCGGCCATCTTGTCGAGCTCGATATCTTCCGCATAACCTTCCTCGATATAAGCGATCATCCGCTGCACATGCCGCTCCCGGTCCGTGACGTTGGCGCGGGCAACTTCCATATCGACCTGACATTTCTCATAGATCAACATCAGCAGATCGAAAAAAGCGCTAAGCAGTCTGTTCCGGTTGATGACGTCGTTTTTGTAATACACGTTGTTGATACGCTCCAAAATGCTTTCGAATTCCGTTTTGGATTCCGCATCGAGCCGGATATGATGGTTGCCGAGCAGCTCGAACGGCCGGAGCGGTCCGCACGCAAGCAGACTGGGGCCGAACAGTTGAACCAGATGCGGATTAAACGAAAACATCGTGCGCACATATTCCGAAGAAGGATGTACTTTCGGGCAATGGCGGGTCATGCCGTTCATAATAATCAGATCGCCGGACTCCAAAGGAATGATCCGGTCGCCGATCAAATAATCGCACCGACCGCTATGGAAATAGTAGATTTCGTATTGGGAATGAGAGTGAAAAGAAGTAGTGACGGGGAAATAATTCCATTTGTAATAATATTCGGTGAACATCCGGATAGGATTAGACTTTGGTTTCATTCCGATGACATCCTCCTTTATCCCGCGCACAGCTATCATGTATCTGTATTATACCACAGCCGTCTTAGGCGAGAAGCAGGAGGATTAAGCCCGGACCCCCCGTCCGCTTATTGCTTGATTACCGCCTGCCGCCTACCGTCCGTCCGCCTGCCATTGCCTTCCCCCGCCTGCCGCCCAGCCGCTGATAAACTCCATCGCCCGATATCGCCCCGCCCCCGTCTGACCGCTCTGAACCGACTCCAGTCCATATCAAGCCGATGACGGGGTTTCCCCAAAAAACCACTGACAGTTAAATGAACCGCCAGCCTTCCCATTCGTGTCTAAAGCCATTAGCCGGAGTGCTGTGCTATATTTCTAATATGAAATCGCTTGCAGATCAAATTTTAAGCAGATAACGATAAGGGGTGTTCACTATGAGTAAAAAAATAGTAAACAGTGTACTAGCAGCAGCGCTTGTATCCACAATGCTGGCCGCATGCGGAGGGAAAGGCCAAGCCGGTGTGCAGGGCGGGGACGTCCAGCAGCCGCCGAAGAAGGAAGAGCCGATCGAGCTTGTGTTCTATGACGGAGGCGGCGACTGGCCGGAGGAGCGGTTCGAGAGAGAGATCGGAGGTCCGATCAAACAAAAGTTTCCGCATATTACGCCGAAATTCGTACCGATGACGAACGGGAAAAAAGTGCAGGAGATGATTACAGCCGGCGAGCAGTTGGACCTCATTTTCTCGTCGACGGGACTCGTATACAACAATTTGCTTCAGCATGAGCTTCAAACCGATATTACACCGCTCATCGAGAAATACAAGTTCGACTTGAACAAGCTCGAACCGGCGGTCGTCGACCAGATGAAACTGCTGGGCGGTGGAGGCATGTACGGGCTGCCGGTATTCATGTCGCCTGCGACGGTGTATTACAATAAGGACATCTTCGACAAGTTCGGCGTTCCGTATCCGAAGGACGGGAATACGTGGGACGATCTGTACGATCTGGCCAAACGGCTGACGCGGGAAGATGGTGGCGTCACCTATCGCGGGCTGTTCGTATCCGCCCAGCATTTCATGAGGCTGAATCCGTATTCGCTCAAAACGTTCGACCCGGCCACTCAGAAGGCGTCCTATTCCGAGGAAAAGTGGAAAAAGCTGTTCGACAATCTGACCCGTTTCTATACGCTTCCGGGATATAACATGAACGGCAACCTGACGTATGTAACGAATCAGCGCAATACGTTCGTCAAAGACCGGACGGTCGCGATGTGGATTCCGGTCAGCACGCTGCACACGGCCCAAGAGCTGGAAGGCATGAATTGGGATCTGGCGACATTCCCGGCGATGGCCGATCAGCCCGGCGTAGGACCGCAGCCGTACCCGAACGCGTTCTGGCTGACGAATACGAGCAAGCATAAGGATCAGGCGTTCCAGGTGATGGCTTATCTGGCTTCGGAGGAGTTTCAATTGCCCGGCGTGAAGCGGGGAGAGTTCATATCCGCGCTGAAGAGCGAGGAGCTGAGAAAAGCGTTCGGCCAAGACGCGGCGATGTATAAAGGGAAAAACAGCAAAGCGATCGTACCGGCCAAGTTCGCTCCGGCGGCGCCGATCGGGAAATTCAACAGCGTCGCGGAAGGCAACCTGCTTACAGGCTACAACAACGTGATCCTCGGCAAAAAGGACGTCAATACCGCGCTGCGGGAAGCGGAGGAAGCGACGAACAAAAAGATTCAGGAAGAGCTGAAAAAATAGAGCTATCCTGCATTGCCAGCACGGATGAACTTTGATATGATGAGGGCAACTGAACAGTCCGCACGCGACTGGCGAATCAAGTGGGGCACCACTGGGGAGCGTGCGGAAGGGACAACTGCCGCTCGCCTGGGTAAAGTGTCCGGAGTACCGCATATAGCGGCTGCTTCGGATGCTTTTTTTTGTTGTACGCCATTGCAGATATCGGGGATCTGTTAGGGTTCCGCGATAACCGGGAGGGATACGTATGGGAGTATGGTTAAGGGCGAAGGAAACCGCCGAGCAAGTCCGTGCGGAAGTAGCGGCAGAAGCAGAGCGGCAGCGTGCGAACGGAACGATACCGAAAATAGCGGCGCTTGTAGTTGGAAACGATCCGGCTTCCGTCTATTACGCGGAGACGAAACGCAAAGTCGCGGCGAAGCTCGGAATCGAGTTCGAACTGATGATGCAGCCGGGTGACGTTACGCAGGAGCAGCTGATCCGTATCGTATCGAAATGGAGCAGGGATGCAGCCGTACACGGAATTATGCTGGAGCTGCCGCTGCCTGCTCACATCTCGACTTCTGCGGTAGCGGAGGCGATCGATCCGCTCAAAGACGTTGACGGGGTCACACCGGCCAACAGGCTTGCCGTCATGACCGGCGAGCCTGGATTAGTTCCGGCTACCCCGCAGTCGTGCATCCGCTTGCTGAAAGCATACGGCTATACGCTGGAAGGGAAAAATGTGACGCTGGTCGGACGCGGTCAAACGGTCGGTTTGCCGCTGTTCCATATGCTGCAGCGGGAGCAGGCGACCGTCACCGTATGTCATTCGCGAACTCCCGATTTGACGTTTCATCTGAAACACGCGGATATTGTCGTAGCCGCTGTCGGGAAACCGGGAGTTATTACCTGGGAAATGATCCGGCCCGGGACGATCGTCATAGACGCGGGCATCCATGAGCTGCCGGATGGTAGGATTACCGGCGATGTCGATCCGCGTGCGATCGAGGTTGCGGAAGCGATGTCTCCGGTTCCCGGGGGCGTAGGCGCTTTAACGACGGCGCTGCTGTTCGAAAATGCGATGCGGGCGATTCGGCTGCAGCAGCAGGCTGGAAGGGAGGCTGCACGATGATGGAGCAGCAAAACGCGATGTTCGACCGGACGATCCGGTCGTTTGTTCAAGAAGCGGGAGCGGCTGTTCCGACGCCGGGCGGAGGCAGCGTCTCGGCGCTCGTCGGAGCGCTCGGGACCGCGATGGTGTCGATGGCGGCCAATTTTACCCAAGGCGCGAAATTCGCCGGAGCGGAAGCGGCGATGAAAGAAGTGGTCGGCCGGCTGCAGGACTGGACCCGGGATTGCGAAGACTTGCTGGAGGCGGACGTCGCTTCTTTTGAGCGGTATATGTCGGCTCTGAAGCTGCCGAAGTCGACGGACGAGGAGAAGCGGGTGCGTGCGCAAGCGATCCAGGATGCGGCGGGCCAGGCGATCGAAGTGCCGCTCGCGCTTATGCGCGTATGCCGGGACGCCCTTGAGCAAACGGTGCGTATCGCGGAGTCCGCCAATCCGAACGTCATCTCCGATCTCGGGATCGGCGCGATTTTGTTCGATTCGGCGGCTCAGTCCGCTTATTTAACCGTAGAAATCAATCTGGCCTCGCTGAAAGACGAGGAAGCGAAGCAGCGGTACGACGAACGGGCGGCTGCGCTGCTCGGGGAGACGGCAAGGCTGAAGACGCAAGCCGTAACCGCCGTACGCGGGATCATCTGGAGAGGAAGCAGGTAGGATGCCGAAACTGAATATAGCTATATTCGCTTCGCACGGAGGCTCGAACGCCCAGGCGATCATCAATGCCGCTGCAGCAGGGAACATGAACGCAGCCGTTAAAGCGGTGATCAGCAACAATTCGCAGTCGGGAGCGCTGGAGAGAGCGAAGCAAGCGGGAATTCCCGGCTTTCATCTCAGCTCGAAAGCTTATCCGGAGCCGGAAGCGCTGGACCGGACGATACTGGATACGTTGATCGCACAAGAGGTGAATCTGATCGCGCTGGCCGGCTATATGAAAAAGCTCGGTCCGCAAACGCTGGCCGCCTACGCCGGACGTATCGTGAACATTCACCCGTCGCTTCTGCCGAAGTTCGGCGGACACGGGATGTACGGCCATCGCGTGCACGAGGCGGTGCTCGCTGCGGGCGAGAAAGAGACGGGGGTAACGATGCATCTGGTCGACGGCGAGTACGACGAAGGACCGGTGATTGCGCAAAGCGTCGTGCCCGTCGAGCCAGGCGATTCGGTCGAGACGCTGGCTGCGCGAGTGTTGCGCAGAGAGCATGCGTTTTACGTCGAGACGCTCGGACGGATTGCGGACGGAGAGATCGTGCTGCCGCCGCTGAACGGTTGAGGCTGTGGAGGAGGAGCCTAGACGCGGCTCGATCCGGTAAGAAGCGTTTACACTCGATACCGTGCGAATGAAGAAAAGTACTACCATTTAATACCAAATTGATTATACAAAGCCCGGGCATGTCAGGTCATGCTGCCGCCCTGGCTCTACGCGCCGGCCCAATAGAGATGCTCCAGCGTAACGAGCCAGGTTAATCCTAGTGACTCGGCCAGGAGGACCGATGGCCGGTTACGGTCTTCGACCTGATATCGCGGGATGAGATTTCGGCTCAGCAGTCCATTGCCGGCGGCTTGTACGACTTTTTTGGCGTAACCGTTACCCCGATATTCCTCTGCGGTATGGACGGCGCCGACTTCCCAAACTCTGCCGTAATTGCGAAAGACGATGCAGGTGCTGGCAGGTTTTCCGTCAGTATAGAAACTGTAAGACCTCGCCCCGTGAGCGAACAGCTGCTCGATTTCTCCAAGCTCGTATCCGTTGGAGAGCCACATCGGCAGCAGTTCTTCTTGCAGAGTGTCCCATGCGATCACCTCATCCGGGCTTTGACCGGGAAACGGCTCCAGACAGGAGTAGGAATAAAAGGAACGAATCCCGGCAAGCTTGAACTTCCGCTCGAGAAGCTGCTTGTACGCGTTTCTCTGAACTTTAAATACGGCGGGTTTCTTCGGAATCGGGGGATCGTCGAGCAATCGCTCCAGCAGACGGTTGTCCGTACCGGCCAGCATATATACCGACTCTGCCTCCGGATACGTCTTCCGATCGTAGGAAGAAAACTCCACCGGAAGCGACAGCAGCAGCCCCCAGCTGGAATCCCGTTCCAGCACCGTACAGCCGAGCTTGCTGCCATACGTATCGATCATTTTCAGCAGGGTAATATTCTCGAGGACGTTACTGCTTAACTGTTGTTTGGCTTTACTCCACATGGACGCACCACCTCTTTCTATGTCGGAATCGACATCTTCATTTTCCAGTTGATGGGCGGTTGTAGTCAATGGGGGATGCGCGTATACCAATAAAAGGGGTTTGTGGTAGGATCATTATTGAAGCCCGAGATAACTGCTGGTGGGAGGGGAATGTATGATTCACATTGGCGTGGATATAGACGGCGTACTTGCTGTTCACGGGGGAGATGAGAAGTTCTTCGATATCAGAATCGCCCCTAAGGCGGTAGAAGTTATACAGGAGTTTTCTAAGTTAGGTGTGAGGTTCAGCATCATCAGCTCGAGAATAAATTGTAAACCGGAAACACACGAGTGGCTGAAACGGAATCGGGCTTTTGATCTGTTTGAATCTATCTTGTTGGCAGAAGACCATAACGACAGTAAACTGAAGGCGGCTCAGCTGTTACAAATCCAAGTCATGATCGAAGATACTCCTTACGAAATAGAGAAATTAAGTGTTGGGGAATGGGAAATATGGATGCCGGAACTCCCTATAAATCGATCCTATACCCCTGCATCCCGACAAGTGGTGAGCATGAAGGGAAGAAGCGTATCTCCAAAAGGCTGGGTAGCCGATTGGGAAGATATCGAAACCCGGCTTATTCAAAAATTGAATGAACGAACCCGGTAATTGCATAGGGCTCTGGCATGGAGGTCCTGTCCGTTCTCATATACTCATAATGCGCGATAGGGGCATAGATGACGGAGGAAACGGAGGAATGGACATCGACAGCCATGAGGAGCTGGTTTTGTTTTTGAATTTATGCGCGGTTGAGAAAAGGAGAGCGATCCGCATGTACGCGGATCAGCGGGACGATAGCTTGTACCAGACGTTACTGTCCGCTTCGGTAATAACGGAATGCCGGCTTGCTCAGATCGGCCGGTCGGCCAAAGTTCTGTTTATCGGAGCCGGCGCGTTCCCGATCTCGACTTGTACGCTTCATGCCGATTTGTCGGGAGTGTGGGACGTAGAGCCGGTTGCCGGAAACAACTGTATTTACGATACGTTGATTCTGAAGGCTCCCCAGCCGGCTGTCGCCTCGCCGACCTGCTGATACGCCCATTGTTCGGCAACTGGGCCGTATCGTGAATTACCCAATCAACCGCGCATAGAAGTTATGCGCGGTTTTGATTTTTGTACAGTTGATTATACCTAAAACCTCCCACTTCCTTACTAGAAATTCATGGTAGTATGAAAGAATGGGAGGTGCGGCTTACTCCACCATGAGCGGGCAAGTAACCAGCCGCAAAACTGCAACTACGGATGGAGCCTGCTAGAAAAAAGGAGGGAAACGGATGGAAGACGCGCTTTCGCGGATCAAGCACAAACACTCGAGAATGATTAACGGACGGCGGCACGTGTGGGACGTAGAAAAATTGTGGAAGCGATCCGAGAACCTGCCTGTTGTCAAGATCCGAGTAGATTCGATCCAAGAACTGGATCAGGACTGCTGGTTCGGATACGGGAGCACTTCGGTGCCTACGATACGCAATGTGGCGAAGCATTGTAAACGGATCGTCGAAGCGGATATGAGTTACCCGATAATAGTAACGGCAGACGGTCTGCTCGTCGACGGAGGACACCGGCTTGCCAAAGCGCTGCTGAACGGCCAAACGGAAATCGACGCCGTCTTTCTGGATGCTCTGCCGGATGCGGATTTTATAGAAGGAGCGTTTACGGCCATGTACCGCTACGTTCCCATGACCGAAGAGACTGCCCGAATCGTAAACGCCTGGACGTACCCGCAGCCGTACGATTTATACAATATGGGCGGAGAGGACGAAGGGATCGCGGAGCTGTTGAACGGCGAATATTACAGCGTCCGTGAGGCGAACGATCAGATTGCAGGATTTATATGCAGCGGGCATTCTGCGCGAATCCCCGGAGCTTACGAGGCCGGAATCTATAACGACCCAGACTGCCTTGACGTCGGGCTCGGGCTGCGTCCGGATCTGACCGGCAAAGGGCTGGGGAGCGATTATGTCAAGCAGGCGGTAGAGTTTCTGGGCAAGGAACTGGGGAAGTCCAAGTTCCGTCTGGCCGTTGCCGCCTTTAACGAAAGAGCGATCCGAACGTATGAGAAAGTCGGATTCCGCCGGGGAGAGCAGGTCCATAGCCCCGTGTCGGGCGTGCAGGTTCCGTTTGTAGTAATGCGTTTAACCGAATCGGGTTGAGAAACCGGAAGTCCGGTACAAGGGAGGAACCGACGTGAACGATCGGCCTCCGTGCAGAGCGAACACAATGACGAGTATATCCAGCAGAGGTGAACGGAATGGATCTGAAAGCAAATGAACAAGAAGTAGCGAAATGGGCCGCCCGCCATGCACAAACGCTCGGATTCAGCGGCTCTTCGATCGAGGCGGCTTATATATGGAATCCCGGAGGATTCGTGAACCAGTCCTACCGGCTGACCGATGGCGAAACGGTGCGGCATCTCAAGCTCGCCAAGGAAGATAAAGCCCCGGAACTCCGGCAATGGGCCAGGATCAGCGGCTGCCTGTCGGACCGCTACCGGGCTCCGCGGCTAGTTCAAGAGGTGGCGCAAGAGATCGTCCCCGGCTATACGTGCGGCCTCGTGTTCGAGTACCTGAAGGGCGAACCGCTAAGCACCGCACCCGATCCGCTGTCCGTTATCGAAAAGGTGCTGCCCCTAATAAGCCGGCTGCATGCCGACGAGCAGATCCGCCAAGCCGTTCCCGGTACGCCGGAGATGCAAACTCTCACTTATTCGGATGCCTTTATCCAGGAGTATATCGGGCGGTTCGAGGAAGATTTGGAAGGGATCAAGGCCGGGAGACAGCTGCTAAGCTTCGTGTCGGACACTACAATGGAATGGTTCGATGCTGAAGTTGGCCGGTTGAAAAAGCTGGTGGAGGAGCATCCGTCTTTCCGCAAGCAAGCGGCCGATATCGTCCATAACGACTTGAACTGGCAAAATATTTTGGTCGGCGAGCACGGAGAACACTGGATGATCGACTGGGACGATCTGTCGGTTGCCGGAGATGCGGCTATGGACTATTCCGTCTTGCTGTGGCCGCTGTATCGGACGGCGGACTGGCCGGTATGGCAGGAGCGGGTGAGCCGTCTGGCCGGTGAAGATGCGGCGGAGCGAATGGAGATTTACTTTCGGGCGAAGCTGCTCGACGATGTGATCGATGTGCTTGCCGATTATGTGGAAGCGGAGCAGATACCGGATGTCAAAGAGGTAACGCAGGAAAGGGCGAGAAATATTCATCTTCGCGCTTATCCGGAATATTTGAAGCTGTACGGGACATAAATCCGCGTGTTCCTCCGCAAGCAGCCGGCCCGATGCAAAAATGACCTCGCCGAGTCAACCGATGACCGATCCCTTCCTTCGATCCGATTTATACTATAACAAACGTTCCATTTACAGATCAGGGGGAAAGCTGGAGTGAACGAGATTCGAGTAGCTGTTGTCGGATTCGGTACGATGGGCAGGCTGTATGCGAACATCCTGTCGCAGATGGAGGGCGTTTCGTTAACCGCCATATGTAGTTCGTCGGCGGAATCGAGGCTGGAAGCGGCCTCGCTCGGGGCATTACGGTTCGACAGTCTGGACGAGCTGATTCAGGAGAAGATTCCGCTGGATGCGGTCGTTCTGGCGCTGCCGACATATTTGCATAAGACGTATGCGGTGGCTGCGGCGGAAAAGGGTCTCCATATCATTTGCGAGAAACCGGCCGCCCTGACTGCGGAGGACACGGAAGAGATGATCGAAGCGTGCAGGCGAAACGGCGTTTGCTTGCTCGTCGGTCATGTGCTGCGTTTTTTCCCCGATTACGCCCGGCTGTCCGAGCGGGTGTCCAAGGGAGAGGCGGGGCCGATAATAACCGCTCATGCGAAACGGTACAGTCTGCATCCGCCGTCGGACAGCTGGTTCGAGGACGATACGAAAAGCGGCGGCGTCTTGTTCGATTTAATGATTCACGATATCGACTATCTGCATTCGCTGATGGGCGAAGCGGAATCGGTCTATGCGGTGATCCGGAAATCGCCGGGGGTCCAGTACGCGGCGGCCGTGTTACGCTTCGAAAACGGAACGGTAGCGAATCTGGAAGCGATGTGGGGATATGCCGGACCGTTTACGTCCTCGCTGGAAGTGACAGGGAAGGACGGGATGCTTCGCGCCGACAACGAAGCTTACAAGCTGGCAGTAAGCCGGGGAGCCGTTGCCGCGCATTCGCAGCGGAATGAAGGGGTAGCGATCCCGCAAGGCGAGCCTGCTGACGATCCGTATCGGCTGGAACTGGAACATTTTATCGAGTGTATCCGGACCGGAGCCGAACCGATCGTCACTGCCCGCGACGCTGGGAGGGCGGTAGCAACCGCTTGCGCTGCGCTCGAGTCGGCATGGCTCGGACGTCCGATTAAGCCGCAGCGGTTGCGCCAGAGCACGAGCGCTTTGCACGTGAAAGATTAGGCGCCCCATCCAATTGCAATCCAATCGGAATAAAAAAAACAGAACGCCTCTCGGGGCGTTCTACGTCGTTTTGGTCAGCTCGATCACCCGCCCGCCTCGTTTTTTGATTTCTTCATCGTGCGTGACGAGGATGACCGTTTTGCCGGCTTCATTAAACTCTTTTACGATACCCAGCACCGTCTCCGCATTATGCCGGTCCAGCGAACCGGTCGGCTCATCGGCCAATATAAGCTCGCAACGCTTAAGCATCAGCCGGGCCAGTGCGATTCGCTGCTGCTCTCCGCCCGACAACGTGTACACTTTTTTGTTCAGCTTGTCCTCCAGTCCGACCCGGCGCAGCGCATCCTCGATCGTCAGACCGGTCCGGCAATCTTTGCGGATCAGCTTCAGGTTTTCCTTCACCGTTTTGTTGTCGACCAAGGCGAAGTTTTGAAACAAAAAGCCGACCTTCGTTCGAAAATAGGACAAATGATGCTTCTTCACCCGCAAATCCACCCCGTCCACCAGGATGGAACCTTGCTCCGTCGTTTCCAGAGCGCCGATCATATTCAGCAGCGTCGTTTTCCCGCACCCGCTCGGGCCGGAGAAGATAACGAATTCTCCTTGCTCGATCGTTAAGTTCAAATCTTGAAATACGACTTTATCCTTGAATGTTTTCGTTACGTTTTGAATGATGATTCTGCTCATAGGTTGCCGCCTTTCAAAGTATTCTGAATTCGCGCGTGTTCGATTTTGCGGATATAAAAGAAGATGACCGCGAGCTCCAGCGCAAGTATGACGATTCCCCCGAATACGAGATGGGAGACGTTGTTCAGCTCCAATACAAGCGCGGCCGTCACAGCCGCTCCGATACTCAGCACAGAGGTGACCAGCGTCATCAGAACGAGCTTCCGGTGTTTGGCCGGCAGGCTGTGACCCAATACTTTCTTAATCGCAAGCTCGATCGCATTTACTTCGTACTCCAGCTTAATGATGGTGACGATAATGATGAATTCCAGAAGCAATACGAGTGTACTGAAAATCAGGTTGATCGCCAGCACCCGTTGGGCCAGAGTCCAGCTATGGTTGTACTTGTCCAGCACATTCGTCTTCCTTACGATTTCCCTCGACATTCCATGCTCTTGCACGAACCGGTCGAATTCGTCGTCGCTCACCTTATACATAATCTCTTCGATAAACGGAAAAAACCGTTCCGGATCAACCGGTCTGTTCTCGACTTGTTCCGCCGTTTTGTTGTTATAGATGATGACCGGATTTTTCAGAATTTCGCTGCCATAGGCCAGATTCACTTCGATGCTGACCAGCTCGACCCGGCCCTTGTACGGAATTACTTCATACTCATAGGCGAACGACTCGCCTTCATATAAGCGAAGCGAATCTTGAAACGATGCGATCAGCTCGTTGGTAACGGGCATTTGTTCAGGTACTAGTAAATAAATGTCTTTCGTAAGATCCGCGTTCGTTAGTTCCTTGATGGTGCGGGATAAATAATCATAAGCGTTCCGGTTGGCGATCAGCGCGTTTCCATTCACCAAGCCGTCCATGTCCGACAATAAGGTGGCGTTGGCGTTTCGGAAAAACTGCTTGTAAAACGTTTTTTCAACCGTATTCGTATCACTCATCCTATTGGTGATGTTGCCGTCGCTATCTACGACAAGCCGATGATTGAGCCGGACGTACGAGTAATCGGAATAGTTCTCGAAGAACGACTTCTGCTTATACAGCTGATACGATTCGTATAAAACCGCCACATTGCCCGAGATGACGAAAATCGTGACGATAACGGTTACGAGCTTTAAACCGTAATTCAGCGCCAGCAGCCTTTTGGAGCCGCCTTTCGAGTTGGAGAACACTTCTTTCAGGTTGTACACATACATATTCAAATACAATAGGGCGTTAAAGACGATCAGCGCAGCAAACAGGGTCAAGGAAATCCGGACTCCAAAATAGACTGATGTAAAGGGGGCCAGAAACAGAACGACGGCAGCGAACAAGGCCGTAAAGACGAAAGTATCCGTCAGCACATTCCGCCACATCATGCCTCCGATCGATTCCCCCATCGAGACGCGGATCAAATTTTCCTTTTTCTGAAACAAAACGTCGTAGTAGGTTAGCAGCAAAACGATACTCATCATCAAAAGCCAGATCGCGATAATCGTGTTTCTCGACTCTGGATCGGTGTAACCTTCCTTCGGATGGTTGCCTGCATACTTGTCGATCAGCTCGATTTTAAATGCCGTCGCCTTCTCCAAACTTCCGATGATGTAAAAGTCGTGAATGGTGTCCAAGCCCGGAACGGTTGCAAAATCATGGAACTGAAACTGGATATCTTCCAAAAACAAACTCTCGTACGATTTCTCCTGGATGTCCAGATTTGTATCGAGGTAACGTTTCACGCCCGGGGTTCCGTATAGATCGTACTTCGTCTGGAACAAGCTCGGGGTTGACCGTACGAACGTAAACATCTCGACTCCATGGCGCTCGGCGGAGCGGAGCGTATCCCGGATCATCTCCTCCTCGGTAGTGTTCGGCTGCAAATAAAGGGTCGTATTGTGAAATTCGGTGTAGAAATTGTTCAGACGAAACGTATGGCTCTCCCCGATAATAAGCAGGCCGATAAACAAAATGCAGAAACTGACGATATACTTGATCGTTTTCAAAAAGAATAACCTCCGGAAGAATAAGGCGGGGAGCCGATAAGAAAAGCTTCTAAACGAAGCCTTAACCACGATGAATGACCCTGCGCAAGCAGAGGCTTTTCTTGGTAAAGAATGTTTCATTTTACCGCTTTAACGCTTTAGTAAAATTAAACAATCTTTAACGTTAAAAAACTCTCCCCGGCCTCAGATGATGAGTTACAGGAAGAGTGTACCGGATAAATATCAAAGTTTTATCAATTTTCGCCATGTGAACTAGAGAGAACGAAACCGGGCCGTTACTTGGGCGCCTCCGGACGGCGAATTGGCAACGATCAGCTGCCCTCCGTGCTTCTCGCAAAGCAGCTTGCCTATATACAGCCCCAATCCGAAGTGGGCGGTGCCTGCCTGATGATCGTCCCGGTAAAACGGTTCGGCCGCTTTTTTCAATGCTCTGGCGGAAAAGCCGGCTCCATCGTCGGTGACGCTTAGCGTACATGCAGTGCCGGTGATCTCGCCGGTTACGGCAACCGTTTGTTTGGCGTATCTGGCCGCGTTTACGATGAGGTTCTCGACTACTTGGGACACCATCTCCGGATCGAGACGCACGGTGTCCGCCGTAGCGTTCACCTCAAACGACAGCTGCTTGCCGTCGCATAAGATAACGGCCGTCTCTCGCAGGCCGGAGAGCAATTCCCGGGCGGAGACTTCAGCAGGTGAGGGGCGGACTTCCTCCAGTTTCTGGATCGAGTTCATGCTGGCGACGTAACGCTCCAGTCTCTCGATATGGCCCTTCATCGTATTGATCGTGGAAAGCACATCTTCCTTGGACATTTGTTCATCCGGGTAATACCTTTTCAGATAGTCGACATGTCCCTTTAGAACCGTGAGAGGGGTGCGCAAGTCATGGGAGAACGCTGCGTTCAGCCTTTTGCGTTCTTCGGCCGTTCTCCACATGTCCCGGGTATTTTGCGCCAGGGCGGCACGCATCTTCTCGAAGGCCGCGCACAGTTTCCCGAACTCGTCCTTGCTTTCGTACCGGATCTCGAAATCGAGATCCTGTTCGGCGATCTTGCGGGAGGAGGCGATCATAAGATCATAGGGTGTTTTTACCCGCCGCTTGTAATAATAGAACATACCGGAACCCAGCAAGCCGACCACATACACGGGAACGGCTATGAAGGGCAGCACCTGATACAGGATGCTCTTGACCTTGTCGGCAGTGGTAAAGTAGGGGAATTTGTTATACGGATATTCTCTGACCGTGTATCCGTCCTTCGTCTTTATTTCGTTATAAGGTATTTTGTCCGAATAAGAGAATTCCAGATTCATATAGGCGTCAGAGGCCTCTTCGACGGTGATGACGGACAAATAGACGGCCAGCATCCCCAGAACGATAGCAATCAGCATAAACTCAAGCAGCACGGAGCGTTGTCCGAGCATTCGTTTTATTTGCTCCATTTGTACCCGAGCCCCCAGACGGTTTCGATCGGAGAGAGCGCACCGGCCGCGGTCAGCTTGGCCCGCAGCTTGCGGATATGCTCGACGACGACCGAATCGTTGCCGTCCCCGTCCACCCCCCATAACCGTTCATAGATCCGTTCCTTGTCAAAGGTTTGTCCGCTGTTCGAGGAAAGCAGCTCCAGTATTTTGAATTCCTGCTTCGTCAGCGGAACGGCCGCCTCCTTCACGTACACTTCCTTGGCGGAATAATCGACGACAAGCTCGCCTTCGAATTTCACCTTGGCCCGGCTCGCCAGCCGCCGTTCGCGCCTAAGATGGGCGGCTACGCGGGCGCCGAGCTCGTCGATGCTAAACGGCTTCATAATGTAATCGTCGCCGCCTGCGGCGAATCCGGCTATTTTGTCCGCATCTTCCACCTTGGCCGTCAGGAACAGGATCGGGCAAGCCACATGCGACCGAATCCGCTCGCACACTTGAAGCCCGTCCGGCTCCGGCATATGAATGTCGAGCAGGATCAGGTCCGGCTGCTTCTCCGCCTGCCGGATCGCTTCGGCTCCATTAGCGGCGGTCAGCGGATCGTACCCGTTCTTTTTAAAAAAGGTATACAGCAGCTTCACAATATCGGGTTCGTCATCGACGATTAGAATCGTATACGGCATTGTTTCCTCCTCATGGCCGGTCTAGTGGTATAAGCCGACGCTCGTCGTATCCGATCTTATCATAACCGATCCGCCGGGAAACCTTACTTACCCCGTATACAGGGCCTGCATAAAGAAAAACCGTAAGAATATAGACGAGATCTATAGTCCAGGAATAGGCGATTACTGCTAACAGGGCGCCTATCCCCCAATAGCAGGAGAACGCTATAAGGACGTCTCTATTTTTCCTGCTCAATGGAATAGCCGGATATGCTTGAGCTGGGTCCAGATTCGGTCCGCCCTTTTCCGAAGAGTACCGCGGCGGTCGGGCTGCAAGCGGATGTCCGACATCGCTGCAATCGCTTCCGCCGCCTCTTCTACGGACAGCCGCTCCGTATCCAGATGATGCCGGAACACGTCGCCCGCGAGCCCGTCGATGCACCGGTCGATTTGCCGGGCCGCCCACGAGCCGCTTCCGTCGCCTCTGCTACGCAGTCGTTTTAACAGGCTCTCCTTGGACGCGATTAACGTATAGTGGTGGACAGTCACGCCATCCGCCCGCAATCGGCCTACCATTTCCTGAAAATAGTCAGGGTCGGTTACCGTCATCGGCACGATTACCGTCCCGTCATAGCGCTGATTGATGTAAGACAGCATCGAATAATTCAGCTCGCGCCACATCGGATAATGCTGGAAGTCTTCTTCGGCGGTTTGCTTCGGGATGTTTTTGCGGATGTAAAATCCGGCCTGCTCCGGGTCATATACGTAGGAATGCGGCATTCTCCGGCATAACTCATAGGACGTTTGCGTCTTTCCCGAGCCAAACGCCCCGTTGATCCACAGGATCATGGTTTTTCCCTCCGATTGAAAATTAGCAGTTCCGCTTGTTATAGGGGCGTGAGCTGAATAAACAAGCTGCTTTTTCATTCGTCCCCTCATCAGAAATAGACACCCTAAGAGCCGGTAAGGTTCAAGATTATTTCGTACATCTTTGAACAGGTCAAAAGGAAATTTCGCCGGGACTCGGGAGGATTTCCTTGCCGTTCGAAACTCACGCGGTCGAAGATGGATGCAGTTTGCCATGGACCGATGGCGGAATTGACCATCCTGATGACGGAATGAGCAATGAAGCCGAACAATCCGGCCATGTATAATAAAGCTAGGAATGGAACATATCCGATGTTTTGGGGGTGAGAACGAACAGGAAATGGAGAAACATTTGAGAAGCAGCAAATTCATGGGCCAAGAGTTTCCGTTCTGGATGAAACGGTTCGCTCAAAATCGAAACGCGACTCCAATCGAGCATAGCCACGAGTTTGTAGAACTCGTGTATGTTGTGAGGGGGGAAGCGCAGCATCGCTTTGAGGGCGAGCGATATTCCATTCGCGCCGGCGATGTATTCATCATCAATCCCGGAGAGGTGCATGCGTACGACTACGAGGACGAGCAGCAGATCGAAATTATTAACTGTCTGTTTATGCCTTCGCTCATCCAGGAGGGACTGCTGCGTGAACTTGGCATATCAAGGTCCATGGACTTTTTCTACGTGCAGCCTTTTCTGAATAAAGAAGAGCGCTTCCACCATCGGCTTAATCTGAGCGGCCCGCACGCAGCGACGATGCTGGTCATTATGGAAAGCATGATGGCCGAATTCGAGCATCGGAATCCGGGCTTCGATGCGATTATTCGATTAAAGATGATCGAGCTGCAAATTTTTTTATCGCGTATATACAATCTGCATCAAACGAGAAGACATGACGTTAATTACGGCGAGCGAGAAGTGATGGCGAGACGGATACGCGGCTTTCTGGAAAGGAACTACGGGGACAAAATAACGTTGACGTCTTTGGTAAACGTATTCAAAATCAGTGAACGAAAGCTGAACAGGCTCATGAAGGAGCAAATGGGCATGAGTGTGATCGAGCTGCTCCATCAGATTCGCATCGAGAAGGCGAAGTATCTGCTTGAGGATCAGGCAGAAAAGGTGATTAATGTAGCATCCATGGTCGGCTACGAGGACCCGGCCTTTTTTAGCCGCTTGTTCCATCGTATTGTCGGATGCCCGCCAGGGGCGTACAGAAAAACGGTTTATAAATAATGAGGGGGGCGCTTGCTGGAAATGAAACTGTTACTCCGTAAAACAATCGTTATGTTGGTAGTGGTCGGGAGTGTGACCGCTTGCAGTCAAGCCGGAACGCAGAGTGGAGAAAGTCAACAGGAAGAGAATCGAGCCGACACTGCGAAGGAACCGGTCGAAATTGTCTTTTATTCGACAAACAATGATTCCGTAGAAGGATTTGACCAAAGGCTGGGCACTTCTTTGCGCAAAAAGTTTCCGGACTATACGATCAAGTACATTCAATCGACGAAGGGCAACTCGATGGAGGAGCTGCTGGCGTCGGGAACGCGATTCGATATTTTCTACCAGACGATCGGCAACTATGAGGGGCAGGTGTTCCCGAATCGAATTGAATATGACATGTCCGAGTTGATCGCGAAGCACAAGGTGGATCTGAATCGATTTGAGCCGACCGTGATGGATGCTCTCAAGCAAACGTCTAACGGTAAAATGTATGCGCTTCCCGTTATCACGAACAACTTGCTTTTATATTACAACAAGGACTTGTTCGATAAGTTCGGCGTTCCGTATCCGAAGGACGGGATGACTTGGGAGCAAATAAGCGAGCTGTCCAAGAAACTATCCCGCACCGACCAGGGGACGCAATATTTCGGGTTTACGCATTCGCCGCTTCATACGATCCGCATGAACCAGCTCTCTATTCCGAATGCCGATTTGAAGACCAACACGCCAACTATTAATCAGGACAGCCGCTGGAGCCGATTTTTCCAAACTTTATTCCTTGATCCGGTTCAGGAGCCGGGTTACGCGCAGTATTTGCAGTCGACCGGCAAAATTCCGGGCAGCAACGAATTTATCAAATCGAAAAATGTCGCGATGTACGTGTACATCCAAGGTTTAATGGGGGCATGGGGCGATCAGGTGAACTATGATGTCGTGTCGCTCCCGGTGTTCAGCGACCGTCCGGGAATCGGATCGCAATCTTACCCGAGCTATTATGGCATCACGAATATGGCCAAAAATAAAGATGCGGCCATGGAGGTTTTGAAATATATCGTTTCCGACGAATATCAGACCGAATTGGCGCTGAGAGGCGACATGACCGTTCTGACCGACGAGCGCGTGCGGAAGCAGCTGGGGCAAGGAACGCCATACAAGGATAAAAACTGGCAGGCAGCGTACTACAACAAGTTTGCGCCTTTCCTTCCGAAAGGGACTTATGATGCCGAACTGGTCACCATTTACGGATCGATGGGCATTCAACTGCAAACAGGCAAAATCGACATCAATACAGGCTTGAGACAAGCGGGCGAGCAGGCACAGAAGAAAATCGCAGAGATGGTCCAGATGAATAAATAGGGGAAGAAACGGCTGTAATCGGTTCCAAAAGGAGCTTCTAGACAGACTATTAGAGGAGACAGGGAGTGGAGTTGTTGTTGCAAGTAATCGATCTTCGCGTAAATGGCACTGCTGAGCCGATGTCTGCGAATCCGGGCGACGTGGCGTTTAGCTGGCGATTAATAGGTGAAGGCCGCGCGAAGGAATGGACAGCTTACCAGGTTCAATTATTTGACAAGGAATCATCTGTGCGTGAAGGAGTTGGGGCAGTTTGGGATAGCGGCAAGGTCGAACTTCAAGAAACGAATGCGACCTATTCGGGGCCGGCCTTGGAAAGTGCATCTCTGTACTGGTGGCGTGTAAGGGTGTGGGACAGGGAGCAGATGTCGGAAAGTGTTCCGGCCCGATTCGGCACCGGATTGCTTACGCACGAGTGGCGGGCTGAATGGATTTGGAGCCATACGGAGGTCAGGTGCAATGACTACGCCTATTTCCGCAAAGAACTCGACATCCGTGGGGCGATTGGCACGGCTAGACTATTTGTTTCCGCTCACAATGTTGCCAATCTTTATCTGAACGGGATAAAAGTCGGCGGGTACGCCACCCCCGCTCCGACGAATCCGTGGAGACGCAAATATTACACCGCTTACGATGTGACTCCATTATTGGCGGCAGGCCCAAACTGTATCGCCGCTGTGGCGCACTATTTAGGCGGCGACGGGCAGAATTACGTGAATGGGGTGCCGGGATTCCGGCTGCAGTTGCATGTCGTCTACACGAATGGAACGACGGAATGCTTCAATACCGATACGACCTGGGAAACGATTCGCGATGTCCCGCATCGGATTGGTACGGCCTACCAGCAAAACAGGCGAATATCCGCGATCGAAGATGTCGATGCCGGGAAGCTGGATCATGGCTGGAAACGTGTCGGCTTCGCGTCAAGCCGATGCGACAAGGCGGTGTTAGCGGATTCTAGAATCAGAAGCTGGATGATGGTGGGTCAAGAGATACCGGAAGGGGAAATCGAGGAACTGATCGTACCCGCCGAACTGTACGGTGAAACGGTGTCCGGCGAAGCGCAGAAGACGGGCTCGGAGCACCGAACGGTTCGCCAAGTGTTCGATGCCGGCAAAATCGTTTCCGGTTGGCCGCGATTACGTCTTGCAGGAACAGCCGGTGCGACCGTGCAGCTTCGGTATGCCGAACAATTGGACGAGCATGGCTTCGTTAAGCATTATGTTTGCAACGAGAAGTCCGACTACTATTACGACCGCTACACCGTTGGAGGAGAAGGGGCTCAAGTATGGCAGCCGGATTTATCTTACAAAGCATTTCGTTATGTGGAGGTGACGCATCATACGGACCGCCTTGTTCCAGGCAAGGATCTGTGGATCGCATCTGCGCATACGGCGATGACCGGGCGTGGATCGTTCCGCTGCTCGAACGAGCTGCTGAACGGGATGGCAGAGGCGTGTACTCAAACGCTCAAGAACAATACGCTAGGTCAGGCGACCGATTGCCCCCATCGGGAGCAGGCACAGTATTTAGCGGACGTCGATCTGCAAGCGGAGACGCTATTGTACAACTTTGATGCGCGGCCTATTTTGATCAAGACGCTTATTGATTTTGCGGACGGGCAATTAGAGGACGGGTCGTTTCCGTATGTGTATCCGACCAACTTCGAAAACCCTGCCTTCAACAAACAAATTCCCGAATGGGATTTGCACTATTGTACGCTATTGTGGAAAACATACTATGCCTATGGGGATGCACGAATAATTGCCGTTTGTTTTGATACCGCTAAACGGATGGTCGATCATTATTGGGCTCGATTGGATGAGAAAACGGGACTTGTGCCAGCCGATCGCCCGTGGCATATCAGCGACTGGCCGTATTCAACGGTCCAACAGACTGCGCCGTTTCTGACCGTTCAGAACATCAAGCTCGTTTTAGCGATCGAGGCGATGGCGGACATGGCCGCTGTGCTGGGGAAGCAGATAGAAGCACAGTCGTACGAGCAGATGGCCCAAAAGCTGCGCGTTTCCGTCGTGGAGGCTTTATTCGACCGGGAGATCGGCTTGTTCCGCGACGGATTCCAATCTCCGAACTATCATCAAGGGGTAAACGGTTTGGCCGTATATGCAGGGCTCCTTCCGGAGGAGGCGGTGAGCAAGGCGCTGGAGACGATAGCCGAGATGAAATGGGAGAGCCGGACCGTTTTGTCACTGCCGCTTCTACGAGCGTTGTTCGAAGGAGGGAAGCAGGAGAAGGCTTACCGTATGATCGCCAGTCCGGACTATCCCGGCTGGGGATATATGATCCGCAGCGGCGCAAAAACGATGTGGGAAGGCTGGGACGACATCAACTCCCATTGTCATGCCTGGAATAGCTATCCGCTGCGGCTGCTGCAGGAATATGTGGCCGGAATCCGGCAGCGTTCGCCGGGTTTTCGCGACGTGGAACTGCGGCCTTACATGCCGGATGATCTCACCTTCGCGGAGGCAACCGTCGCAACCGTATACGGGGAGCTGTTTCTTCGCTGGGAGCGCCAGTGCGAGGATAAGGTGCAGTTGCGTGTCCATGTTTCGATTCCG
This sequence comes from Paenibacillus sp. GYB004, assembly GCF_036577605.1. NCBI lineage: Bacteria > Bacillati > Bacillota > Bacilli > Caryophanales > Paenibacillaceae > Paenibacillus > Paenibacillus sp. GYB004. The sequence goes on from NZ_JARBDB010000031.1 coordinate 75,390, forward strand.
ATTGGCATGGCCGGCAGGCTTATCATCGAACCGGGCTTCGGTGCCCTGGCTTCGCGAATTGAAGAATCGGGCGAAGCGATCTGGACGGGGGGAAAGCCATATGAGGGAGTTGAGGGCATAACGTCCTGCGTTTGGAATGGCAACACGGTCGAGATCGGTTTGAAATCGGGACGATACGACTTTGCATTTATACCTGAATCATACAAATGACAGGGAGTTGAAGGTTGTGGAGAAAGAGCCGCTTGACACGATTCGGGATGAACAGATTCGTGCAACTAAAGATAGCTCGTTGACCAGAAGGAAACTGCTGTCTTACTTGGCCGCCGGAGGAGTCGCGACCATTGCGGGGACAACTTTGCTGAATCACAGTGTGGGATCGGCTGAATGGAGGGGGACGGTCACCGATAGCGTGTATGGACCCCTAGCGTGCACCGGCGGCTTCATTGTCGATGTGACAGCCGCTCCTTACCATGCTAGCGGCGATGGCGCGACTGACGACACCTCGGCGATTCAAGCCGCCGCCGTTGCCGCTGAGAACGGGATACTTATCCTACCAAAACCGGCAGCGAGCTACTTGATTTCAAGTACGATCGAACTGCCATCCAATATTATGGTGATCGGGATCGGCTATGCGACCATCAGTTTGAAAGCGAACTCGAATTGCACGATGATTCAACTCGACGGCAAGCAAAATGTGACCCTTACAGGTTTGACTTTAGACGGGAATCGGGCTAATCAATCGAGCGACAACAGCAATCCTTTCGATATGGCGGAAAGCCATCATGCCCTTAAATTAATCAACTCCCGAAACGTGACGATTCGAGGGTGCAAGCTAACAAACGCAAGCGGGGATGGAGCTGCGGTAGCCGGACAGTTTTTCGTGGTGGGAGAGGGAAATGTAAACCGGCACATTACGATTGTCGACAATGAAATTCAAAATAACGGACGTAACGGGGTTTCGATTATTCATGCCGACGGCGTGTGGATCAAAAATAATGAAATTCACGGCCATCATGCCTGGGTTTCGACATTAGGGGCCGGGATCGATATTGAGCCGAATCGGGGCATCAATCCGGGCGAGCAATGGATCGTGAGAAACGTTACAGTGGAAAATAACATTCTTCATGATAACAACGTAGGGGGACAGATCATCGGTTGGGCCAATTCCGCCACTACGATTGTGGAGCACATAACGTTCCGGAGCAACAGCATTTACCGGAATAATCACCGGACGGCGCCGGCCTCTTCCAAAGGACTGCTGGTCAAGGAGATGAATAATTCCGCTGGCGGCAAGTACTCCGATATTGTAATTGCGGATAATGACGTATACGAGAACGGGTTTGTCGAGGGCATTCCCGTATCCAATACGATCGGGATTCATCTCGATAAATGCAATGTGCCCCTTTTTGTACGGGAAAATCGAATTAGCGGATCGGGGATGGGAATCCAGCTCCACACCGCCTCTTATGCAACTGTCCAAAACAACCATATTTACCGGTTTGGAAACGCTCAAGGCGGAAGCGGTATTACGATGTATGCAAGCCAGTGGTGTTATCTTCTGGACAATCGAATCCATTCTCCTACGGCACTAAGTAATTTTTCAAGAGGGATTTCGATCACTGCGTTAACTTTACAACAAGTGTCCCGCAACCTGATCGTGACCGGCAATATCATTGGCGATTCGACTAACAATATGAACGCGGCGATCGGGATGACCAGCAATAACATAGGGTGGTCCGTTTTCTCCGGCATCGTGCTTGATCGCAATGTCCTGTCGGGTTACGTACATCTTCCTGTCAAATGCACGAATTGTTCGCTCCCGGCCATATCGAGTGTTATCGGAAAACAGGTGCTGAACGGAATTCAGTCTCACTACAGTGCGGCGGAGGGCGAGTTTATTCCCTACTATTCTGAGGCATCCCTGTATGGTCCTTCGTCGGAAAGACCCGTAACAGGCAGGTACATTCATATGTCGTGGTTTGACAGTACGCTCGGCAAACCGATCTGGTGGAACGGCACTGCTTGGGTCGATGCCGCGGGCACGGTATCCTAGTATAACCCTTACTAAAGAGGGGGAGGCCCCGGCGTATAGGTTGCACGGAAATGGACCGTCCCGTCTCTGGCCGCCCCCCTGGAGGAACATTGCAGGCATTCGAAAGCCGCCGGTTGCCCGGCGGCTTTTGTGGCGTCCCGATCCCGATATGGCTATCTCCGCGCTTTACATCACCAACAAGAAGAACAACGCCGCAATCACGAAACGGTACAAGGCAAACCATTCCAGCTTCAGCCGCTTGATCAGATTCAGGAACGTCACGACCGCAAGCATCGCGACGACGAAGGCGGAGACGAACCCGATCAGGAACAGCACCAGATCGTCCGAGGTCAGAAATTCGCGGCTGTCGTACATATCCAGCACCGTGGCGCCGAGCATGACGGGGACGGAGATCATAAACGTAAAGTCCGCAGCCGCCTTCTGGCTCGTACCGAGCAGCAGTCCTCCGGAAATCGTCGAGCCCGACCGCGAAAATCCGGGCCACAAGGCGAGGCATTGGAACAAACCGATTCCGAACGCCTGCTTGTACGAGATATTGTCGGTATTCTCGGCGGTTACCCGCCGTTTGACCCTTGCGGCTACGATCATCAGCACGCCGCCGATGATTAACCCGATCAGAACCGGAGCGGGGCCGAACAAGTACATCTTTATAAAGTCTTTGAACAGCAGATACACGATCAGCGCCGGAATCATCGCGACGATCATATGGATCGCGTTTAATTTGTTTTTGGCCGAGAAGTTAAAGGCCAGCAAATCTTTCAACATGCTCATATACCGTTTCCAGTACAGGATAAGCACGGCCATGACGGCTCCGAGCTGAATGACGATTTTGAACGTAGTCGCCGCGTCCCCTTCGAATCCGAGCAGATCGCCGACCAAGATCAGATGGCCGGTGGACGAGACCGGGAGAAACTCCGTTAAACCTTCGACAATGCCCAGGATGATGGCGCAAAAAATATCGTACATTATTGGATGTCCGCCCTTCTGAAATAAACTAAAGCGGCAATGAAGCCGATCAGCGAGGTAGCCGCAATTATCGTATAAGAATAATACGCCGGGTATTCCGGCAGCAGCGTGCCGTTCGCGATATCAAAGGCGGCCGTCCAAGGAATAAGTCCTTTGTACTCGGAAGTGGAGCCCATCACGTTGATCAGAGTGATCAGGATCGTTAACACGATCGTAGGCACGTAATTTTTTAGCACGATGGCGGTAAGCACGACGGGGGTCGACAGCACGATCAGAAAGGCGCCGCAGACCAGAAACTCGCGAAACGATTCTGCGATTAATCCGGCGGATAACCCGTCGAACCCGCAAAGGACGCCGAGCAGCAGCGTCAGCCCCCATGCCTGCAAAGTGAGCAGGATGATCCAGATCGACAAGAGCAGCATTTTGCTCAGGATGATCGCAGACCGGGACACCGGGATCGTAAGCAGGTTTTTGAGCGTATCTTCCGCGTATTCGCGGTTGAACAAGTACGCCGTCACTACGCCGTAGAGCGGCACCCCGATTAAAAGCGTCGTATACAGGTTCGCATCGTAAAAAAGCTCCTCAAACAATACGACCTGCGCCGGGTCTTTCGTCTTGATATGGACGAACGTGGCGATCACGACCATGAATGGCGCTACGGCGGCCCCAATAAAGCTTAGCAGAAACATTTTGGAGCGCTTCAGCTTCAGCAGCTCGGTATACAACAAATCAGCCAATGGAGCCGCCTCCCACCAATTTCGTAAAATAATCTTCCAGCTTGTCCTCGTTCATCACGATTTTCGTGACTTCAATGTCGTGCTGCACGAACGCTTTGTTAATCGCTCCTTGCCGGTCGAGGTGGGAGTAGATGCGGATATGGCCGTCGTCGTGAACCTCGTAGTCGCGGATGTGCATATGCTTCTCCAGCACCATCGCCGCTTTGTTGTCGTCGGATACTTGAAACTCCAAATAGTGGCGGTTTCGTTTCCGGAGCTGGCTGATCGTTAGTTCCTCCAGAAGCCGGCCTTCGTGAATAATGCCCATCCGGTCGGCGATCTGCTCGATCTCCGATAAAATATGGCTGGAGATCAAAATCGTAATGTTGCGCTCCACGGCCAGCGACTGAATGAGCTTGCGCATTTCCTTAATGCCGATCGGATCGAGACCGTTCGTGGGTTCGTCGAGAATGAGCAGTTCGGGATAATGGAGCAGCGCTCTGGCGATGCCGAGCCGCTGTTTCATGCCGAGCGAATACGTGCCGACAAGCTTTTTCGTTTCCCCCGCCAGGCCTACGATTTCCAGCGACTCTTCAATCGCCTGTCTTTTATGGATTCCCATAATTCGCGCATTGATCTGCAGATTTTCTCTGGCCGTCAAGTTTTCGTAGAAACCGGGCGTCTCGACGATCGCCCCGATCCGGCGCAGCAAGCTTTTCGGATTGGCGTGCAGGCTCTCCCCGAACAACTCGATTCTCCCGCCGGTCGGCTGGATTAGTCCGACCAGCATCCGGATCGTAGTCGTCTTGCCCGCACCGTTGCGGCCGAGAAAGCCGTATATTTCCCCTTGTCTCACCGTCATCGTTAAGCGGTCGACGGACGTCTGGCTGCCGTACCGCTTCGTCAGATCGGTCGTTTGAATGACCGCGCTCATGCCGGCGCACCTCCTTATCGAATCGAATGATCTCATTGTAAGAAGGCGATTTTAAATACGGCTTATCTGTTTCTTAACTGTTTCTTAAGTCTAACGTTTTTCTTGTAACTCCATGTCATACATGGGGATCGTCAAGCTAAACGTCGTTTTGACCCACGGATCGCTTTCCGCCTGCAGTTGTCCGCCGTTTTTGACGGCCAAAGCCAGTGCGATCGCGAGCCCGAGCCCGCTGCCGCCGCTGCCCGGATTTCTCGACGGATCGCCCCGGTACGTCCGCTCGAATATATACGCCAGCTCCTCCTTCGGGATACCCGGCCCGCAGTCCCATATGAGCAGCTTGTACGTCCGGGCGGCTTCGTCCTGCTCCAGCCCGATCCCGAGCGTTTTGCCATCTTGGCCGTAGGTGCATGCATTTTTCAAAATGTTGCCGATAATTCGGGATAAGCTCAGACGGTCTGCGAAGACGGGAAGCCGTTCGTCCGGTATGCGGATTTCAAGCTCCATCCCGGCGCCGTTCAGCTCGGGCAGGAAGGCGATCACCGACTCTCTCGCCAGCTCGGCCATATCCAATAGTTCCGGCTTATGGGGCAGCTCGTCCGCATCCAGCTTCGCCATCGTAAAGATTTCATCGATCAGCGCTTTCAGGTCGTTCGACTTTCGGGATACGATAGCGAGGCAGTCCCGCTTCTCCTGCTCGGATGGGAAGGCGCCGTCCAACAAGGCGTCGACATAACCGATGATCGAGGTGAGCGGGGTCCGGATATCGTGCGAGATGCCGGACAGCAGCCGTTTCCGCGCCGTTTGCGACCGTACCGCATCGATCTGTATGCGCTCCAGCTCCTCCAGCAGCTCGTTGATTGCGAAAATCGCCTCGCTCCAGCCGCGGTCGCGCTTGGCAAGCAGGCGTGTCTTCCGGTTCCCGTCCAGAGCGCGTCTTAATTCCGCGGTCAACTGCTTCAGCGCCGTACGGGTCCGCAGACCGTAGCTGATCAGAAGTCCCGTCGTCAGAGCCAGAAGGGCCAACAGGCCCAATCTCAGCGTTCCGGAGGGCTCGCCGAATAATTCCGCGGCTGCAAATGCGGCGAGGATGGCCGTTTGAGCGAGCAGAACGGCGATTTGCCGGTTCGGATTCATTCCCGCTCCCCCGCGAATTTGTAGCCGATGCCCCAGACCGTCTGAATATATTGCGGATTGGAAGGGTCCGGCTCGATTTTGAGACGCAGCTTGCGGATATGCACCATCACCGTATTGTCGTCCTCCAAGTACTGGCTGTCCCACACATTGCGGAAAAGCTGGGTTTTCGTAAACACTTGGCCCGGGCGGGAAGCGAGAAATTTCAGCAGCTCGAATTCTTTCGCGGTCAGAGGAACCGGTCCGCCGGCGACTTGAACGGTATAGGTTTTCAGCTCCATCGTGAGGCCTTTAAACTTCATGGTCTCCTGCTCCGGCGGCGACAGCTCGCTGCCCAGGATGAGATACCGTCTCATGAGCGCTTTGACCCGCGCGATAACTTCGGCGATGCTGAACGGTTTGGTAATATAGTCGTCGGCGCCGATGCCGAGACCTACAATTTTATCGGTCTCCAAATCTTTGGCCGTCAGCATCACGATCGGTACGTTCGATTTGCCGCGGATTTGCCGGCATACCTCGATCCCGTCCACCTTCGGCATCATCAGATCGAGCATAACGAGCGAATGCCGGCCCGGGTCGAACAGCCGGATCGCTTCCTCCCCGTCTGCGGCGGTATCGGTCTCGTACAGCTCGCGCTCCATATAGGTTTTGATCAACTCGCGGATTTCCCGGTCATCGTCGGCGATAAGCACCCGAATTTGTTTCATATTGGCACCTGCTTTACAGAGTAAAAAGGAACTGGCCGATTGCGCCTCTCTCATCATATCACACGGCCGGAAGCGGCGAGAACGGACTTGGGGCTAGGCTGAAGGATCAATGATCAATGATTAATGACCAAGGATCAAGATCCAATGATCAAGGATCAATTCTCAAGGGAGCTGGCCATCTATACGGGGGCTGTTTCGGAAAGAATCGCGGGGGCGGAAAGCTTGTTCCCGAAGGAACGGCAAAGACGCTTTCGCAACCACGGGGAACGTGGTGCAGAAAGCGTCTGCGGGCATGAGTTACTTTTGTCAGAACGGGTGTTCAGGCATAAGTTTTGCTTCTAAAACAGCCACTGCGGAGCGACCGTTCAATCGCGAAGCGTCAGCCAGCTGGAAAATTCGTGCACGGCATAACCCGCGAACGAAGCTTTGCCTGCGGAGGCTGCTACGACGGTGCTCAGCGCTGCGTTTAACTCTGCTCTTCCTTTGTCGTAGAAGCTCGTATCCGGCTCATAGTTGTTCAGCGTTTCCACGCCGACGATGACCGGCTTGCCGGCTTTCTCGGCTTCGTCCAGCTCTTTGCTGACCGAGGTCAGGATGTTCTCGGTGCTATTGCGGTACGCCATCAGCGTCGTCTGATCGAGCTGGCGGATGAGCCGGTCCGAGAGCGTCGTCCTCCCTCCGTACCCGTCGCGGACGTTGAAGGCGTCGAGCCAGACGGGCAGGCTGGCGCCCGTAATTAAGGCGCTGTCCGACTTCACTTCCTCGACGAAGCCGCTGATCGTATCCATAAGCAGCCCGATTACGGCATCCTGGTCGGCATACCATTCCGGCAGGACGTGGGGCTCGACATCGAGGTGGATACCGCGAAACTGTTCAGCCGGCAGGGCGCGGGCGTTGAACGTTTTTACCCAATCGATAAACTGGTACAGCTTCGCTGAGCTTCGCGGCAGCACCCAATCCGGAGCGCCGTCCAGGGCGTGGACTTCGATGCCCCGCTGCGCGGCTTCGGCCAGAAAGCTCCGGTAAATGTCCGCCGGGATGTCCGTGTCGATCTGCAAAAACAAAAGAGTAATGCCATTACGCTGCAGAGCGTCCAGCGTATTCGCCCTGTCGGTCCAGATGGAGAACGTATTCCACATCCACGTGGCGACGACGGGCTGCTGCTGCGCATGCACCGGCACCGGTTGGGAAGGAGCGATCGCGAGCATCAGGACGATCCCCAGCAGAGCCGCTTTCATCCCGAGCGGCAGCTTCGATAACTTGCTTGCCATCATTGGTTTCACCGATTCTCTCCTCGTATGTGTATTAGGCCCGTTAGTTCAAGCCCATCATATAGTTCGTTATAACGAACGATAAATAAGGGGAGGGAGTCGGGGAATGGTTCGTAAAAATGCTGTTGCGCGTTTTTCAAATTCCGAATACACTTGGATTAAGTGGATTGTGTTACCGATAACTCTTTTCTTGCCGATATCGCTTTACAGGTAAGGAAAATGGATCAGACGGATTGGAGTTATCGATAACTCCACAAAAAGGAGGAATCAACCTATGAACGGACAACCGATTAACCGCTACAAAGGAAGCTTGCCGAAAATCGGCATACGCCCGGTCGTTGACGGCCGGCTGGGAGGAATCCGCGAGTCGCTGGAGAATGTAACGATGGATATGGCGCGTTCGGTCGCCAAGCTGCTCACGGACAACCTGACGTATACGAACGGACAGCCGGTGGAATGCTTGATCGCCGATACGACGATCGGAGGCGTGGCCGAAGCGGCGCAGGCGGCGGAGAAGTTCGCCCGCGAAGGTGTGGGCGTGTCCATATCCGTTACCCCGTCCTGGTGTTACCCGACGGAGACGATCGATACCGATCCTTCCGTGCCGAAGGCTATCTGGGGCTTCAACGGAACGGAGCGTCCCGGTGCCGTTTATTTGGCGGCTGCGATGTCGGCCCATAACCAGAAAGGGCTGCCGGCCTTCGCCATCTATGGCAAGGACGTACAGGATATGGGGGATGCTGCGATTCCGGAGGACGTCCAGAGCAAGCTGCTCCAATTTGCGAAGTCGGCGCTTGCGGTAGCGGTGATGCGCGGGAAATCGTATTTGTCGATGGGTAACGTGTCGATGGGGATCGCCAGTTGTATCGCGGACGAGTCGTTTTTCGGAAAGTATCTCGGCATGCGCAACGAATACGTCGATATGACGGAATTTGTGCGCCGCATCGAGCGCGGCATTTACGATCATGACGAGTTCGAGAAAGCGCTTGCCTGGGTGAAAGAGAATTGCAAGGAAGGCGAGGACGTCAATCCTTCGCACTTGAAACGGACCCGGGAGCAGAAAGACGGCGATTGGGAGACGATTGTCAAAATGGCGCTGATCGGACGCGACCTGATGATCGGCAACCCGAAGCTGAAGGAGATGGGATACGGCGAAGAGGCGCACGGCCGGAACGCGATCGCGGCGGGCTTCCAGGGTCAGCGGGCGTGGACGGATCATTTCCCGACCGGCGACTTTATGGAGGCGATGCTGACGACGTCGTTCGACTGGAACGGCATCCGCGAGCCGTATATCGTCTCGACCGAGAACGATACGCTGAACGCGGTGACGATGCTGTTCGGACATCTGCTGACGAATGCCGCTCAGCTGTTCGCGGACGTTCGCACGTATTGGAGTCCGGAGGCGGTGGAGCGCGTTACCGGCAAAAAGCTGGAGGGACGTGCGGAGAACGGCGTTATCCACTTGATCAACTCGGGACCGGCAGCACTTGACTGGACCGGCGCGCAGACCGGCAGCGACGGCAAGCCGGCGGTGAAGCCGTTCTGGGAAATCTCGGAGGAAGAGGCGAATGCGTGTCTGGATGCGACTCAGTGGCGTCCGGCGATCGACTTTTTCCGCGGAGGCGGGTTCTCGACCGACTTTACGACCCGCGGAGGAATGCCGGTGACGATGGCTCGCGTCAATCTGGTTGCGGGCGTCGGTCCGGTGCTGCAGATCGCGGAAGGGTACACGGTCGAGCTGCCTGACGACGTGCACGACATTTTGGACCGCCGGACGGATCAGACTTGGCCGACTACATGGTTTGTGCCGAATCTGACCGGCAGCGGCGCGTTCCGCGACGTGTATTCGGTTATGAACAACTGGGGATCGAATCATTGCGCGGTCAGCTTCGGGCATGTGGGCGGTGATCTGATTACGCTTGCTTCCATGCTGCGGATTCCGGTAAGCATGCATAACGTACCGGCAGACCGCGTATTCCGTCCGTCCGCCTGGAACGCGTTCGGAACCGCCGATCCGGAGAGCGCCGATTACCGCGCCTGCGCCGCCTTCGGGCCGCTGTATAAATGACCGGAAAGGATAGATGAGGAACATGAGAGGAAATTTAGCGATCGGCATCGACTACGGGACGGAATCCGGCCGGGTATTGATCGTCGATGTGCGGGACGGCCGTGTGCTGGGCTCGCACGTTACGGCTTATCCGCACGGGGTGATGGACGACACGCTTCCGGGCGGCGGGACGAAGCTTGGAACGAACTGGGCGCTTCAGCACCCGGACGACTACATCGAAGTGCTGCGCCGGTCCGTTCCGGAGGCGCTGAGGATGTCTGGGGCGTCTGCGGAGGACGTGATCGGCATCGGCATCGATTTTACCGCGTGTACGATGCTGCCGGTCGACGCATTTGATGTTCCTTTGTGCTTCAAGGACGAATGGAGAGACCGCCCGAACGCATGGGTGAAATTGTGGAAGCATCATGCCGCCCAGGAGGACGCCGACCGGCTGAACGAGATCGCGGTCAGCCGCGGAGAATCGTTTCTGAGCCGGTACGGCGGCAGCCTGTCCTCAGAGTGGATGCTGCCGAAGATTAGCCAGGCGCTGCGTGAAGACCCGGACGTCTACGAGGCGGCCGACCGGTTCGTCGAGGCGGCCGACTGGGTCGTCGCGCAGATGACGGGGACGCTGAGACGCAGCAGCTGTGCTGCGGGCTACAAAGGCAATTGGCATAAGGCGGAAGGATATCCGAGCCGTGATTTCCTGAAGGCGGCCGATCCGCGGCTGGAGACGCTTGCGGAGACGAAGCTGCGGGGAGAGGTCGTCGCGTCCGGCACGAAGTCGGGCGAGCTGACCGGGGAGATGGCCCGTCTGATTGGCCTGAAGCCCGGCATTCCGGTAGCGGCTGCGATCATCGATGCTCATGCTGCCGTTCCGGGGGCGGGTATCGTCGCTCCGGGCACGATGGTGCTGGCGATGGGGACGTCGCTGTGCCATATGATCATCGCCGATACGGAACAGCCGGTCGAAGGAATACGCGGCATTGTCGAAGACGGGATTATCCCCGGTTATTACGGGTACGAGGCGGGTCAGCCGGCGGTCGGCGATCTGTTCGCCTGGTTCGTCGAACATGCGGTACCCGCTTACGTCCGGGAAGAAGCGGTTCGGGAAGGGATATCCGTCTTCGAATGGCTGGGGCGCGGGGCATCCCGGCTCGCTCCGGCGGAAAGCGGCCTGCTGGCGTTGGACTGGTGGAACGGCAACCGTTCCGTTCTCGCCAGCGAGAGCTTGAGCGGCCTGATCGTCGGTTATACGCTGCATACGAAGCCGGAAGAAGTGTACCGGGCGCTGCTCGAAGCGACCGCCTTCGGGACGAGACGGATCGTTGGCGCCTTCGAAGAGAGCGGCATCCGGGTCGACGCGATCGCGGCGAACGGCGGGATTCCGCAGCGCAATCCGCTGCTGATGCAGATTTACGCAGACGTCACCGGCAAGAAGGTCCATATTCCGGCGGCCGAGCAGGCGACCGCGCTCGGCTCGGCGATGATGGGCGCAGTAGCCGCCACGGCGGCGGGCGGCGGATACGATTCGATCGCCGAAGCGGCGGCCGTCATGGCCCCGCCGGTGAAAAAGACGTACGAGCCGATCGAGCGGAACGTTCGGCTCTACGAAGAGCTGTACCGCGAGTATGTCGCGCTGCACGATTACTTCGGCCGCGGGGCGAGCGGCGTTATGCGCAGCTTGCGCAAGCTGAAGGAGCGGGCGGCGAACGGCACGGACGGCGCTGCGGACGCTTAGCGGCGAGCGGCGCTGAGCTGCGGTTGCGAGTGTGTGCGATTGGCCGCTGTTAGGCGGCAGCGGGGTGCGTGCCTTGCGCTGCGTGGCCGTTTATCCTTGGCACCGCGCGGCGGACAAGGATCATTTAGCTCAATAGCAGCTTCTAGAACCTCTTATTTGGGACATTTTTCGGATGGACCTCGCAGTAAGAGGTTTTAGAAGCTTTTAAGTTCCCGGCGATTATAAGAGCTTCTTTCATTCGCTATATTGGACAAATGTGGATTTTCGGAGAGGTTAAGGGGGGCTAAAGACCCTTAACGATCCGTTTGAGCTGTAGATCGAGGAAACGGCCGGGGAGAAGGCGGTTGGCAGCGGGATTTGGCTTACCATGGCTACCTAAGCGTGCGGAAGCAGGGACACAGCGGGGGGAACGGGCGTTAGTTAGTTTAACTTTACAGCGGTGGTCCGTGTGCTCCAGCTTGCTGCATCTGCATCCGAGGCTGCCAAACGGGGTGCCAAGCTCGTTTCGTTTCCGTCATGTCGCTGTATTTAGACACTTTCACGTCTGAAAGCTTGGATTCGGCCGGTTCACCGATTCCGGAGAACGGCCGCTTTCCCTCTAACAAACAGCCCTAATCGGAAAGGGGAGAGCAGATGCAGCCTGTACATCGTATCCAAGAACTGGCGCCCGATTATACGGTCGTGTACGAATCGCCGGACCCCGGCAGCGTTTATGCGTACAGCCCGGGGATCGCGGTGCTGCCAAGCGGCCGGCTGGTGGCGACGCTCGATTTGAGCGGTCCGGGCATCGGGACGGTCCCGGGGCCGAAGCGGACGATCGAATGGGGCAAGCTTTGGTTCGGCAAAGTGCTCACGTCGGACGACGGCGGCCGGACATGGGACCATCGCACCGATTTTCCGTTTATGCATGCGAGGCCCTTCGTAGCTGGAGACAGCCTCTATGTGATCGGGCACTGCAACGATCTGGTCATCATGCGTTCCGGCGACGGCGGCGAGACGTGGGGGGAGCCGTGCTTTTTGACCGAAGGTCAAGTATGGCATCAGTCGGCCTGCAACGTTATTTATGCAAAAGGGAACGTTTACCTCGTTATGGAGCGCATTACGCTGCCCGGGGTTAAAGAGCTTCGCACTCATTTGATGGCGCCTGTTCTGATGCGGGGGGATGTCCGCTCCGATCTGACGAAGCGGGATGCTTGGACGTTCGCCTCCGAGTTGACAATGTCCGAAGCATTGGCCGGCAAGGAAAACGACTTGTTCGGCGTTCCTTTTTTCCACGAGAAGGACCCGCGGGGCGCTGCGGACGTTCCGCCCGGACAGAAGGGGATGTATCCGCGGGGCTGGCTGGAGACGAACGTGGTGCAGTTTACGGACAATCGCCACTTTTTCTATGATCCGTCGGGCCGGACGTTCCATTTGTGGATGAGGGCGAATACGGGCGGCACGGGGTATGCGGCCATCGCCAAAGCGGTGGAGCAAGAGGACGGAACGATCCGCACGATGCTGGAAACGGCGCCTTCGGGGAAAACGATGCTGTTCGTTCCTTGCCCCGGCGGACAGATGAAATTTTACATCCTGCACGACGCCGTCACCGGACTTTACTGGCTGCTGAGCTCGCAGGCGACGGACAGCATGACGCGTCCGGACAGACTTCCGCCCGATCGCGGAAGCAATCCGAATAACGAGCGGCATCGGCTCCAGCTTCATTTCTCGCGCAACTGCGTCGATTGGTGCTTTGCCGGGCTCGTCGCCAAAACCGACTCCGGCAAACAGGCGCGCCACTATGCCAGTATGGCGATCAGCGGCGGCGACCTCGTCATCTTGAGCCGGTCCGGGGACGAACGGGCGGCGAGCTCGCATGACGGCAACCTGATTACGTTTCACCGGATTTGCAATTTCCGGGAGCTCGTCTATTGAAGCATAGTTTTCGCAAACTCGTGACTTCAGTCATGAGTTAGAAAACATCGGATAGGGCGTGGCTTATGCCACGTTAACTATCCGATACATGTTTAGGTGACTATTACAACAATCCCTTTAATGTCAAGGTTTCTATAGGTGAACAACACTGACATATGTTATCCTGTAATCAGAGGTGATTATGTGTCAGAAATAAAGCGTGGTCGTGGTTACGTCTATGCCATTCAGTACCACATCGTATGGTCGTAAAGTACCGACACAAGATACTTGTGGAAGAAATCGACGTAAGACTAAAAGAAATTCTTGTTCAGATTGCATCCGATAACAACTTCACTATATCTGAAATTGAAAGCGACTCCGATTACATTCATCTCTTAGTGGAATGTACACCACAGCATTCAATACCTGGTATGATTAAAGCGTTAAAAGGTGTTTCCGCGAGACTTTTGTTTAAAGAGTTTCCTGAGATTAAAAAGAGATTGTGGGGAGGGAATTTTTGGATTGCTTCTTATTTTGTTGCAACAGCCAGTGAACATACAGAACAGCAGATAAGAACGTATATCCAAAATCAGAAAGTGAAGTGAAAAGCAATGGTAGTGAATAAAGCTTATAAATTCCGAATTTATCCCACGCCAGAACAAGTGACACTCATTAACAAGACGATTGGATGCGCTCGATTTGTATATAATCGTTTTCTAGCCTTATGGAGTGACACCTATAAAGAGACAGGAAAAGGCTTATCTTATGGAGCATGTTCTGCTGAACTCACAAAACTAAAACAAGAAATAGACTGGTTGAAAGAACCGGACAAATTTTCTTTACAAAATGCACTGAGGAATTTGAGTGACGCATACAATCGCTTTTTCAAAAAACAAAACGATGCGCCAAAGTTTAAGAGTAAAAAGAATCCTGTACAGTCTTATCAGACAAACTACACGAATGGAAATATTGAAATTGTAGACAATCAGATCAAGTTGCCTAAACTTGGACTTGTGAAATTGGCTAAAAGCCGTGAAGTTGAAGGGAGAATCCTGAACGCTACGATTACACGCAAGCCAAGCGGGAAATACTTTGTATCCGTGCTTGCAGAAGCGAGCATCCATGAGTTGCCCAAAACAGGCAAAGAAGTTGGCATCGATGTTGGCTTGAAAGATTTTGCAATTCTATCCAATGGCGTAGTAGTTGGCAACCCTAAATTCTTTCGCAGATGGGAAGAAAAACTGGCAAGAGCACAGCGTAAACTTACACGCATGATGAAAGGCAGCAGCAACTGGAACAAGCAGCGCATCAAAGTAGCGCATATTCACGAGAAAATCATGAATGCTCGTACGGACTACTTGCATCAGATTTCAACGCATATTGTCAAAAACCACGACATCATTGCGATTGAAGATTTACAGGTAGCCAATATGGTCAAGAATCGTAAGCTAGCCAAGGCCAGTAGCGAGGTTTCCTGGTCGATGTTTCGCTCCATGCTAGAGTACAAAGCGAAGTGGTATGGCCGCATAATAGTGGCTGTAGGCTCAACATTCGCATCTTCGCAATTATGCTCCTGCTGTAGCTATAAGCACAAAGATGTAAAAAATTTGAAGTTGCGCGAATGGGACTGCCCGGAATGTGGAGCGCATCACGACCGAGACTTTAACGCAAGCCTGAACATTCTTGCCGAAGGCAAAAGACTTCTTGCTGTGTAATCCTTACACGAACTGTCGGAACGACAGGGTTAGCTTGGTGAACTTCTCTTCGTTAGAAGGGACTACCCAAGAATCTCGTGACTTTAGTCATGAGAGGTTCAAGGGGCTGGATATAGCTGCCGCCTCGAAATCCGGCTTTGTCGCTGAAATCGGCATGTCCGCATCTTTCTGGCTATAACAAAACGGGCTGTCTCCGAAGTTTTTTACGATGTGTTGAGCCCCGCTTCAAATCGATGTTCCTCGAGAAAAAGGACCCCATCTTCCGCCTAACCGTGGAATTTGAGGTCCTTTCGTTTAGCATTTGGGACGTTTTCCATGTCCTATGGACACTTTTGGGACCATCCCCTTCCGCTTTATTTCCATAGCTTTCACTTTACCCCGCTTGACCGGTTTTCCCCTATGCGCAGCATGCCGTCTTCAACAAAAAATAAGTAAAAATGAAGCTGGAAACGTGCAGGAAAAAGTCGAATCGTGTCGAAACTGTACAAGGAAAATGCTGTAAGGAAAGGTGAGTCTATGAAGCGAAGACAAGGATTGCGGCTGCGTCTTCTGGTCGTCGCTTTGGTCGTCTTCTCGATCTGGGCGACACTCGGTGCCAGCACGTATATCGCCTATCGGACCGAGAAGGAAGCGCTCACCCGCTTGACGCTGGAGATGAATCAGATCAATTCCGATAAAATCGCCGAGTCGGTGGACGGCTTGTTCGCCAGCATGAAAAAAAGCTTGGCCGCCACCGGCGATTATTTCGTTCGCAATCGCGATCAAATCCCGTTAGCCGAACAGCTGGAGCTGTTCCGGCTGAATCATCCCGAGTTCAATTCCGTCGTTCTGGTCGACGAGAAGGGGAGATTGCTGGAGTCTTCGCCGGCAAACGCGACTTTGAAGGGGCAAGTCATCACGAGCGAAGGCACGGTCCAGGCCCTCCGGGAGAAAAGGCCCTTTATATCCGAGCCGTACGTCAGCACGCTAAACCGGCTGGTTGTCGTGGTCAGCCATCCGCTCGTCGATGAGAAGGGCGTGTACCGCGGGTTTATCGGCGGCTCGATCTGGCTGCAGGAGGAAAACTTGCTGAGCAAGCTGCTGTCGACGTCGCCGAACGATGAAAATGGTTCCTATATGTACGTCGTCAGCTCGTCCGGCAATTTGCTGTACCATCCGGACTCCTCGCGCATCGGAGAGAACGTCAACGAAAATCCGGTCGTAAAGGAACTGAAAAGCGGACATTCCGGGAAGATGCGGCTGCACAATTCGCGCGGGATCGCAATGCTGGCGAGTTATACGGCGTTGAAAGAAACCGGCTGGGGTGTCGTGGCGCAGACGCCGGCGGAGAGCGTGAACCGGGACACGAAAAAACTGGTTCTGCTTATTCCGCTTTATACGCTTCCGATTATGGCCGTGTTTATTTTCGCGATTAGTCTTATCATCGGCAAAGTGGCGGACCCGCTAGTCAAGCTGGCCCGTTATGCGGCGAGACTGTCTTATCAGGCGGGAGCGATCGAGCCGGTTCCGCGGATTCATGACTGGAACTTCGAGGCGAATCAGTTGCACAGGGCGCTGACGATAGCGGTACGGCAGTTCGGGAGCGAATTCGACAGCTTGTCCCACGAAGCGAATACGGACCCGTTGACCGGCTTGTACAACCGTCGGGTACTCGAGCTTTATACGCGAACCTGGATCGGCGGCCGTGTGCCGTTTAGCCTGCTGCTGATCGATTTGGATCATTTCAAGCGGATCAACGATACGTTCGGCCACGATACCGGGGACGAAGTGCTGAAGTTTCTGGCGCGGGCCGTCCGGTCACTGACCGAAGAACGGCATATGTGCTGCCGGTTCGGAGGCGAGGAATTCGTCGTGCTGATGCCGGATACGGCTCCCGAGCAGGCGCTCGTCTACGCCGAGACGATCCGCGCCTACATGGAAGCTACGGACAGCCCGGCAGGGCGGCCGGTAACGCTATCCATCGGGATAGCCGCTTACCCGGAAGATGCGGACGATGCCGAGCAACTGTTCCGGCTGGCCGACGAAGCGCTTTACCGGGCCAAGGGTGCGGGCCGCAACCGGATTGAATATTACCCGACCAGGCCTGGCGAGCGCCCGAAGCGGGCTAAGTAGACTGCACGCACCGTTTTAAATGGCGATATCAAGCGGAATGGTCGGATGGTACTTGTAACCGATCAGCTTGAAGTCGTCGATCGTAAAATCGTCGAACCGGCGTACCTCCGGGTTAATCCACAGCTCGGGAGCGGGGAACGGCTCGCGGCAGATCTGTTCCCGAAGCGGCTGGGCGTGACGCTCGTAGATATGGGCGTCGTTCAGGTTAAACGTAAGCGTGCCTAGCTGATAACCGGTCACCTGGGCGATCATCCGCTGCAGCACGTAATATTGAAACACATTCAGCGGATGCCCCAGGCCGATGTCGTTCGAGCGGGCGTTCACGACGAGGTGCAGCTGGTCTTGCTTGACGAGCCATTGGTTATTCCAAACGCACGGATACAGCTCCATTTGGTCCAAATCGTCGATATTCCATAGCGAAATGACGTGCCTTCTCGAAGCGGGGTTCGTCTTCAGCTCCGAAAGCAGCCGCTCGACCTGGTTCGTAATTTTCCCTTGGATGTAAATCGGCTTACCCAGCTGATAACCGTACGCTTTGCCGATATTGTTGTTTTCGTTCGTCCATTCCTTCCACAGCTTAACGCCATGCTCGTCCAAATAAGCGCAGTCGCTAGTCCGCTTGACGTAAAACCACAGCAATTCGTGAATCGCCGATTTCCAGGCAACCCGCTTGGTCGTCAAGATCGGGACCTCGGAGTTGTCGAACCGCAGCTGCCGGCAAATCGTGCTGATCGTATGAGCGGGAGTTCCGTCGGCCCACACCGTTCTCACTTGGTGATCTGTATCCCATACCCCGTTGTCCAAAATGTCGGTAACCAGATCTTTGTATACAGCATCGGCAATCCCCATCCTTGTTCCCCTTTCGCCGCTTTTGGCTATGATTGCAGGCGCTCCCCGTCAGGCAGCAACCCGGCATTCCATCATTTTATCATACTCGGACGGCATGGGCGGCACCCTTTTTTGGGAAAGACGGCTGCGGCGCGGCAGGGCAGGGAGTTTGCCGATACATACGGTCGACCTATGCTGGAATACAGCGAGACGCCGTGGACTGTGAGCAGCGAGCCCCGAGCTGCGCGTGGTACGGACCAAGACGGATTAAGCCTTGCTAAGCTGCGGGAGTATGGTATGATCGATATGATATATACAGGTAATATACAACAAACATCTTATACCGACAGGAGATGAGACGATGGATGCGCTGACGCCAAATCCGGCGCTGTACAACGTTCCGTTTCGTACGGACAGCTTTCAGGGGATGCCTTACCGCCGACTCGGCGCCACCGGGTTGAAAGTATCGAATATCGGGCTCGGCACTTGGAAAGTCGGGCTTCCGAAAACCGGGGACGGCTCGCGGGTAGGGGAGTCTGAGGCGTTTGCGATTTTCGACCGCGCTTTGGAGCTCGGGGTAACGTTTTGGGATACGGCCAACCGGTACAATCTCGGCTCGGGCAACTCCGAGCGGGTGATCGGCAGGTGGCTGCGCGCCAACTCGGCCCACCGGCGCGATATCGTGCTGGCGACGAAGATGTTTGGAGGTATGGACGGCACCACCCCGAACCATAGCGGGCTGTCCAGATCCAATATCATCGACTCGGTAGAAGCGAGTCTGGAACGGCTGCAGACGGATTGGATCGACGTGTTGTATTTTCACGGCTACGATCCCGATACGCCCCCGGAGGAGAGCTTGGCAGCCGTTGAAGATTTAGTGCGAAGCGGGAAAGTGCGGTATTTCGGAGTGTCGAACTTTACGGCGGAGCAGTTGGAGCAGTACGCGCAGGCCAACGAATCGTTCTCTGTCCGCACCAAGGTGGCGGCAGTGCAAAACCAGTTTGATTTGTTGTACGGGGAAGCTCCCGAACGTCCGGGGGTACTGGAGTATTGTGCGGCCCATGCCGTTTCTTACGTACCGTGGAGTCCTCTGGCCCGCGGACTGCTGACAGGCCGGTACGCCGATCCGGCGAAGGTTGGCCCGGGCGACCGCAGGTATGACGAAGGCGACTGGCAGATCGACGCTCGCACGGCGGAGAAGCTCGGCCAACTGACCGCGCTTGCCCGTGAGCTGGAGATGGGACTCGCCCAGCTCGTCATGGCCTATATGCTCACCCTCCCGGGGATGGGACCGATCATCCCCTCGTCGACAACCGTCTCGCAGCTCGAAGCGAACGCTGCGGCGGGCAAGCTCGCGCTGAACGCGTCGGTGCTGGAGCGGGTACGTGCGATTACGGGTGCATAGGCTTGATCCGGCGGGCGTTTACGCAGATTTTCCCGGAGGTTGGCGAGAAAGCAAGAGCAAGCAAGACTCCTTAACGGAAGCCTCCTCATCCCGATGCAGATCGGGGTGAGGAGGCTTCCGTTTACTCGTGAGCCGCCGACCGAGCCGCCGACCGAGCCGCCGACCGAGCCGCCGACCGAGCCGCCGACCGAGCCGCCGACCGAGCCGCCGACCGGGCCAACCGAGCCGGGCGCTGCACGCCGTCGTCCCTACACCCGGTGCGTTTTTCTGAACTCGGAAGGGTTCATGTTCGTTTGCTGGGTAAATACTTTGCACATATAAAAGCCGTTCTGAAAGCCGTTCAGCTGGGCGATCGTATCGATCGTATAGTCGGTGTGAATGAGCATCTCCTTAATATTGTGAATCCGCACGGAGGTCAAATATTGCAGAGGGCCTTTCTGGTACGCGGCCTGAAACCTTCGGGTCAGCTGCGAGGCGCTCAGCCCGTACCGGACCGCGACCGTCTCCATCTTCAGCGGCTCCGCCGCGTTTTCCTCGATATACGCCGCTACGTTCCGGATCACCTCGTCGATCGGCTTTAACTCCTCTTCCCCGGCTCTCATCGAGTTCAAGCAAAGCAGCAGCAGATCAAACACATAATGTGCCGACAAGTCCTTATCTGCGGAAGCTTGCTTCAAGTAGTCGTAGGTGGAAAGCAGCCGCTGTTTATCGAGGATCAAGACGGCGCCATAGGGCATCGTTTTCGTTTTGGCGGTTTTGGGAACTTCCTGCTCACTCCATTTGAATTCAACAAAATGAAACGATAACGCTGAGGAACTTACTTCGCGCCAAAGCGTAAGCCCGGGCGGTACGATCACGACCTGGCCGAAGCTCGCTTCCCCTTCTTCCTGACCGATCGCGTAACGAAACGCCCCTTCCTCCGGAGCCAGCATGACCCAGTGCGCATACGAATCCGACTCTCGGACAAACTGCGTTTTGGACTCCCCCCAATAGTAATGAACGATTTGATGCGACTCGTTTTTCCTCCACATGACGACACCCCTGCGCAAAAATGTATATAAAATAGTTTAATATCTTCCATTCGTTCTTGTATAGTCTTCTCTTACAATGAAGAGGAAGAGAGGGGAGAACGATGGATTTTCACGGAAAGGTCGCAGTCGTGACCGGCGGGCAGCGGGGTATCGGGAAAGCGATTACCGCCGCGTACCTGGCAGCCGGGGCGAGCGTGGCCGTCATTCATAACGACGAACAGCCGCACCAACCTTCACAGTTTGGACCGGTCGGAGCAGAAGAACGGTTTTTCGAGCTATATGGAGACGTATCGCAGTCCGGCCGGATGAACGATATATTCGGACAGATCGGGGAGCGCTGGGGGCGGATCGATATTCTCGTCAATTGTGCGGGAATAACCGAACGGCTGCCTCTGACGGCTCTAAACGAATCGTCCTGGGAGCGCATGATGGCCGTTAATCTGAAAGGCCAATATTTGTGCGTGAAGGAAACGGTGCCCCTTATGTTAAAAGCCGGCGGCGGCAGCATCATTAATATATCGTCGATCCGCGCCCGGCTCGGATTCGCCTCGGACAGCTGCTACATCGCCGCCAAGGGCGGAATCGAATCGTTTACCCGGGCGCTTGCGGTAGAACTGGCCGGGGACCGGATCCGGGTCAATTGCATCGCGCCGGGCGCCATCGAAACCGATTTTAACCGGGAGCGGCTTCAGGAGCCGGCGATTCGCGAGAGCACGCTCCAATCGATCCCGCTCGGCCGGATCGGGGGGCCGGACGATGTGGCGGGTGCGGCGTTGTTTCTCGCGTCCGATCTATCCGCCTTTATTACGGGGGTTACGATTCCCGTCGACGGCGGCCAGCTTATTAAAGGATGACAGGCGAAAAACAAAATCAAGGGGGAGAACAAGATGGATTGGAAACAAAACTACGAATACGGCGTACCGGTGCCGGAGCTGATTAAACGGTACAAAGAATTATATACGGGAGCCGTATACGATGTTTTGGACCATATGGGCTATCCGAATCAGGCGCTTGCGAACGGCTTGAAACCGGTTCGTCAGGACATGACGCTGGCCGGTCCCGCTTTTACGATCAAAGGCATTCCCGACATTAAGGGCGACGAAGATTTGCGCACGCGGCGCATTCACCTGTTCAACGACATGAGATCGATCGGCTGTCCGCTCATCGATACGCGGGACTGCAGCATGGACACACAGGCGGCCCATTACGGCGAAATGAACGCGGTGCTCGGCAAGGCGTCGGGCGTCGTTGGCGCCGTCGTTGACGGAGGCTGCAGAGATACGGGCTTCCTGGTGCGGGATAACTTCCCGGTATTTTGCCAGTACCAGACTCCGGTGGAAGCGTACATGCGGTGGAGCTATTATGACTGGCAGATGCCGATCGCTCTGAAGGGCGCGCTGACGTCCGTCGTGCCTGTCCATCCCGGCGATTTCCTGTTCGGCGATCTCGACGGCGTAGTCGTCATACCGCGCAAGCTCGTCGTCGAAGCGCTGGAGAAGACGGAAGCGCTCGTGCAGGTGGAGAACCAGGCTCGCGCCGAGTTCGCCTCCGGCGCCGATCCGGTGGAAATTTACAAAAAATACGGGAAGCTGTAGGCTTGCCCGGCAGCCGAGGAGGCGGAACGTTTTGAAAATCGTGGATATGCGAACCCGCTGCGTAGCGATACCGACGACTGCGCAGCTGCGGCACAGCACGGGGGTTCACCCCGGATATTTCATACGCACGGTGCTGGAGCTGATTACCGACGAGGGGATCGTAGGCTTGGGCGAAGTGGGCGGGGGGGACGCTCGCGGAGCTTTGCAGAAGCTGAAACCTAGAATAGCCGGAGAGGACCCGTTCAACTTGGAGCGGATCAAGCTGAAGGTGCTCCGCAGCGTCTACTACATGTCGAATGCAAGGCTCTATGCGGCGATTGAGATGGCCTGCCTCGATATTCAGGGCAAGGTGCTCGGCCGGCCGCTGAATGTCCTGCTCGGCGGTAAAGTCCGGGACGAAGTGCCGATGATCGGATACTTGTTCTGGCGGTACGACCGACCGGGAGGCGGCGACGACCGGTCGGCGGAAGATATGGCGGATCATTGCGAGCAGCTGCATCGGGAGCTCGGCATCACGTCGATGAAGCTGAAGGCGGGCGTGATGGCGCCGGAGGAGGAAGTGCGCACGCTCGAGCTCTGCCGCAAGCGGCTCGGCGACTCGTTCGGCCTGAGAATCGATCCGAACGGAGCCTGGTCGGTCCCGACGGCGATCCGGATGGGGCAGCGGTGCGAGGCGCTCGGCCTGGAATATTATGAAGATCCCTCCTGGGGGCTGGAAGGCAACGCCGCCGTCCGCAGCAAAGTAAGAATTCCGATCGCAACGAACATGTTCCCGAATAAATTCGACGATCTCGGTCCGGCGATCCGGATGGGGGCGGTCGATGTTATTTTGACCGATATCCATTACTGGGAAGGTCCGCGCGGGGTGAAGGATCTCGTCGCCGTCTGCAATACGTTCAACCTCGGCGTAGCGATGCACAGCGGAGTCGAATTCGGCATCGAGCTGGCCGCCATGCTGCATACCGCCTCCACGATTCCGGTCATGACCTTCGCCGGGGACGCCCACTACCATCATTTGACAGACGATATTATAGTTGGCGGCTTGATGCCGTACGAGCGCGGATGCATTCGCGTGCCGGACGGCCCGGGCCTCGGCGTGGAGTTGGACGAGGAGAAGATGGAGAAGTACGAACGGTATTTCGAACAAAAGGGAGATTATTACGCCCGGTTCCATCAAGATGCGCGGAGGCCGGAATGGTATCCGATCACCGGGGGTTTTTAGAGGGTTACTAGAAGGAGGTTACCGAATGATCGACCGACAGCCTTGCAATCCGTCGGCCTCCGGCTCCGCCGGAGAGCTGCTCCGCTTGTTGTCCGGGTTGCCGGAAAAGAAAGACAGGCGGGTCGTCGTAGGCCAGTATATCACCCGGAACAGCCATAATTCGAATCCTTACGACCCGGCCCAGGCATGGGAGCGCTATTACCACGACGTATACCGTCAGTCGGGCGAATACCCGGGCTTGGCCGGCTTCGACTTCAGCGGCCGCAGCGTGGACGGCGCCGGAGCGGACAGCGGTCCCTCCGATTCGAATTGGCGCGAATATGCCGAATACCACCATGAGCAGGGCGGTTTGCTCAGATTTATGTGGCATGCGAGCAATCCTTGGACGCTGGAGACGTCATGGTCGCAAATCCCGCAGGGGGGCGGACTGGAACAGCTGATTACCCCGGGAAACGAGGCTTACGACAGGTGGAACGGCTGGCTGGGCCGGCTTGCGGATCAACTCGAGACTTACGCGAAGAAAGACATTCCCATCATCTGGGGACCTCTGCATGAAATGAACGGCAGATGGTTCTGGTGGGGGACCGGCGCAACCGACCAGTTCCGGGAAGTATGGCGGCACATGTACCGCTATTTCACGGAGACGAGGGGACTGCACAATTTGCTTTGGATGTTTTGTCCGGATGCGAAGGCTGCGTGCGAGCGGGCGGTCGAGCAGTATCCCGGGGGGAGCTGCGTCGATATCATCGCGCCTGATCTATATTACGTATCCGCCGATAGCGGGGCTAGCCCGGCGTTGTACGACGAGTTTTCCGATCAGAAATACGGTAAAATTCTGGGATGGGGGGAAATCGGCGTCAATACGGAAGAGCGGATCGATAACCGGAAATTTATCGAGGAGATCCGCAGCAGATTCCCGCTCGTGACCACGTATATGCAGTGGGGGGACGTATTATCGGCAGGTACGATCAAAACGTTCGCGCTGCCCTCCAACGACTATATGGCGGAGCTGATGCGGGACGATTGGATACTTCCAAGAGGCGAGCTGGCGAAGCTGAAGAACAAATGAGCAAATGAATTCAGCTGCATAGCTTAACGAACCATATCGAATAATCGGGGGGATGTAACAAATGTTCCACAATTCGAACAGAAACAAAGTGATCGCCGGAATCGGAGCGCTCGCGCTGCTCGGTACAGCTTGCGGAGGCGGGCAGCCGAAGGAGCCGGCCGCCGCTTCGGAGAAGCCGGTCACACCGGTCGAGCTCGTCATTTATTCGGAGAGCGGCTGGTCGCAGGAGGAGTTCAACGACCGGTTCGGCGATTCGATCCGCAAGAAGTTTCCGCAGCATACGTTCAAATATATTCAGAAGACGGGTACGGGCACGCTGCTCGCCGATCTCGTCGCATCGGGACAGAAGATCGATATATACTGGGATTCGGTATCCAAAATCGTATCCAACCTCAAAGATATGCGGCTGGAATATGACATGACCGAGCTGATCAAAAAACGGCAAATCAATCTGAATCAGCTCGAGCCGTCCGTTGTTAACTTCGGCAGGGAGATGTCCGACGGGAAAATGTATGCGCTTCCGGTCGTTATCAACACCCAGGCATTGTATTACAACAAAGATATTTTCGACAAGTTCGGGGTTCCTTATCTAAAGGACGGCATGACGTGGGATGAGGTGCTGGACGTTGCCAAGAAGCTGACCCGGAAAGACGGAGCGAACGAATATTGGGGTGTCGGCTTGTACATCGACCAATATTTGCCGCTGAATCCGTTCTCCTTGCCGTATGTCGATCCAAAGACGGAGAAAGCGACGATCCAGAACGAAAACTGGAGGCCTGTGTACGACGTCCTGACGAAGATTTACCAGACTTCGTCGAATAAAATGATGTCGCCGAACGTTTTCGCGACCAAAAAGAACGTAGCAATTACCGTCGCGCTGGGCAATTTCTTCCTGTCCCAGCCGATGGCCGACGTCAACTGGGATATCGTCTCGTTTCCGAAATACAAGGAAGCGCCTCAGCTCGGGCCGCAAACGCTGCCGACTTATTTCGGCATTACTTCCACAAGCGAGCACAAGGAGCTGGCGATGGACGTTATCCAGCATCTGATCAGCGCGGAGAAGCAGACCGAGCTGTCCCGCAAAGGAATCATCCCGGTGCTGACCGACGAAAACGTCAAGAAGCAATTCGGCCAGGATAGTCCGCACAAAAATAAAAACTTGCAGACGATCGTGAACCAGAAGTATTCGCCGATCGCGCCGAAAACGAAATACGACGCCAATGCGATGAAAATTTATATCAAATACGACGTCGATTTGGCGACAGGAAAAGTGGATCTGAATACGGCGTTCCGTCAAATCGAAGAAGAAACGAACAGTATGATCGCTCAGGTCAAGTCGAAATAAGCGGGCGTTCGGACGACCTTTTTGACAACTGCCATGCAACACCGCAGCGTGCGCCGGAGATGGCGCGCGCTGCAACCATTTCCGTTATAAGGCGGGACATTGATGATCCATCGTCCGCATGCGCGGGTCACGGGGTAGGATCGATCATGCCGTTACGGTTCATGAAAAGCTCCATCGCCTCGTTCAGCCAGTCCTCCTCTTCCTTCGAGAACGGGGAGACGACCATGTTCTCCAAGTCCTCCAACTGCACGGACTCGAGGCTGCCGAACCCGTTCATCGCTTCTTCTCCGACGAACTCCAAATTCGCCTTCAAATACCGCTCCATCAGCCCCTGCACCTCCGGATCGCCCGCCGGTTTGCCGAACAGCCTTTTCACTTCGCCGGACAGTTCCAAATACTCCTTGTCCAGCTCCAGTTTGCGATCGTCAGGCTGATCGAACAGCCGGTTTGCGATCTCTTTCGATGTGTGGCGTTCCAGCCATTCCCGCTGCTCGTTCTCCGTCTGGATGCTGTGAATAAGCGTCATCATAATGCTGCTGTCGATGTCGCCCTTTTCCTCAAGCAGCGCAATAGTACGTTTAATCGCTGTGAGGGCGAGGCGGATTTGCTCCTGCTTCTGTTCCAGAGCCTGCTGTTGAAGCGTCAACGTCTCTATGAGGCTCATGTCGAAGCTCGCTTCGCGGAGCAGCGTTTTGATTTGCTCCAGGCTGTAGCCTAGAAATTTCAAGCTGACGATTTTTTGCAGTGTCAGCACGTCCCGGCCGGTATAGAGCCGGTGTCCGGATCCCGGCTGTTTAAGCGGCTCGAGCAATCCGATTTCGTCGTAGTAATGAAGCGTCCGGACCGAGGTGCCGGTTTTTTCCGCGAATTCTCCTATCGAGTAATGCCGGGCTTTGTTATCGTTCATATCATGCTCCTCCTTGTAGCGACTATATATCGATCATAAGGCATAACGTTACTGGAGGTGCAAGCGTTCCTTAACAAAAAAGAAAAGCAGCCGCGTATACATCTTTGGAGGGCCGCCGCCGGTACCGTGTAAAAGTTGGGATATTTAGCTTAAGAAATGCAACGCATTTTCCGGCGGTACGGGTTATACTTGTCGCAAAGCCCTGCGAGGGTTGTCAGGCCGCGGCCGGCATAAACGATGATGCCGTGCACGCAGAAGAGAGGGGAACGAAGAGGATGAGTCGAACTATAAAGCTGGGCATTATCGGTGCAGGAAATATTGGGGCGGTACATGCGACGGAGTTCAGCAAGCTGAAGGAGCGCTGCGAGATCGTGGCGATCTCCGACGTGTCCCGGCCGCTGGCCGAATCGAGAGCGGCGCAGTTCGGCATTCCTTCCGTGGAAGAGAGTGCGGAGACACTGATCGCCCGCAGCGATATCGACGCCGTCGTCATCGGCGTGCCGAACCGCTTCCATGCGGATTTTGCGGTAAGTGCGCTCGAAGCGGGCAAGCACGTGCTGCTGGAGAAACCGATGGGGCTGAACGCCGAGCATGCCAAGCGGATCGTCCGGGCGCAGAACAGCACCGGCAACGTGCTCATGGTTTCGCACCAGATGCGCTGGGACTCGCTGCCGATGCAGGTGAAATCGCAGATGGAGCAGGGCGCGCTCGGCGATATTTATTCCGCCAAGACCGGCTGGTACCGCCGCAAGGGGATTCCCGGCTGGGGCACTTGGTTTACGCGCAAGGAGATGTCCGGCGGCGGACCGCTTATCGATATCGGGGTTCATATGCTCGATCTGGCGTTTCATCTGATGGGCGATCCGAAGCCGGTCGCGGTATCCGGAGCCGCCTACGCCGAGTTCGGGCCGAAGCGCAAAGGCATCGGCTCGTGGGGAACGCCGGACTGGAACGGCGTATGGGACGTGGAAGATTTCAGCACGGCGCTCATCCGGATGGAAAACGGCAGCACGCTGACGCTGGAAGTAAGCTGGGCGGTTCATATGGATACGGACAGCCAGCCGTTCGTCCATCTGTTCGGCTCCGAGGGCGGAGCTTCGATCCGGGGATCGCAGGGCAAGTTTTTGACCGAATCGTTCGACCGCGCGATCGAGGTTGAGCTGAAGACGCCGGAAAAGGACGAAGGAGCGCGGAACCGGATGAGCCGTCACTTCCTCGATTGCGTGGAAAGCGGCAAGCAGCCGATTTCGTCGGCGATCACCGGACTGACGAACAATCTGATTATCGATGCGATTTACGAGTCGTCCCGGACGGGCAGCGAAGTCAGACTGGATTGGGACGGCCTGCGCTGAGGCGATGTATGGACGCTGGACTGAACAATTGGAAGGAGCAAGCGAAATGATTCGAGGATTAACGAGAGCGGGGCTCGGCCAAGTCGGCAGCGACGAGGCGTTTATTGCATTGGCGGCCCGGTACGGCTTCCAAGCTGTCGATATCGATGCAGGCAAGCTGATTGCGGAGAAAGGGGCGGAGGGCGCGGCGTCGCTGCTGAGCTCGCACGGGATGCGGATCGGCTCGATCGGTCTGCCCGTCCAATGGCGGACGACCGACGACGAGTTCCGCAAAGGGTTGCCTGCGCTGGTGGCTGCCGCGGAAGGAGCCCGGCAGCTCGGCTGTACGTCCTGCTGCACGTACATTTTGCCTTCGACCGACGAGCCGGCGGCGCCGTTTATGGCGGCAGCCATCCGACGTCTCCGGCTGTGCGCGCAAATTCTCGGAGCGTACGGCATCCGACTCGGCCTGGAATTCGTCGGGCCGCACCATCTGCGGACACGCTGGAAGCATCCGTACATATGGACGATGTCCGATACGCTCGATCTCGCGGCGGCGATCGGGGAGCCGAATGTAGGTCTGCTGCTGGATGCGTATCACTGGTATACGACGGAGCTCGGCGTGGAGGATCTTCACGCTCTGCGCGCAGATCAGATCGTGCACGTGCATCTGAACGACGCGCCGGACGTTCCGGTATCGGAGGCGCTTGACAATGACCGCCGGATCAGCGGCGAAGGCGTGATCGATCTGGCCGGGTTTCTGAAGGCGCTGCGGCACATCGGTTATACCGGCGTCGTTTCGCAGGAGGTCCTGACCCAGCAGCCTCCGCAAGAGCCTGCTGAAGAGCTCGTGCAGCGGACGGCGGCGGGGTACGACCGGTTGTTCGCGGAAGCGGGCATTGAAGGCTGACAGCTTCGGCTAACGTAGAAGTTCGAACCGCTGTACGGACAATAGGCGCAACAAAAGAGTAAAAGACGCTTCCATCCCGGTTAATGCTGCCGTGGTTCTGGAGGCGTCTTTTTCTAGCATGCAGGCTAAGGTTTCGACCATTTGATAAAAGAAAAAATCCTGTTTTCACAGGATTTTTTCTTATTACTTTTTAACCACAGGCACCCAAAATTCGCCGTAGAAAGTGCCGTCGCCGTTATCTGTGCGATAAGTCGCATTTGGACCGCCGATGTAAGCATAGTCAGTGATTTTGGCCAAGACTTCGCCAAAAGCACGGTAAGTCAGCTGATCAAACAAAGTTTCCTTGTCGCCATTTCCTGCAACCACGATGTACTCGCTCTCCGGAAACTCGATCATGCGGGTTGCGTCAGACACTGACTTGCTTGCTTCTACCGCGAAATAATTCCACGGTTTGCCTTGATAAACCTCGTTGACTGACCATTCGCGATCGTCTTTTGCGGCGTCTTTGAGCTTATCGAAACGCCCGTCCGCCTTGAGTCCGCCCCAAAACTCAGCTTTCTCCTTTTGCAAAGCTTGCATGTCTTGGAAATTCGAATGAATGGAAAAACCATAAGCGGTCAATGTGAATGATTTTTTGTGTTCAATTGTGTAATCTGTCATGGGAGTGCTCCTTTTATCCAGGTTTAACTTCCGCTACAAAATTCCATTAATCCCCAAATCGTCAAACAAGAAACCTTCTTTGCCGCCAAAAGCTTCATTAGCCTTCGATTTTTTTGGCACGAAGCCACATTTCACCATAGAATTCACCGTTTTCGGCTGCTTTGACAAATGTTGAGTTACCGGGACCTACGTATTTGTAGTCTGTGATTCCTTGCAACAAGCCCCCGAAAACGTTGCCTGTGATTTCGTCAGTAAGGCGGTTTTTGTCAGCGCCTGTGCCAGGCACGACGAGGTAGTCGCCAGCGAGGAAATCGAGGACGACCGCGCCTTCCGCGTCGAACTCGCCCATCACGCCGAAGCCGCGCCAAGCCTTGCCGTCGATGACGTAGTTGATTTGATATTCTTGCCCGTCAGCGAGCGCGAGAAGTTCAGCTAGCTTGCCGTTTTCAGTGATTTCAGCTTTTTTCGCTGCAGTTTTTGCTGCATTGCCTGCCCAGTCGTTGTAGTCTTCAAGTAAAACACCGAAAGCAGTCATTTTGTAGTTTTCTGAGATTGTTTTGATGGAGTAGTTAGACATTTTGTTCTCTCCTCGCGGATTTATTTTTTACAAGATTGATTCTATTTGCCGAATGTATCAGAAAATGATACTTTTTATTGCCTCTTAAAATCGCCAGAATTTTCAACCTATCTATGGAGGAAATTTAGTTCATTTCCTATTTTCAATCATAAAATGTAAATCTGTCAGCACTGGCTTTATTTTTGCTACATTTTTGATACAATAAAAACCATGAGGAAAACAGAACGAGTGAACCTGATTATGCGCTACATCAATAACCGCGCGCATTTTACGATTGCTGAGATTCAGCGGGAGTTCAAGATTTCCCGAGCGACGGCGATTCGCGACATTAACGAGATTCAGGCGATGGGTTTTCCGCTGACGACCGAGCTGGGGCGCGGTGGCGGCTACTATGTCCTTCAAAATCAGTATCTGCCCGCCGTCCGCTTCACGCCAGATGAGCTGAAGGCGATTTTTATCAGCTTTATCGCCTCGAAAAATTCGCAGCTGCCGTATCTGCAAAATCGCCGTTCTATCACTGAAAAACTCATCGGCATCGCGTCGCAAACCCAGCAAGACGAGCTGATCGAGCTGAATAATATCCTGCTTTTTGAAAATACAAACCCTGGAAATCCGAACCTCTTGGAGCTTGATGATGCAGCGCCTGCGGGACTGAACCAGCTGATTTCGCTTGCTGTGCGGGATAAGCACTTGCGCTTGACTTATGAGCTGAGTCCGGGCTGGCCGCAGTTAATGGATGTTTTTTTGCTGCATATTTTTAACTCGAACGCTCAGTGGCTGGTCGAAGTTTATGATTTTGATACGGATGAGTTTCGTTATTTGCCTGTTGCGATGCTGCGGGATTCGGCAATTTCTGGGCAGGAGATGAAGTGGTCCGAGCAAGAGATTATAAGCAAAAAACGGCTTGGTGCACGAGAGTCCAATCTGGTTGTGAAGCTTGATTCGACTGGGATTCAGCGCTTTAAGCGTATGCACCCGCCGGGGATTATCTTGTCCTTTACTGGGATGTTTCAGTCGAGCGGGATTTTCAATGTTCAGTTGGATGTGACCGATGTCGAGGGGCTGACGTATTATGCGGATTGGCTTTTGTTTTTGGGGAAAGGGGTCGTGTTTGAACGGATTCCTGCTGAGCTGCGCGTAATTTTGGAAGAGCGTTTAGGGGTACCGCCAACATTTTAACCTTGGGGATTAAGAGGGCGAAATGAATCGACCATATCAAGCTGTATCCTGTCGTCTTGTCGGAAACCGATAACGCTCCAGCGACGCCGATCAGTATCCATAACAACGGGTTTATCCGGTATCCAAACAAATCGGCGCTCTGCTGGGACAATTGGTTCGTTCCCAATGCAGAGACGGTCAAAAACGCGGCAGAGGCATCTTTATCTTCATGAACAAATTCGGCAACGAATCGATCAAAGAGTGAAAAGCCCCGGTCACATTCGTGAGACCGGGGCTTTACTTCTGCGCTGCTCTAAGGGGGCGGATGCGGAAGGACGGCGGTTTACGGCCGCTTCGGTTCCTCCGACAGCCTGCGGTAATCGTTCGGAGTGGTGCCTTTTTGCTCGCGGAACAGCCGGGAGAACGTGTTGTACGAGCCGTAGCCGGCTTCCATGGCGATATCGGCGATCTTCATGCCGGTCGAACGGAGCAGCCCGCAGGCGTGTCCGAGCCGCACGTCGTGCACGTGCTGGAGAAACGTCCGCCCGGCTTTTTTCTTGAACAGAGCGCTCAAATAAGCCGGACTGATGCCGAAATGCCCCGCCACCGAGTTCAAGGTCAGCTCCTCCTTGAAATGATGCTGGATATACCGGATGATGTCCAAATACAGGCGGCTCCCCGTCGTCGCTGCCGCTGCCGCGCGGTCGCTGGCCGCCTGCTTCCGGCTCCGGTCGAATTCGATCAGAATGTCAAGCAGCGTCACTTTCATTTTCAGCTTCCTCCAGCTGTCGGCTCTCCCATACTCTTCATAAAACCGGTCGAACGACCGCTTCATGGCTGATGCCGCCACTTCCTCGAACTGATGGTAAGCAGGCAGCGACGGATCGGAGCCGGCCAGCATCCGCTGGAGCACGGCTTCCGTTTCCAGCTCCGCAAACAGACCTGCGGAGAACCGGACGTTATACAGCACGAGCGGCTCTCCAGGCTCCGTGTGCAGCTCGTGGATCTGGTACGGCAGTATAAAGGTGAACGTCCCCGGCTTCATCGGATGGACCGTTCCGTTGATCGTCTCTGTTCCTTCGCCGCTGATCACATACGACAGCTCCAAATAGTCGTGCCGATGTGCCGGATAACCGCTTTCCAGCCGGTTGATCGTATAGTCCAAAGGGAAGGCCGAGTCCATATTTCGGTATTTATCGATATAAAGCGGAAGATAAGTCATCGGATAGTCCTCTCTTCATGCGGATGCTGTTGGATGTTTACTTCTGCTTCGCGCCGCTTTTTCCTGGTTCCGCGCAGTTCCCGTTTTTGCCCCGGCTTAGTCTGGCAACCCCGTTATTCCCTCTTGCAGCGCCGGTTTTTTCACGTCACTTTCATAACCTTCATATATTATAAAATGAATCGTCGTGCATGAGCGAAAATTCTGAAAAAAAAGATTGCTGACGGCGGAATTGCTGATAAAATGAGGGAGAGACATAGTGCAACCATCATAAGTCGCAGCATCCGAACTCGAAAGGAGAAACGCGATGGTACTCTTACCGAAAGTGAACGAGCTCGGTTTTTTTGAAATCCGCCTTGAATCGATCGGCGGACTCGGCGCGAATTTGGCAGGCAAGATGCTTGCCGAAGCGGGCGTTATGGGAGTCGGCTTGAACGGAGTGAGCTTCTCGTCGTACGGCTCTGAGAAAAAAGGGTCCCCGGTCAAGGCGCATATCCGTTTTTGCGATATGGATACGTTCATCCGTGATACTTCTCCCGTGGAACGGCCACATGTAGTCGGTATTTTTCACGAATCTTTATCGAAAACGGTCAATGTAATCAGCGGCATCTATGAAGACAGTATTGTGCTAGTAAACTCGACGCGGACGCCAGACGAATTGAAGGACAAGATGAAGCTGAAGGGCGGAACGATTGCCGTCGTAGATGCGATCGGCATCTCGCTCGAAGAGAACAACCGGGTCAATATGGCGATGCTGGGGGCCTTGTTCCGGTTGTGCGACTTTTTGGATGCGGAAGTCATGAAGGGTGTCATTCGCAAATCGCTCGAAAAGAAATACCCCCAAGCGGTCGGGCCGGCGCTGCGGACGTTTGAGAGGGGTTATAATGAAGTTCGCTTCCAGACGTACGCGCTGCCCGAGGGCGATGTGATGCCGGCTTTTGTCCGTCAGGACACTCCGGTTCTCGGCTACGAGACTCAGCCTATGGGCGGTGTCATTACGAATCCGGGCAACAGCATTCTGAAAGATTTGAGCATTTCCCGGGCCGGGATGATGCCGCACTTCGACGACGAGAAATGTATCCATTGCGCGGCTTGCGACAACGTATGCCCGGATTTTTGCTTTGTGTGGGACGAACAGGCGGACAAGAAGGGACGGCCGCAAATGTTCCTGCAAGGCATCGACTACCAATATTGCAAAGGCTGCCTCAAGTGCGTAGTCGCTTGTCCGACCGAAGCGCTGTCCAAATCGCGCGAGGAAGACGGCTACGCCGAGCAGCATCGGGTGCCGCACCGGTTCGACCGGGCGATCGTGTAGCTTCCCCATTTCCAGCCGAAAGGGTGACAAGGGCACATGGCAATTGACATGAAGCGCGAAGAGCAACGCACGGGTACAGTCGAGCAGCGCGTCGTATACGAATCCGGCAATGAAATGGCTGCTTACGCAGCTCATCAGATCAACTATCATATTATGGGATATTTCCCGATCTCTCCTTCGACGGAGGTCGCCCAATTTCTCGATTTAATGAAAGCGAACGGACAGCACGACGTCGTGCTGATTCCCGCGGACGGCGAGCACGGCTCG
This sequence comes from Paenibacillus sp. GYB004, assembly GCF_036577605.1. Taxonomy (NCBI): domain Bacteria; kingdom Bacillati; phylum Bacillota; class Bacilli; order Caryophanales; family Paenibacillaceae; genus Paenibacillus; species Paenibacillus sp. GYB004. Next base: position 109,515 of record NZ_JARBDB010000031.1, read on the forward strand.
GCCGGCGTCTGTTACGGCGCTTCGGCGGCGGGCGGCCGCGTATTTAACGCGACAAGCGCGAACGGTTATTTGTATATGATCGAGCAGATGCCGGTTCAGTCCGGCACCCGCTTTCCGATGGTGATGAACCTGGTCTGCCGTTCGGTATCCGGTCCGCTGGACATTCACGGCGATCACTCGGATCTGTATTTTGCGCTGAACACCGGCTGGCCGATCGTGATGTGCCGCGATCCGCAGGCGGTCTACGATATGAACATCATCGCGCTGAAACTGGCGGAAGACCCCGAGGTGCGCTTGCCCGTGCTGGTTGCGTCCGACGGTTATTTCACGTCCCACCAGAAACGCCGGGTCATGACGTTCGCACACCGCGATGATGTGCACAAATTTATCGGGGCACAGCCCGCGCGCGGTTATCCGGATGTGCTGGACCGCAACAATCCGATCACTGTAGGGCCGTACATGAACGAGCCGGACTACATCAACAACTGTTACCAGCAGTCGATGGCGATGTACAATGCGGAGCACGTCTATGACCGGATTCGCCAGGAATACGCCGAGCTGACCGGCCGCGATTACCCGATCCTCGACCTGTACCGGATGGAAGACGCCGAGGTGGCCGTGTTCCTGATGAACTCGGCATCGGAGATTATCAAGGATGTCGTCGACCAGCTCCGCGCCAAAGGGATTAAGGCCGGTTCGATCGCGCCGAACATGATCCGTCCGTTCCCTCAGAAGCAGATCGCGGAAGCGCTCAAGGGCGTCAAGGCGATTACGGTCGGAGACCGGGCCGATTCGTACGGCGGACACGGCGGCAATATGGTCAACGAGATCAAGGCTGCGCTGTTCACGCACGGCAACCGGGATACGCTTGTGATCAGCCGGGTGTACGGGCTGGGAGGCAAAGACTTCTACGCCGAGGACGGCCACAACTTGTTCCAGTTCGCCATCGAGGCGGCGGAGAAAGGGTATGTGGCGAAGCCGTTCGACTACTATGGCCATACGCCGGGCGATCCTGCGAAGGCGCCGAAGCGCGTGTTGAATCCGATGAAATACGAGGATTTGAAAACAGGCCTGATCACCGTCACGCCGGATGCGGCGTCCGGCAAGCTGAACGTGCGCATTCCGCCGCTGCGGTCGCTCACGAAGAAGCCGAAGCGGATCGCGCCGGGTCACGGGGCGTGTCCGGGCTGCGGGATTTTCTCCGGGCTGGAGCTGTTCTTCAAGGGCATCGAGGGCGATATCGTCGCCTTGTTCCATACCGGCTGCGCGATGGTCGTGACGACCGGTTATCCGTACTCGGCTCACAAAGCCACGTACATTCATAACTTGTTCCAGAACGGGGCGGCTACCTTGTCGGGCGTCGTCGAGATGTTCTGGGAGCGCAAGCGCAGAGGCGAGCTCGATTATCTCAACCTGCCGGACGATTTCACGTTTGTGATGATTACAGGCGACGGGGGAATGGACATCGGGATGGGACCGGCGATCGGCGCCGCGCTTCGCAATCACAAGATGATCATCCTCGAGTACGACAACGAAGGGTACATGAATACAGGCGCGCAGCTGTCGTATTCGACGCCGATGGGGCACCGGACCTCGACGTCCAACGTCGGCAAGAAGCAGGCCGGCAAGCTGTTCCATCACAAGGATACGGCGCAAATTATGGCCGCGACGAACATTCCGTATGTGTTCACCGGATCGGAATCGTACCCGCAGGATCTTGTCAAAAAAGCGGCCAAAGCGCAATGGTACGCGCAGAACGAAGGGCTCGTCTACGGCAAAATCCTGATCACCTGCCCGCTCAACTGGCTGTCCGACGATCAGGAAGGCACGAACATTATCGATGCCGCCGTGTGCTCGAACTTCTTCCCGCTGTACGAGATCGAGCGCGGGATTACGAATATTACGTACAATCCGGAAGAGAAAAACAAAAAAGTGACCGTCGCCGAATGGCTCGGCTCGATGGGCAAGACGAAGCATATGACGAAGCCGGAAAACGCGGAGGCGCTCCAATCGTTCGAGCAAGAGGTGGAACGCCGCTGGAACCGGCTGAAAGCGAAGCACGAGAACCCTTATTTGTAAACGGCTAGGAAACGCGCCGTGCCCGGATCGGGTCGCCCGCCGCCGCTGGGCAGAGAGACACCGCGTGGTTCGAATACAGCGACACAGCGTTTGGCGGGAGCTCTCTTCCACATCGCGCGGTGTTTCCGGCGCACAAGGCCCGGTCGCGAGGCGGCAGTCGTACATGTAAGACAGAGCTGGAGGTGCGCGGTGCCATACGTATTAAAGCATGCGGGAAGCTCGGAACTGTTCGCCTGCAGGCTGGTCAACCGCTATGAGCTGGACTATTTCGGCGTGAAGGACTGGGAGGACGAGTCGGCCGCGCGGGAGGAGAAGGATTCCTTCCTCGCCGGCCGCGGAGTCCCGGACGCCCCGGACTGGGAAATCGCCGAGCTGGAAGAAATGAAGCTGAAGATGTGCAACGTGAAGCTGCGCAACGATCCGTCCAACCGCGTTTATGTAGGCGGGGATGGCACGATTCGTGTGGAGAAGCGTTGAAAGCGGATTTACAACAGAGTCTCTGGCGGAAGCCGGGGGCTTTGTTGTTTATGCGACCTATCTGATCCGCAGCGTCTGAACGGGGAGTTGCGGCAGTTACGGAATTGGGCTTGGCAGCCGCTCCCCACATCTTGACCGCTGACCCAGTGCTTCCCAAGCTCAAGCTGCTCAAACAAACTAAATAACGGTCTTTGTCGAGGCTGTCGATTCAATGTGTAGAAGTGATAGCAGGGCGTTCCAAGTGAAAAGTTACCTTCTTCTGCTCAAACAGGTTGTCCGGAATCCCTTGATTGAATAAGGATTGTAAGGTAGGGGATTCCAGACAAAACTCGCCAGAAGGTAATCTTTTCCCTTTCCACTTGGTTGTCCATAATGAATCGACAGGCTCTTTGTCACCCCTTATTTTTCGGTAGGATGGGCATTGCATTTTCCCCATATAGCGGATGATTGTACCTCCTATTTACTGGCAAAAAGACCGGAGTTGGGGCTATCAAGCTGAAATAATAGATTACAAAAAATTCCATTTCAGGAGTTTAGTCAAAGTCGCCTAAAATAGCAAATAGCATGTACAAAAGCCTCTTATTATCAGACCGCCGCGCGAAATCCCCGTTCGCCCCACTAACAGGTACAAACCACATCCAAGCAAGCAAGCATTCTCAACCCCATACTTCCCCCAAAAAAACGAATGTAGCTTGCCCTGCCACCTCCCTGACACCGGGTCACCGCCATAGGGTGCGTCTGTCTCCGATCGGGATCGACTTGATCCCCATCTCAAACTGGAACAAACTCCGACAAGTGTCCCACTAGGCAGGAATGCCCAGACAAATGTCGAAAAGAGGGAGACAGCGAGTTGCTTGAGTTACTATAACAGGGGGGAACCAGATGTGGATGGACCGATGATTATTACGCTTGGTACGCTGGCGCTGGCGTCTGCGTTATTCATATCCGGCAAAATACGTTCGGATTTGGTTGCGATCGGGTCGTTGATCGTGTTGATGCTGTTTCAAATTTTAACGCCGGGCGAGGCATTGTCCGGTTTTTCGAACTCGGTCGTCATCATGATGATCGGCCTGTTCGTAGTCGGGGGCGGGATCTTCCAGACCGGCCTCGCCAAGATGGCGAGCAGGCAGCTGCTCCAGTTGGCGGGCAAAAGCGAGACGCGCCTGCTCATCATGGTGATGCTCGTCACGTCGGCGATCGGCGCGTTCGTAAGCAACACGGGGACGGTGGCAGTGATGCTGCCGATCGTCGTCAGTCTGGCGATGAGCGCCCAGACGAATCCGGGCCGGCTGCTGATGCCGCTCGCATTTGCAAGCAGCCTCGGCGGGATGTTGACGCTGATCGGGACGCCGCCGAACCTCGTCATTCAAGAAACGCTCCAAAATGCCGGCTACGGCAGCTTGTCCTTTTTTTCGTTTACCCCGATCGGATTGGTATGTTTGGTTACCGGCATCGTGGCGCTGCTCTTCCTGCGCCGGTTTTTGCCGAAAAACGAAGAGGGCGGCGATAAGAAGCACAATGGCCGGACGTTGAAGGAGCTGGCGCGGAAGTACCAGCTGTCCCGGAATTTGTTCCGGATTCAGGTTGGCGCGGATTCTCCGATTCAGACGAAAACGCTGCTGGAGCTGAATATCCCGGCTTCGTTTGGCATTAACGTCATTGAGATCCGGCGCAAGACGTCGGCGAAAAATCAGTTTTTCAAAACGATCAACCAGGAAATCGCCGGACCGGGAACGGTCATTCAAGAAGATGATATTTTGTACGTAAACGGTACTTTCGAGCACGCACAGCGGTTTGCGGAGACGTACGGCTTAGTGCTGCTCGACCGGCAAGCTCCGGAGAACCAGCCGCGCGCAAGCGCGGAGCGGTACGCGACTCACGATGTAGGCATTGCGGAAGTGATGCTGACGCCGAATTCCAGACTGATCGGCCAGCTCGTCAAACAATCCGGGTTTCGCGAGAAATACCGGATCAACATTTTGGGCATTCAGAGGAAGGAGCAATATTTGCTTCACAATCTGAAGGAGGAGAAGATGCGGTTCGGCGATGCGCTGCTCGTCCAAGGGACGTGGAAAGACATTGCCCTGCTCGCGGCGGAACAGGCGGACGTCGTCGTAGTCGGCCAGCCGATCGAGGAATCCCGCAAGGTGACGATGGACCACAAAGCTCCGATCGCCGCCGGCATCATGCTCTTAATGGTGCTGCTCCTGATCACCGAGCTTATTCCGGCTGTCGCGTCGGTCATGATCGCCGCTGTGCTGATGGTGGTATTCGGCTGTGTGCGCAATATGGAAGAGGCATACAAGACGGTAAACTGGGAAAGCATCGTGCTGATCGGCGGGATGATTCCGATGTCGATCGCGATCGAGAAGACGGGCGCTGCGAAGCTGCTTTCCGAAGGGCTCGTCGGCTCGCTGGGCGGATTCGGGCCGATAGCTTTGCTGGCAGGCGTTTATTTTACAACGTCGATCTTAACGCTGTTTATTAGCAATACGGCTTGCGCTGTCTTATTTGCCCCGATCGCGCTCACGGCCGCGGTCCAGCTGGGCGTCAGCCCGATGCCGTTCCTGTTCGCCGTCTCGATTGGGGCCAGCATGTGCTTCGCGTCGCCGTTCTCCACGCCGCCTAACGCGCTTGTAATGTCGGCCGGCCGGTATAAGTTCAGCCATTACTTAAAGGTCGGACTGCCGCTGCAGCTGGTGATGGGGATCGTGATGGTTGCCGTGCTGCCGTACTTTTTTCCTTTCTAAAAAAGCAGGAGCCGCTTCCGTTGGACGTTTAAAGTCCGGGAAGCGGCTTTTTTTACGAGTAAAGTACAATTGGGACAGCACGTTGTTATCATCTGTCGGAGATTGTCCGTAATGAACCGGTTATCAACTGCAAGTTGCGGAAGAATGATTTCCTCTATTTCCGCAAAGTACGTCATTTTCACGCTATAACGGAAGTCCGATTTCCGTTATTTTCGCTACACTGGGTAATATAGGCAGTAATACGGGAAATAGCGGAACAGTTTCTTCCGCTATGCGTCTAATTCCCGCTATTGGAAACAGATAGCGGAAGTTTTTCTTCCGGAAGCAGCTTCACAGGCAATATCTGATGCCGGTTGTTGCTATACCTCCTAATACGAGGTTATACCGCTGCCCCGTAACCGAGCACAACGATCCGGGAGCCGCGCGGTACGAAACAATCGGCAACCCGTTGGAGCAGCGAAGATACCCATTCCTCGTGCAAACAAGCGGCATGTGGTTGACCACCGTCATGCGACGCTCAAGCACCGCGCCCTGGGATTCAAGGCGGTGCAGGAAGCGGGCTCGCACGCCAAAAAACCGTCCGGACGACTGCACCGGACGGTTTTCCTGCGTCTTTACCTTGCGCAACATTTACTCAATCAGCAATCCGGCCTTCGACTCCCCGATCGCCACGATCTCCATGCCGGACTCCTGGGCATAACGGACGCCGGCTAACAGCACATTGTCGTGCAGAACATCCGTGAAACGCTCCAGTGCCGTTTTGACTTGCGGGCTCACGTCCAGCACCAGGTTGACGCGTTTCTCGATCGGCAGCTCCAGCTTTTTGCGGTAGTCCTGCACGGCGCGTACGACTTCGCGGACAAGGCCTTCCTGTTCCAGCTCTTCGGTAATCGCCGTGTTCAAGGCGACGGTCATTTTGTAGCCGGAAGCGGAAGCGAACCCTTCCTTCGCCTGCTTCTCGACGAGCAGCTCCTCCAGCGTGACGCGGACCGATTCTCCCTCGACCGAGATATCGAGATAGCCGTTATCCACCGCAAGTTTCGACTCGGCCGAAGGAAGCTGCTTCAGATGGTTTTGCAGCGGACCGACCAGCTTGCCGTACTTTTTACCGGCCGCCTTCAGATTCAGCTTCAGGGCGAAGTTGACGAAGCCGCTGTCGCCATGGACGAGGCGGATCGCTTTGACGTTGATTTCATCTTTAATGATTGCCTCGAAACGGCCGAGATCGAATTCGCGGTCAAGTGCGACGAGCAGCTCGGACAAAGGCTGGCGTGTTTTGATTCCGGTCTCGTTCCTGACGCTTCTCGCCAGCTCGACGATTTGGCGTGCGGTCTCCATATCCGATTCCAATACGGAATCGATCTCCGCTTCGCTCGCCTGCGGATAATCCGCCAGATGAACGCTTCCCTTGCCGCCGAGGTTGTCGTACAAATCCTCCGCGATCAGCGGCGCATAAGGCGCGATCATCCGCGCTACCGTCAACAGCACGCGGCGCAGCGTCTGGTAGGCTGCGACTTTGTCTGCGGTCAAGCCACTTCCCCAGAAGCGGTCGCGGGAGCGGCGGATGTACCAGTTGCTCAACTCGTCGACGAACGTCTCCAGCTGCTTCGCCGGGTTCAGGAAGTCGTACGTCTCCAGCCCTTTGCTTACTTGCTGAAGGGTGGTGTTCAGTCTGGAGAGAATCCAGCGATCCAGCTCGTTCGTTGAACGCTGCTCCGGGTGATCTTCCGGCTTGAATCCGTCGATCGTTGCATAAAGCGCATAAAACGCGTGCGTATTATGGATCGTATCGATCACCTTCGATTTGGCTTCGGCCACGATGCCTTTGGAGAACCGCTTGCTGTTCCACGGCGCGCTGTCGGCCAGCAGCGCCCAGCGGAACGCATCGGTACCGAACTCGTCGATGATGTCCCACGGATCGATGACGTTGCCCTTGCTTTTAGACATTTTCTGCCCGTTCTCGTCGAGCACGTGTCCCGTAGAAATAACCGCTTTGTACGGCGATTGGCCGTTATACAGCGTGGACACCGCCAGCAGGCTGAAAAACCAGCCTCTCGTCTGGTCGATCCCTTCGCAGATCATGTCGGCCGGATATTGCTCCTCGAACAGCTGCTTGTCGCCGAACGGGTAGTGCTGCTGGGCAAACGGCATCGAGCCGCTGTCGAACCAGACGTCGATCACTTCCGGAGTGCGGTCCATCGTTCCTCCGCAAGAGCAGCGCAGCAGCACTTCGTCCACGTACGGCTTGTGCAGCTCCAGATTCGGATCGATCGGCTGAACCGCCCGTTCGCGCAAGTCCGCCGCGCTTCCCGGCGCGTATTCGCATCCGCAGTCGCGGCATAACCAGACGTTAAGCGGAGTCCCCCAGTACCGGTTCCGGCTGATGTTCCAGTCGACCAGCTCCTCCAGAAACTTGCCGAACCGGCCTTCCCGGATATGGGACGGGTACCAGTCGATTTTGCTGTTGTTTTCGATCAGCTGATCTTTCACCGCAGTCGTCTTGATAAACCAGCTCTCCATCGCGTAATACAGCAGCGGCGATTTGCAGCGCCAGCAGAACGGGTAGCTGTGCTCGTACCGCTCCTTGGCGAACAGCAGCTTGCGTTCGGACAAGCTCTTGACGATATCGACGTCGCAGTCCTTCACGAACCGTCCGGCAAAATCGGCGACCTGCGCGGTATAACGGCCGGCCAGATCGACGACGCTTACGAAGTCGAGCCCGTGCTGGCGGGTCGTCCGGTAGTCGTCCTCCCCGTGAGCCGGAGCGATATGAACGATCCCGGTACCGCTCGAATCGCTGACGTAATCGGCATCGACGACGATAAACCCTTTCTCTACGGTCAAGTAAGTGAAAGGCGGCTCGTAAGCGGCGCCTACGAATTCCGAGCCTTTATGAACGGACAGCCGTTCGAAGTCTTCCTTGAACCATTTGTCCGCCAGATTGTCCGCCACGATGTAAACCTCGCCGCCCTGCCTCACTTTGACGTAATCGAGGTTGGCGTTAACGGCTAACGCCACGTTGGCCGGCAGCGTCCACGGCGTAGTCGTCCAGGCGAGGAAATACTCGCCGCTTTGCTTGTTCCGGAACTTCACGGTCGCGCTCAAATCTTTGACGTCTTCATAGCCTTGAGCGACCTCGTGAGAGCTGAGCGTCGTCTGACAATCCGGGCAGTACGGGCTGACGCGGTGACCTTTGTACAGCAGCCCCTTCTTATGAATCTCCGCCAAAATATGCCACACGCTTTCGATATAATCGTTCGTCAGCGTTACGTAAGGGTGATCCATATCGGTCCAGTAGGCGATTCCTTCGGTCAGCTCGCGCCACTGCTTCTCGTATTCGAACACGCTGCCTTTGCACGTCTCGATGAATTTGGCAACGCCGTACTTCTCGATCTCCTGCTTGCCGGAGATGCCGAGCTGCTTCTCGACGCCGAGCTCTACCGGCAGACCGTGCGTATCCCAGCCGGCCTTGCGGACGACGCGGTAACCGGACATCGTCTTATAGCGGCAAATAAAGTCTTTGATGACGCGTCCGAGCACATGCCCGATATGCGGCTTGCCGTTGGCGGTCGGAGGACCTTCGTAGAACACGAAATTCGGCTTGCCTTCCCGGTTTGCGATCGACTGCCGGAACGTATCCTCCTGCTTCCATCTCTTTAGTACGCGGAGCTCGCGTTCTCTTGCTTTTTCTTTGACATCCACTTTTCTCATCGCGCTTAGCCATCCTCTCGGGTTCATAACCATAATCAAACAAAAAAATCCCGTCCCTCTAAGGGACGAGATTATCTCTCGCGATACCACCCTTGTTCCGTTCGACCCAAGCTCCGAATCTCCCGGCACCTCAACTGCGCACGATCATGCGCGTCCCTTGTAACGGCGGGACCCCGGGGCGGCTTACTGGTGCGCTTCAGCTTTCCTTCTCGGAGAGGATGTTCGGCTAACACTTGAACGTTGGCTTTCAGCACGGGGCCAACTCTCTGGGGGACAAGGGATTAGCGTACTCGTTCTCGTCAATGAATTTGGTTATGGCATGTAATTAACTCTTTTGTACACTATTCCAATTCCATTGTCAACAAGTGGAACAAATTGGTGCTGCGGTGCGTCTAGTAGTACAAAGTCAGAGTTGTATTTTGAAAAAGGGAGAGAGACTCGCCAAGCGCTTTTTAATCCACTCTCCCTATTGGGTCTGACATCGTACTAAAGGCAGAGGTGATAAGATGAGAAAACGTATGAGGACCATCCTGTTGTGCAGTTTGCTAGCTATGGCGGTGATCGGGTTCGCCGCTCCTGCGGACGTATTCGCTTGTTCCTGCGCGGCGCCTCCGTCCGTACAGTCCGAGATGAACCGGAAGACGGCGATCTTCGCCGGGAAGGTGAAGGACGTCAAGCAGCCGGGCAAAATCGGCTTCGCGCAATCGTCGGCCGATCCGGTTCGCGTTACGTTCGAAGTGACGACGGTGTGGAAGGGGCAGGTTACGTCCACGACGGAAGTGTACACGGCGATGAGCTCGGCGAGCTGCGGCTATACCGGATTTGCCGTCAACCAGAGCTATCTTGTCTCCGCTTACGGAACGTCGGACCGGCTGGAGACCGGCATGTGCGAGATGACGAGGCCATTGTCCGCGGCGAGCCTGGAGCTGGCCGAGCTGGGCGCGGGTCAAGCGCCCGACCCTTCCAAGGCAGTCGCCGAAGGGAGCTACATCGTTCCGGCGGTCGCGGCGGTATCCGTGCTGGTAATCGCGGCAGCGGCAGTGCTGTTCGTGATGTCGAGGAGGCGGAGAACATAAACTTGCGCCTTACGTCCGATTGAAACGCGTTTCGTTCGAAGGTACTATGAAACTAGTCTTGCGCTAAAAGTTACGAAGCTGGAAATATCGTTCCGGTGTTCCCGGGCATTGGGGCCAAGCGGATATCGAGCTGCTCGCCTCCAAGCTGCTCGTGCAAGGGGTGGAAGAAGGCCGCTTCGGTCCGGATGCCAAGCTGAAGCGGGCCGAATTCGCCGCACTGCTCGTCCGTGCTCTGGGACTTGCGGAGAATAAGGCGGGAGCTTCCGCTTATGCCGACGTATCTACTGACGACTGGTATGCGGGCGCTGTAGGCGCGGCAGCGAAGGCGGGGCTTGTGCAGGGCTTCGAAGACGGCACGTTCAAGGATGCGGCGATCAGCCGCCAGGAGATCGCCGTCATGATCGCGAGAAGTTTGCGGGTGGCGGGCCAAACGGCGCCGTCGAATTCCGCGGGAGAAGCGCTGTCCGCATTCAACGACCGGAGCGGGATCACGGAGTTGGCGCAGAGCGCGGCTGCCGCCGCAGTTCGCGAAGGCATCGTGAACGGCGTAGCGGAAGGGCAGTTCGCCCCGGCGGACGACGTCACGCGCGCGCAAGCTGCGGTTATGCTGAAGCGGATGCTGCAGGCGGTGCAGTTTATTAACTGACTGACGGACGGTGGTGCAGGTCGGGGGAAGGCGATCAAGGAGGCGATTTCTCGTGAATCGCCTTCTTTGGCGTTTGGGTATTGCGATCTCCATCACCCGTTACTACGAATTTTTAATTATAATCAAAATGCCCCTTATCCGATCCGCGGGGGTTGGGTAAAGTTAATCTTGTACGTGCAGCGTTGCCGAATCAGGGTCTACGTTCGTGTGGCTGCACCGTGCCTGCGTTCCAAATTCAAACATTAAGACGTAACCGAGTAGCGTCGGATAAGGAGGTGTCCAAATGTTGCAAGTCGCCGTTCGTAGCGGATGGTCCATATTCTGGGTGCATCAGGCTACTATCGTATTCCGTTTTGCCGATAACGGGAGACGTCTGTCTTTTTTTGGCGACTGCAGCATTTTGACCCTGTAGTTCGAGTACGTGCACCGGTGTAAGCGCCGGAACGGACTTGGCTTATTCGGCTATGAGAAGCCGCGGGTAAAAGGCTGTATGCCTGAACCTGCGGCTTTTTGGCGTACAAATAAACGAAACTATACGTACGGAGATGATCGGCGATGATGATGTGTTACGCGGAGAAAATAAGCAAAAGGTGGGGCGGGACGCTCGTATTCGAGCAGCTCTCGCTGGAAATACAGGACGGGGAGCGGATCGGACTGGTCGGACCGAACGGCTGCGGCAAATCGACGGTACTGAAGCTGCTGTCCGGTATGGAGCCTCCCGATACGGGAACGATTCATTACAAAAAGGGGAGCCGGACGGCGATGCTGGCGCAAATCCCGGATTACGGCCCGGATGTAACGGCGCTGGAGGTGCTGGAACTGGCGTTCGCCGAGCTGCTCCGGCTGAAGCGGAGAATGACGGAGCTGGAGAGCGAGATGGCGAGTCCTGATCCGAATACGATGGAGAAGGCGCTCAAGGAATACGGTACGCTACAGGACGCTTTTGCCGGAATGGGCGGTTACGAGATGGAGGCGAACCGGTCGCGCGTAGCCGACGGTTTGGGGATCAAGCATCTGCTGCAGATGCCGTTCGACCGGTTGAGCGGAGGCGAGCGGACCAAAGTGTGCCTGGGGCGGATTTTGCTCGAGGGCCCGGATCTGCTGCTGCTGGACGAACCGACTAATCATCTCGATCTAAGCGCGGTCGAATGGCTGGAGACGTATTTGCAGGATTACCGGGGCAGCGTACTGATCGTATCGCATGACCGTTATTTTCTCGACCGCGTCGTGACCAAAGTGTACGATCTGGAGGGCGGAGCCGTAGACATTTATCACGGCAACTACTCGTACTTCGTGGAAGAGAAGGAGCGGCGGCTGCTGCTCGATTTTGCCGCTTTCCAGGAGCAGCAGAAGAAGATCCGGAAGATGGAGGAAGCGATCAAGCGGATGCGGCTCTGGGCGGCGCAGGCCGACAATCCGTTGATGTTCAAAAGGGCGGCGGCGATGCAGAAAGCGCTGGACCGGATGAACAAGCTGGACCGCCCTGTGCTCGAGCGCAAGAAGATGGGGCTGACATTCGAGATGAGTGAGCGCAGCGGCAAGGACGTCGTCCGAATGGAAGGCGTCAGCAAGTCTTTCGGCTGCAGCGGCGAAGCGGCCGAGTTAGCAATCTTCAGCGGAGGGGGTCTGGACCGAGGAGTCGATCGGCGCGAAGGCAGGATGTTGTACGCGAATGTCGATCTGCACATCCGCTTCGGCGAGACGGTGGCGATCGTAGGCGATAACGGGAGCGGCAAATCGACCCTGCTCCGCATGATTCTGGGCCAACTTCAGCCGGACAGCGGGACGGTGGCAGTCGGAAGCCAGGTGAAAATCGGCTATTTGGCGCAGCACGATTTGTTTCCGGACGAAGAGAAAACGATTGTGGACGCGTTTCGCGACACGGTGATGGTCGAGGAGGGGGAAGCCCGCCATCTGCTTGCCAAATTTTTGTTTTACGGCGCGTCGGTGTACCGCAAAGTAAACTCCTTAAGCGGCGGCGAACGGATGCGTCTTCGGCTGGCGCAGTTGATGCATCAGGAGCTGAACGCACTCGTGCTGGACGAACCGACCAATCATCTCGATATCGATGCCCGCGAAGCGCTGGAGGATACGCTGGCCGCGTTTCCCGGCACGCTGATCTGCGTCTCGCATGACCGGTATTTGCTGAACAAGCTGTTTCCGGTCACGTATTGGCTGGAGGACGGTGCGCTTACCCGTTACGAAGGCGGCTATAACGACGCGAAGCGGAAACGCGGGGAGCTGCGATCCGGCAGACAAGCGGCGCCGCAAGCAGGCAAAGACGGCAAAGCTTCGGCGACTGCCGGGAAAAGCGGCGGAGGAAGGGAGGAGAGCCGGATCGGCGGGAGAAGAGCCGCGGACGATTATGGGAAGCGGCTTGCCGATCTGGAAGCCGGCATTGCGGCGATGGAGCGCAAGCTGGCCGTGCTGGACGAGGCGATGATGGCCGAGGCGGACCCGAAAAAACTGGCGGAGCTTCACGGAGAGAAGCAACTGCTGGAGGCGGAACGGGAGCTGCTGTATCAGCGGCTCGAGCAAGCGGAGAGCTAGGAAACGGCACACGCCAGTAGGAACGTACAAACTAAATCGGCTCCGGACAAACGATCGCCCTCTCTTGGCAATAGCGGCCAAGAAAAGGGCGATTTGTGAATGATCGGCAGATGACGCATGAACAAGCGGGCTGCGGGGACTCCGCCGTAAAGATCCACAACAAGACAACGGAGCGGAACTCATTCCTTTCGGCTGTTTCCATAAGACGATTACAAGGACGCTGAGTTTTTTCCTGCCCGCTCCAGCTTTACTTTTTGTCCGCGAATTCCTGGTCCAGCAGCTTTTGCACCTGATCTTGTATCGTTTGCAGCCCTTCCGCTACGTTTCTTCGCCCATAGATCATGTTGTTGAATTCTTGAGTTGCAATCGCCCCTATCTCCACACTCGTTTGTAGGGATACAGGTGACCGGGAGGTGATTTGCAGCGGTTTGCGCGAGTAAAAGGCTTCTAGGTTGTACCCTTCCCTAGTTTTACTTGCGTCTGTGCGGATCGATAAAACTCGCGGTTTCGTTTTCTCCAATTCAGTTGCCATCTCCGGCCCGATTAAAAATTTAACCTGAATTTCGAAAGTGACTCATTCTGAAAATATGAAAAAGGGCTCAAATCTTTGGTAGAATGGTGTTTGCCTAGAACAACATCACCCAAAGAGAGGAGCACCTTTAAGGTGAAGTCTATCACACCCGTTAGCAAAATCAAGACCGAAT